>CAYJAF010000054.1:0-17626 GCA_964368195.1 uncultured Thermodesulfobacteriota bacterium
CAAACAACGTTTTTGGTAGGGGCTTTGGCTCTTTTTACGAAGTAAAAAAGCCAAAGCCCCACGCCCATAAAAGTTTTTTGAAAGGGGGTTTGGGGGAATTTACTACAGGTGGTATTATGAATTGAACCAAGCACTCATGCTCTACATTTTTTAACGTAACATCACCTGTGTGAATTTTACAAAAAAGTTTTCCCCCAAAAAAACCTAAAAAGGAATGAAGGATGGCTGAGCAACAGCAATATATACCTTTGGAGGATACACCTGTTTACGGTGGTCAGTTGGTTCGGATTGAGGATATTATAGAGTCGTTGACTCAGAATCATCCCGGTTCTGATGTGACCTTAGTCCAGCGGGCTTATATTTATGCGGCCAGTGCGCATCAGGGCATGGTTCGTCGTTCTGGGGAGCCTTATTTGAATCATCCTTTGGCGGTGGCTTGTATTTTAAATGATATGAAGCTTGATGCTGTTTCGGTGGCGGCTGGGTTGTTGCATGATACCATTGAGGATACTGATGCTACTTTTGATGAAATTGCCTTAAAGTTTGGTAAAGACGTGGCCAACATTGTTGATGGGGTCACGAAGCTTTCGCAGATGAATTTTGGTTCAGCGACGGAGCGTAAAGCTTCAAATATGCGTAAGATGATTTTGGCCATGCTCACTGACTTGCGGGTTATTTTGGTCAAATTGGCTGATCGTCTTAATAATATGCGCACCTTAGGGCATATGCCTGAGCACAAGCAAATTTTGATTTCCCAAGAGACTTTAGAAATTTTCACGCCATTGGCTCATCGTTTGGGAACTCACAAGTTACAAACAGAGCTGGAGGATTTGTGTCTCTTTTATTTGGAGCCGGAGGCTTATGGTGAGATTCGTTTAAACCTTTCGGCCGGGCGCAGTGACCGTCAGGAATATGTGGCGGAAGTTATTGACTTTTTGAATAATCGCATTGTTGAATCTGGAATCAAAGCCAAAATTGAGGGCCGTTCGAAACATATTTATAGTATTTGGAAGAAAATGCGCGATCAGAATTTGGCCTTTGATCAGCTCTTTGACCTCACGGCCTTTCGCATTATTGTGGATTCGGTGCAGGATTGCTATTCGACTTTGGGGGTTATCCATTCCATTTTCAAGGCGATTCCGGGGCGTTTTAAAGATTATATTAACCTTCCGAAATCAAATGGTTATCAATCTCTCCACACGGCGGTCATTGGCCCTCGTAATACGCGCATGGAAATTCAGATCAGAACTAGTGAGATGCATAACTACGCTGAAAACGGCATTGCTGCCCATTGGCGTTATAAAGAGGGGGGCCGCGCCAGCCAAGAAGAAAATGTGCGCATTAATGCTTTGCGTTCAGTGCTCAGTTGGCAGGAGAATTTGACGAATCCCGAAATGTTTCTCAACTCGGTGCGTGAGAGTTTGGCCGGTGGTGAGAAGAGCATTTACATTTTTACTCCGGCCGGTGATGTGAAGGAGCTCCCGGCCAAGTCCTGCCCGGTGGATTTTGCTTACAGCATTCACACCATGGTCGGGCATACTTGTGTTGGGGCTAAGGTCAATGGAGCCATTGTGCCTTTGCGTCACCAGATGCAGAGTGGGGATACCGTGGAGGTCATGACCAATCGTAACGGCACGCCGCACCAAGATTGGCTTAACTTTTGTGCCTCACCTCGGGCCAAAGCACGCATTCGCCAGTGGTTTGCCGCCGAAGAGCGGGCCAAGGCCATTAACTTTGGGCATGAGTTAATAGAAAAAGAAATGCGCAAGGCCAAAATTCCCAAAGCGAATTTAAATGACCCTAAAGTCTTGAAAAATTTAGGTTATTCCACTTTAGATGAATTGAACGCAGCTGTGGCTTTCGGGAGTTTGTCGGTAATAAAAGTGCTTCAGACCATTGCTCCGGAAAAATTTAAAACGGCGATTCCTCAGCCATCTTCGCATACTCCGAGGGCGGCGAAGGAATCTGACCCGGCAAAGAGCATTTTAGTTTCCGGTTTAAGTGATGTGTTTATTCGTCTGGCCAAATGTTGCGCCCCCATTGCCGGGGAGCCCATTGTGGGCTATATCACCCAAGGGCATGGCATTTCCATCCACTCGGCAACGTGTTCATCTTTGGCCGGCTTAGATCCTGACCGTCTACTCAGCGCAAATTGGAGCGACCACGAACATATCATTTATGATATTTACATCAAAGTAATCACGGTGAACACTCCGGGAACTCTTTTAAAAGTTCTAAACACCATAAGTCCCCATGTGGAAAATATCTTGGAAGCTCATGCCACCGAAGAGGCCGGGGGAGCTTCTATGAGTTTCCATTTGCAGGTCAGAGATCAATCTCACTACGAGGCCATGGTGAAGGCGGTGAAAGAGCTTTCAGCCGTGAAGCGCATTGACCGTGAGTTCCCCGAGGGGAATTGACCGTGTTTTTACGCTTTGTAAATGAAAAGATAAGCCAATGATTGATACCCGCCCCAATTTACTTGATTTTTCGCTAAATGAGCTTACTGAGCTCTGTTGTTCCTTGGGCGAGAAGTCCTATCGTAGCCGTCAACTGGCTTCTTGGCTCTTTCGGCAAGGTGTTTCTGATTTTGCTGAAATGACAGATATTGCCAAAAGTACCCGTGAGAAATTGGCTAGTCAAACTCAAATTAAGCACCCGGAAGTTTTAGAGGTGGCCAAAGATTCTGAGGCCCGTAAAATATTATGGCAGCTGGCTGATGGTTCAGCGGTGGAAAGCGTTTTGATTCAGGAAAAAGAACATCTCACTTTATGTGTTTCATCGCAAGTGGGCTGTAGTTTGGGTTGTCGCTTTTGCCGCACAGCTGAGCTGGGCTTTAAACGGAATTTGACGCCCGGGGAGATTTTGGGGCAAATCATCGGGGCCAAGAAGCTTCTCACGGCAGACGAAAAGCTGACCAACATAGTCTTCATGGGCATGGGGGAGCCACTTTTGAACCTTGATTCGCTTTTAGCCTCTTTAAAAATTATCACAGATTCCGACCTTTTAGCTTTTGCCAAAAAGCGCATCTCCGTTTCTACCGTGGGGATTGTCCCGGCCTTGGCTCCTTTGGCGGCAAGTAAGTTTGAAACCGGGCTCACTATTTCTCTGTCTGCTCCCAACGATGCCTTGCGTGATCAGCTCATGCCCATCAATCGCCGCTTTCCCCTGGCGATGTTGAAAAAAGCTTTGGCCGCTTGGCCCTTGGCCTCGGGGCGGCGTCTCAGTGTGGCTTACGTTTTATTGTCCGGGGTCAACGACAGCCCCGCACACGCCAAAGAGCTCAGCCGTTATTTGGCCGGTTTGAAGGTGAAAATTAATCTTATTCCCTTTAATCCTTGGCCGGGGGCACCTTTTACGCCTCCGGATGATTCAGTTGTTGCGGAATTTCAAGAGCTTTTGCGGGCGAAAAAGTATACGGTAATTGTGCGTTGGTCAAAGGGGGGCGGCTTGTCGGCGGCTTGTGGGCAGTTGGTTGGCGCAAAGGTCGGGGTTTAGTTGGTGCCCTCGCCCCAAAAAGGAAAGCGGCACTCCCAAGGGAGCACCGCTATATGGTAAAAAGGCAAGAATTTTAACAGGAAAGTCAAAAAAGGCGGGTAAACATTTTATTTAGCTTGGGGTGTCTTGCTAGTTTGATAGGTAAAGTGAAAAGCTAAATACTGTCAGCATTAGGAACTGACAAAGTTTTAAAAAATGGTCGGGACGACTGGAATTGAACCAGCGACCCCCTGAACCCCATTCAGGTGCGCTACCAGGCTGCGCCACGTCCCGACAAAGAAATAATATACCAAACAGTAGTGGTAAAAGTCAAGAAAAAAATAAAGGTTTTTTATTCATGGAAATATTTACGCTGGCGGAAACTGAAAATATGCGCCTGGCTCTCTGTGAGGCGAGGGAAGCTGCGTTGGAAAATGAAGTCCCGGCCGGGGCTGTTATTGTCGATGCTCAAGGGGATTTAGTCTCAACCGGACGCAACGGAGTCATTAACCGTAGCGACCCAACGGCTCATGCTGAAATTTTAGCCATTCGGGCAGCTGCTCAAAAGCTGGGGAACTATCGCTTGCCCGGGCTCACTCTTTACAGCACCCTTGAGCCTTGCCCCATGTGCTTGGCCGCCGCAATCCATGCTCGCTTGCAAAGAGTTATTTATGGCGCACCTGAACCAAGGTGGGGGGCCGCCGGTTCGCTTTTGAGTCTCCATGAATCCAGTGGTCTCAATCACCGCTTGGAAGTGCGGGGTGGTTTATTGGCCGGGGAAGCCCAAGAGCAAATCCGCACTTTTTTTCAAGCGCGTCGTAAAAATACTGTCTGATTTTTTTCTGCCCTTTTTTCATTAAAAAAATCAAGTGGTTTAGACTGTTGATGTTTTATCCGCAAGCCTTTTTGGCGCATTTTTTCAAGCCTAATTTCCCTTTTGCTCTTTACAAGCCCGCAAGCCATGCTTAACATCAATTTCAGCCGCAAATTGAAAATGTTGGCTGATAGCCAAAGAATACTTTGAGCGAAAGCCCTGAAATTTGTGCTTTTTGCGGGAAGGTTTTGAGCTTGGTGAGATACTATCTGGTAAATCATCATCTGAAAAACCGAAAATTTCAGAAAAAGGTGGAAGGTAAATGACAAATTCTCACAGTAATAAAGATTCTGAAAAGAAATGGGGTTTGGAGCTGGCCCCTTCAAAAGATAACTATTTGGCCTCCGGCCCCCAAAATATCGAATTTCTACCAATGCTGGATTTGAATGTCTTTCCGCAGCTGGTCTACCCGATTTCAGTGGAAAGTAAAGCCGTGCAAGAAGTTGCCGAGCGTTGCCTCGTCAGCGGGCGGCCCTTGGCTCTTCTTCCTCTGCGCAATGCCCAAGCAGACCCTCATAACTTGCAACTAGCTGATTTTTATAGCATTGGTTTGACCGCAAGCTTACATAAAGCCTGGGAGAAAGAAAACGGTTCTTTGAGTGTTTTGGCCCAAGGGCACGGGCGCGTTCGTCTTTTAAATTTGGAACCGGCCTCCGACGGCTCTGTTTTACCTCGGGTTCAAGTTGAAAAAGTGACCGAAATCTTTGCGCCTTCTGATGAGTTGCGTCCTTTGGTTTTAGAGGTGAAAAGGCTTTTTAGCGAAGTTTTAAAGCTTTCGGCTTCTCTGCCCTTTAACCCCTTGCAGGTTGGTAATGCCTTAGATGATGAGCCCGGTCTTTTGGCTGATTTAATTGTGGCAGCTTTGCCTCTGAAGGCAGAGCTTAAGTGTGAATTTTTACAAATAATTGACATCAAAGCGCGTCTCTTAAAGCTTTTGGAGCATTTGAACAAAGAGTTGGAGCAACTGGAAACCGGTCGGGCCATTTCAGCGCGCATTAAGGAAAAAATGGATAAGACTCAGAAGGAATTCCAACTGCGGGCTCAATTGGAGGCCATTTCAGCTGAGCTTGGGGAAGGTGAGGGCGCCGGTGGTGAAAACGACCAATGGGCCGACTTGAAACGCCGCCTTGCTGCTAAGGCTTTGCCACAAGAAGTGCGTGCTATTGCGGAAAAAGAGTTGGCTAAATTGATGCGCTCCAGTCAGCACTCAGCTGAACCCATTGCCAATTATTTGGAATTGATTTTAGATCTTCCCTGGCAAGAGAGCACCCTGGATTCTTCAGACTTGGCCACTGCCAAAGGTATTTTAGACCAAGAGCATCACGGTTTGGAAAAAGTCAAAAAAAGGATTTTGGAATTTTTAGCTGTGCGCCAGTTGACCGGTGGTCAAAGGAGCCCGATTCTCTGTTTCGTGGGGCCTCCGGGGGTGGGTAAATCTTCGTTGGCACGTTCTATTTCGTCGGCTTTGGGGCGTGAGTTTGTCCGTCTTTCTTTGGGGGGGGTGCGTGATGAGGCTGAAATCAGAGGCCATCGCCGCACTTATGTGGGGGCTTTGCCGGGCCGTTTAATAAGTGCGCTCAAAAAAGCTAAAAGCCATAACCCGTTGATTTTACTTGATGAAGTTGATAAATTATCCCATCATCACTTTGGGAACCCAGCGGCGGCCCTTTTAGAGGTTTTAGACCCGGAGCAAAACAATGCCTTTGTAGA
This sequence comes from uncultured Thermodesulfobacteriota bacterium, assembly GCA_964368195.1. Taxonomy (GTDB): domain Bacteria; phylum Desulfobacterota; class Desulfarculia; order Adiutricales; family Adiutricaceae; genus Adiutrix. Next base: position 6,062 of record CAYJAF010000054.1, read on the forward strand.
TCATTATTTGGAAATACCTTTTGATCTCTCCAAAGCGCTTTTTATAGTGACGGCCAATGTCCTTGAGGATATTCCCTTAGCCTTGCGTGATCGTCTGGAAATTGTGGAACTTGGTGGCTATACGGTGGAAGAAAAGTTGGTCATGGCGCAAAAGCACCTTTGGCCTCAAGAACTTTCCGCTCATGGTTTGGAGGCCATCAATTTAGATGAGGGCTTGTTGCGGCAAATAATTGAACGTTACACCAGAGAGGCCGGCGTGCGTGAATTACGGCGTCAATTGGGCTCGGTGGCTCGTAAATGCGCGGTGGCTAAAGTTGAGGGGCAAGTGGATTTCAGTGTGCTTCCGCCTTTGGCCGAGCTCTTGGGTAGTCCTCGTCATTTGCGGGAAGAGCGGGCGACTGAAGCTCAAGTGGGTGTGGTCACCGGTTTGGCTTGGACGGCCGTCGGTGGTGAGCTCCTGTTTATTGAAGCGGTGGCCATGCCGGGCAAGGGGCAACTTTTGCTCACCGGGCACCTGGGGGAAGTGATGCGCGAATCGGCTCAGGCTGCCATCAGCTATGTGCGTTCACGGGCTCCTCAATGGGGCTTGGCTCCTGAATGGTTCAGCGAAAATGATATTCACCTCCATTTGCCGCAAGGTGCAATCCCCAAAGACGGCCCTTCGGCAGGGGTGGCCTTGGCCACAGCCATTGCTTCGTTGGCCTTGGGGCGTCCGGTGCGTCCTGAAGTTGCCATGACCGGGGAAATATCTCTGCGTGGTTTGGTTTTACCAATCGGAGGTTTGAAGGAAAAGCTTTTGGCAGCTAAGGCGGCGGGCTTGAGCACCGTCTTGATCCCCTTTAAAAATGAAGTTGATTTGGCGGATATTCCGGCAGAGCTTCTATCAGGCCTTGAAATTAAAGCCATAAAAACGCTGGATGAAGCTTTGGCCGCTACTTTAATTGCGGAGCTCAATAGTAATGATGAAGTTGAAAGCGCAATCGGTGTCAGTGCTTATCCCTTTGAGGCAGAGGACGTTTGTTGCCCCTGGAATGGGGTTCCGATGGGAGGCATAAGCACGCCTCCGGCCGCACCGATTCCGTCGGTATTTTAGGGTATCTGGCCAGGGCCTATGCGTCTAATTTTTTAGGAAAGGAATTTTCTCGCTGAGTAAGTGGAATTAATTAGTCGATGCTGAAAAACTCCATTTCAGTCGTTTTTCAGCGAGACACGCTGGCTTTCGCACCCCTTTTGCGTTCGCAAAAGGCCGCCGGAAGTGAATTCCGGCTGGTGCTTCGCCTGCGGGGCGCCTGCCAGGCGGCAGTCGCCTTAGCCGCCGCTACCAGCATTTTCGCGAGAAAAATATACCGGGTTTTGCTAAAAAGGGCGTAATTCCTTTGCATATTTTTCCCTTGATTTTTTGCTGTTTCATCAATTATTGCTAGCTGTTACTGCTTTTTTCAGCGGCGACTAATTATTAGTAATTTATGAATAGCATTTGAATTTATTCGTGAAATAAGCGAAGCCGAAGGGGGTGCTTCTCCAAAAGATTCTGCAATTTTAACTCCGCCTAATGAACGAAACGAAGGCGTCAGCCGAAGTGAAGTGAAGCCGAAGGAGTTGAAATAAGGAATATTTTGGAGAAGTACCCCCGGAGGCGAGCGGCGAGAATTTAGATGCGTCGGCCCTGGAAGGCATAAGTGCAATTAATTTGCACGGCCCGATGCCGAAAGCTAGTGTGCCTTTAATTAAGTTGAAGTGATGTCAACTTTAAATACTATATTAGTAACGTGAGCCGAAGAGGCTTGTGCCGATCCGCACGACGGTTGCTCCTTCGTCAATGGCTACCTTGAAATCACCGCTCATGCCCATGGAGAGCCCGGAGTTTGGGGGAAGGTTTTCGTTGCGCAAAAGTTTTAGAGCACGGAAGTAAGGCCGGGAGAGTTCCGGGTTGGGGTCGTAGGGCGGTAGGGTCATTAATCCCTTTATGTTTAACGATTTATATTGCTCAATGTCTTTGATGAAACGAGGTAAATCCAAAGGTGATAAGCCGGCTTTTGAATTTTCACCGGCCACGTTGACTTGAATGTAGACGTCTAATATTTTCTCTCGAGTTGCAGCTTGACGGTCTAGCTCTGCGGCCAGTTCTAAGCGGTCAAGGGAGTGGATGGTGCTGAAGAGCTTGGCGGCATATTTGGCTTTATTTGTTTGCAGTTGGCCGGTGAAATGCCAGTTTAAATCAGGTGTTAGCTGGTTAAGGGCTTCGATTTTGGGGCGAGCTTCATTCATATAACTTTCACCAAAAGTTTTGAGCCCCACATCGATATAGAGCTTCACGCATTCGGCACTGAAAGTTTTACTCACGCCCAACAAAGTTATTTCCGAAGGGTCACGTTTGGCACAAGCGGCGGCTTGGTTGATTTCTTGGCGCAAGGTCGCAAGGCGAGCTTTTGCTTCCGCAGAGCTCAATTCTCCATCACTGTTACTGGGTAAGTTACAATCTGACATCAAAATCTCTATTATTTGGGCAAGTTGAAATAAAATGCCGGGTCGAATCCCGCCTCACTCCGCGGAATGACTCTGCTAATTTTATAATCTTTATTTTCATTGGTGGCTAAATCAATAATTTTGGGATTACTGAAAAGAGAGCCACTGGCATCGCCCACAATTTTAACGAAAGGTGAGGCTAAATTGCCGGCTGAAGTTTCCATGACTACGCCGGTTTGTTTGTTTTCAAGCATTACAATGGTTCCGGGTGGATAAATTCCCACCGATTGAATAAAGCGATCCACCGATTCGGCCGGAAAGTGGGTGTCGCGCAAGCTGTAAATGAATTTTAGGGAATCGTGGGGAGCCCGCCCTTTGTGATAGACGCGATCGGAAGTTAAGGCATCGTAAATGTCTGATAATCCGCATAAACTCACTAAAAAAGGAATTTTGTCTCCGGCCAGACCATCGGGGTAGCCGCTACCGTCGTGCCGCTCGTGGTGGTGACGAGCCACTTTGTAGACAAGCTCGTCAACTTGCATTTTTTGCTCGAGAATGATTTTCCCGCTCAAATCGGCATGGGAGCGCATAATGGCAAACTCTTCATCAGTTAACTTGCCGGGTTTGTTGAGAATATGGCCCGGGATGCGGGTTTTTCCCAAATCGTGAAACATGGTGCCCATGCCCAAGGTGTGTAGCTCTTTATCAGATAAGCCCATTGATTTGCCGGCGGAAATGGCTAAGACCGAAACATTCAATGAGTGAGTATAGCTGTAATCGTCAAAGCGGCGCAATTTAATTAAGGCGGCCAGAGCATCTTGGTTTTGGGAAATGTTATCAACCATTTCCGCTACACTCTCTTTAACGGCTTCCACTTCAATTTTCTGGTTCATGCGGCAGGCTGCCAAAAGAGCTTTGGAGGTGTCTAAAGCTTTGGTATAAGTTTTAGCTGCTTGCGGCAACCGGGCCTCCAACTCGCTCACAACTTCAGGGAAGCGAGGGGCGGCGGCTGCCTTGGGGGGGGCTTGAGAGCTTGAGGTGGCAGCGGCTATCGGGCTCTTTTTTTCCTCTGGGGAAGCCAGGGCTGTTTTGTCACTTTTATCTGTATCAATAGTAACTTCTTCAATACCAAACTCAACCAAACGTTTGATGTCATCAGCAGAGGCCAACAGCTTCGTTTTAGTTTTCCAAGGATGGTTGAGCCATGAGCGGCCCACATCGGCCACGAACATTCCAACTCGTAAATCTTTGGTAGCTACTTTTTTTAGCATAATCTCTCGTTATAGTTTAAGATTTGTCTATTTTTGGCGGCGAGCCAACTCGCGTTTGGCAATGTCCCCTCGGTAATAACTGCCTTTGAAATGAATACAACTGAGGCGATCGTAAACTTTACGCAAGGCGTTTTCCAGGGTTAAATCTTTGGCTGTTACGGCCATGACGCGGCCGCCGGCCGTGACTATTTCGCCACTTTCATTGAGGGCTGTGCCGCCGTGAAAAGCAATGGACGTGCCCGCAACTGATGACACATCTTCCGTTATCACCAAGCCTGTTTTGTAATCAGCCGGATAACCGCCGGAGGCCAAGACCACGCAGACAGCACTTTCGTCGCGCCATTGGACGGGAGAGTCAGCCAATTTGCCGTCAATGCACTTGAGCATTATTTCAGCCAGATCTGATTTTAAAAGGGGCATTAAAACTTCAGCTTCGGGGTCGCCAAAGCGGACGTTATATTCAATTACTTGCGGGCCTTGGTAAGTTGACTCGGAGCTCGGCAAAATGAGCCCGAAATAAAGACACCCACAGAAATCTAAACCGTCAGCTTTGAGCCCATTTAAAGTTGGAGTGATGATGTTTTCCTCCACTTGCCGGGCCACCTCTGAGGTGTAGGCCGAAACAGGAGCGTAGGCCCCCATGCCGCCGGTGTTGAGGCCGGTGTCGCCTTCGCCAATGCGTTTGTGATCTTGCACCGGGAGCATGGGGCTGATGCTTTTGCCATCACAAAAGCTCAAAATAGTCACTTCTTCCCCGTCAATGAAATCTTCAATGACAACTTCGTTTCCGGCCTCGCCAAAAGAGTTCCCTTCCATGGCGTCGTTAACGGCGGCCAAGGCTTCGGCCCGATTGGCGGCCACCACCACGCCTTTGCCTTGGGCCAGCCCCGAGGCTTTCACCACTACCGGGCCGTCTTCTTTATCGTTTAGATATTGACGGGCGTCAGCTACTTTAGTAAATGTTTGCCAAGCTGCTGTGGGGATTTGGTGACGGCGCATGAAATCTTTGGCGAAAGCCTTAGAGCTTTCCAGTTGGGCGGCAGCCTGGTTGGGGCCAAAGACGGGAATACCGGCTTTTTTTAAGCGGTCGGCCAAGCCGGCGGCCAAGGGAACTTCCGGGCCGACTGCGACGAGCCCGATGTTTTCTTCTTGGGCAAATTTTACGATCCCGTCGTAATCGTCGCTCTTAATGGGGACTAAGGTCGTCCAAAAATCCATGCCGGGGTTGCCGGGAGCCACAAAAACCCTTGAAACTAAAGGACTTTGGTCGAGCTTCCAAGCAAGGGCGTGTTCGCGCGCGCCACTTCCGACCACCAGTGCTTTTATTTTTTGTGTATCCTCGGCCATAGTTTCTCCTTATATTTAAATCTCTTAATTTATTTTTTAGCGGCCAAGCGGCCAATAACTTGGGGTAAAAGGCGGTGTTCGGCGGCGAGGATGCGGGCGCTTAAGCTCTCTTCAGTATCGCCTTGGGCAACTTCCACCGCAGTTTGGGCCAAAATCGGGCCGCCATCCATGATTTCAGTGACGATATGCACTGTGCAACCGCTTATTTTTACGCCATAATCCAAAGCTTGCTTTTGAGCGTCCAGCCCCGGAAAAGAGGGGAGCAGTGACGGATGAATGTTGATGACCCGCTCGGGAAAGTGTTTTAGAAAATCAGTCCCCACCAAGCGCATGAACCCGGCCAGCACCACCAGCTCGACTTCGGCCTTTTGTAAAGCTTCGACCAGCGCCTTTTCGAAATCACCTTGGCTGCCATAATCTTTGCGCTCAATAACCTCAGTGGCAATCTTAGCTTCGGCGGCCCTGTCCAAGGCTTTGGCTTGTGGCTTATCGCTGATGACCAGGCGGATTTCCGCCGCCAAGCTTTGGGCCTCGATGGCCTCGATGATCGCCCCCAAGTTACTTCCGCGGCCCGAGACCAAGACTCCTAAGGCTAAGGGTTTACTCATCACAGACTCCGGTAATCACCATTTGTTTGGGGCGGTCAGTGACCACGCCGATTTGGTAAATGGCCTCATTTTGCTCGGCCGCCGCCGCTTTAATTGCTTCAGCTTCGCTGGGGGAGGCAAACATCACCAAACCTATTCCCATGTTAAAGGTGCGGAACATCTCAGCTTCGGCCACGCTCCCCCACTGTTGAATTAGCTTCATAATGGGCGGGATGGGCCAAGTGCCCGTTTCTACACGGATACCCAAAGAATCAGGGAGAGCTCGCGGCAAATTCTCTTGAAAGCCGCCACCTGTTATGTGGACAAGGGCTTTGATGTCGAATTTGGCCAGCCATGGTAACAGGAGCTTGGGGTAAAGCCGGGTGGGGATTAAGAGCTCTTCGCCTAAAGTATGGCCCAGCTCGGCAAAGTTGTCGTTAAAATTGAGGTTTTGGTATTCGCAAATTTTACGCACCAAGGAATAGCCATTGGAATGGAGCCCACTGGAAGGGAGCCCCAAGAGGACGTCACCTGCCGCCAAAGTGGGCGCTGGTAAGAGGCCTTCGCGCTCGGCCACTCCCACGCAGAAACCGGCTAAATCATACTCCCCGGCTCGGTAAAAATCGGGCATCTCGGCCGTTTCACCCCCGATGAGAGAACAGCCTGATTCAGCGCAAGCCCCGGCTACTCCTTGAACAATTTCCACAACTTGGCTTGGCTCAAGTTTCCCCACCGCCAAGTAGTCCAGAAAAAAGAGAGGTTCGGCCCCTTGGGCTAAAACGTCGTTGACGCACATGGCCACCAAGTCTTGACCAATGGTGTTGTGGCGGTTTAGTTGAAAGGCGATTTGGAGTTTACTCCCCACTCCGTCGGTGCCGGAGACTAAAACAGGCTCTTTGTATTTCTTTTGGTCGAGGGCAAAGAGGGCTCCAAAGCCACCGAGATCGCCCATGACCTCCGGGCGGTAAGTGGCCCGAACCATTTTCTTCAGCGAGCTCACCGCTTCATTACCGGCTTGAATGTCAACGCCCGCATCTTTATAAGACCAAGATTTTCCTTCGGCCATTTTCCGATTCCTTTTTACGATTCTTTGGTGGTGTGCTTGGCCACATCTTCAATGGAAGTGTGGTAGCGGCCGGTAAAGCAAGCCGTGCAAGTTTCGTTTTCACCGCAGTCATTCACTGCCGCCAAAAGGCCTTCTCGCGAGAGATAGACCAAACCATCGGCTTTGAGATAGTCGCGGATTTGTTCCACACTGTGGTCTGAGGCGATGAGCTCTTTGCGAATGGCGGTGTCAATGCCGTAATAGCAAGGGTGGGTAATGGGTGGTGAGGAGACGCAGAAGTAGACTTCGGTGGCTCCGGCCCGGCGCAGTAAAGAGACGATACGCGCACTCGTTGTGCCGCGCACCAAGGAATCGTCCACCATTACCACTCGTTTTCCTTTGAGGTTGGCCCGCACAGCGTTAAGCTTCATTTCAACTGTGGTCTTTCGTTTGGCCTGATCGGGCAAAATGAAAGTGCGGCCCACATAACGATTTTTAATCAAACCCTCCACGTAAGGGAGGCCGCTTTCGGCGGCAAAGCCTAAGGCGGCGGCGATGCCGGTGTCGGGCACGGCAATGACAATGTCGGCTTCGCCTTTAAACTCACGGGCCAACTGGCGGCCCATGTCAAAGCGAGCTTGCCACACCGAAAGACCGTCTAAAATGCTGTCTGAGCGGGCAAAGTAAATGTATTCAAAGACGCAACGAGCCAGGCGCGGACGGGTGGTTACGGTGCGTGAACGGTAACCGTTTTTATCCACCACAATCATTTGTCCCGGCGGGACGTCGCATAAAAGTTGGGCTCCAACGGCGTCCAGAGCACAACTTTCGGAAGCCAAAACGTAAGTTCCGCTTTCGGTTTGGCCCAAGCACAAGGGGTGGAAACCGTGGGGGTCACGCACGCCAATGAGTTTGTCGCCGGTCATGATTGCCAAGCAGTAAGCCCCTTCCACTTGGGCTAAGCTGGTGATGATTTTATCTTCAATATTCTCTGCTTCTGAGCGAGCTATTAAGTTTAAAATAGCTTCGGTGTCGGTGGTAGTTTGGAAGATGCAACCGTTTTTTTCCAAATTTTCCCGAATGGCCCGCGAGTTGGTTAGGCTGCCGTTGTGGGCTAAGCAGATGAATCCGCCGCTGAAATAGGCAAACATCGGTTGGATATTGTGGTATAAGCTGGCACCGTAAGTGGAATAGCGCACGTGACCAATGGCGGCGTGGCCGGGCAGGGTCGGGAGGCGCTTGCGGAAGGCGTCTTGCATAAGGCCCATACCCTTTTCCACATCAACGTGCATACCGTTAGTGACGGCAATGCCGGCACTTTCTTGGCCGCGGTGTTGTAACGCAAAGAGAGCCATATAGCACTGGTCGAGCACGTTATCGCCATTGGGAGTCCAAACGCCAACGAGACCGCACTCTTTCTGCCAACCGTTATCTTTTATATTATCATGCATTTATAAATACCATTTTCGCAGAAGCTTTGGCTTTGCAAAGCCAATTAATTACCAAAATTAACTAAATGACAGTTCGAAAAATTAGCTGTTCGCCCCAAGGTTTTGGGGGGTGTTTCTTTGGTGAAATTATTTTGTTTCAGGTTGAGAAAATTTAACTAACTCCGGCAAAGCCGCATCATAACAGCTGTTTAGCTCAGCCAAAGTAGCTTCAATTGTGGCTGACGCCGCCTTTAAAGTCAGGCGACTTCCGCCCACTTTCCCTAGCACTGTGAATGGTAGGGAAAAGTCCTTGAGTAATTTTTCCAACTCCGCCCGCTGATTTTCAGCGCACGACACAACGACTCTTGACTGGCTTTCGCCAAAGAAAGTAGCCGCCGCCGATAAATTACTCTCCCAGGCCAATTCAGCTCCTAATCCGCTGCGGGTAGACTCAAAGAGGGCCACAGCCAAGCCGCCTTCGGCGCAATCTTGGGCCGAGTTGACGAGGCGCTTTTCCGCCGCCGTCACTAAAAAGTCATTGAGGCGGCGAGCTTCGGCCAAATCAAGGGAGGGCACTTCGCCTTCTTCCCGCCCGGTGAGGAGGAAGTGGGCTTCGCTGGCTCCCAGCTCTTCTTTCGTTTGGCCGATGAGATAGACAATATCCCCTTCGTTTTGAAAACAAATTGGGATTAAGTTGTCAATATTATTAATTAAACCAACCATGCCAATGGTGGGCGTGGGTGGAATTGCTTGCCCGTTATATTCATTGTAAAAGCTGACGTTACCGCCGGTGACGGGAGCGTCTAAGGCGAGCGAGGCTTCGGCTAAACCATCGGTGGCTTCGACAAATTGCCAATAGATCTCCGGGTTTTCGGGGTTACCGAAGTTGAGGCAGTTGGTGAGGGCCAGTGGTTTGGCTCCGGTTGTGGCCAAGTTGCGGGCCGCTTCGGCCACGGCAATGGCTCCGCCTCGTTTGGGGTTGAGGTAAACGTAGCGGCTGTTGCAATCGCTGGTTAGGGCCAGGCCCTTGTTCCCCGGCAGGCGCAAAACCGCCGCCCCACCGCCGGGACGGGCTACCGTTCTGATGCCCACCATGTGGTCATATTGTTCATAAACCCAGCGGCGAGAACAGATGTTGGCTGATGCAAGGAGCTTTTTAAGTAAGCCGCTCCAGTCTTTATGATTTAATAATTCGCTGAAATCACCGCTTTTTTTCTCTTCGAAATAAGCCGGTTCTTTCGTTGGTCTAATATTTACCGGGGCATCATCAGTAAGGAGCCCAGCCGGAACTGAGGCTAAAACTTCGTCCCCACGTTTGACGGTGAAATGGCCATCGCCCGTCACTTCGCCAATGGCTGCCGCCACTAAATCCCACTTGGCGAAAATCTTTTCAATGGCCGGGACTTTGGAAGGTTCGGCCACCACGAGCATCCGCTCTTGGGATTCAGAGAGCATGATTTCCCACGGGAGCAGACCCTCTTCGCGCAAAGGAACTTTTTCGATGTCAATATAGAGACCGTTCCCGGCGCGACCGGCCATCTCCGAGGCCGAAGAGGTGAGCCCTGCCGCCCCCAGATCTTGCAAGCCAATGACTAAATCGGCGGCTAAAATTTCCAGTGTTGCTTCCAAAAGGAGCTTTTCCATAAAGGGATCGCCTACTTGGACGTTGGGGCGTTTATCGGGATCGTCATCGCTCAATTCTTCTGAGGCAAAGCTTGCGCCTTTAATGCCGTCGCGGCCTGTGCGGGCACCAACCACCAAGACGACATTACCGATGCCGGTGGCTGAACCCTTGAAGATTTTGTCTTCGTCGACCAAACCCACGCACATGGCGTTGACCAGGGGGTTTCCTTGGTAGGCGGGGTTGAAATATATATCGCCGCCCACGGTTGGGATCCCCAGGCAGTTGCCGTAGCCGGAGATGCCGGCCACCACGCCGCTGACAAGGTGGCGGGTGCGGGGGGATTCCAAGGTGCCGAAGCGCAAAGAATCGAGGATGGCAATGGGGCGGGCACCCATGGCGAAGATGTCGCGCACAATGCCGCCCACGCCGGTGGCGGCCCCTTGGTAGGGCTCGATGGCTGATGGGTGGTTGTGGCTTTCCATTTTGAAAGCAACCCCAAGGCCGTCGCCTACGGACACTACCCCGGCATTTTCCCCGGGGCCTTGAACGACTTGGGGGCCGGTGGTGGGGAATTTTTTCAATTGAGCTCGGGAGTTTTTATAGCTACAGTGTTCCGACCACATGACCCCAAAAAGTGAGAGTTCTTCGTAGTTTGGTTCACGTCCCATGAGTTCGACAATGCGTTCGTATTCTTCAGCCGTCAGGCCGTGTTCTTTCCAAGGGCCAACACTCACGCCACACCTCTCACCATATTAAAGACCGATTCAAACATTCCGCGTCCATCTGTGCCGCCTAAAATGGGCTCGGCCAAACGTTCGGGGTGGGGCATCAGGCCCATGACGTTGCCTTCTGGGCTGATGATTCCTGCGATGTTATCTATTGAGCCGTTGGGGGCGGAATTGCTGTTGACTGTGCCGTCTGGCTCGCAATAGCGCAAAACGATGCCGTCATCATCTTGGAGTTTTTTCAGGCCGCCCGAGTTAATGGTGAAGCCGCCTTCCCCGTGAGCCACAGGCAGGGTGATGACTTGGCCCTTTTGATATTCGGAAGTGAAATCTGTTTGCTTGTTTTCGACTCGCAAGCTTTGGTCTTTACAGACAAAGAGCAAATCACGGTTGCGAACCAAGGCTCCCGGCAAGAGTTGGGCTTCGGTGAGAACTTGAAAGCCGTTACAAATGCCCAAGATTCTGGTGCCCCGTTTGGCCAGTCGGGCCACTTCGTTCATGGCCGGGCTATAACGGGCGATGGCGCCGCAACGTAAATAGTCGCCGAAGGAAAAGCCACCTGGCAAGATGATGAAGTCGTAATCGGGCAAAGAGCTTTCTTTGTGCCAGACGAGTTCTGCCGGCTCTCCGGTCACGGCTTCCCAGGCGTGGGCGCAATCGCGGTCGCAATTGGAGCCGGGAAAGACTAACACAGCTGTTTTAATTTTTGTCATGAAGCAGGCTCCATATTAAAGCGTAAGTATCTGTTATTCATGGTTGTTTTGTGGGCTGTTAAGCCTGCTCCACTTTCACGGTGTAAGTTTCCATAATGGGGTTGGCCAAAAGTTGGTCGGCCCATGCGGCGACTTGAGCTTCGACCGCTTGAGCGTCGGTGCCGTTTAAGATGAGCTCAATTGATTTGCCCACCCGCACAGATTCCAAACCGGCCTCGCCGTAAGATTTCAAGGCTCGCTCCACGGCGGAGCCTTGGGGGTCTAAAACGCTTTTTTTGAGCATCACCGTGACAGTCGCTTTAAATAGCATAAGAAAATTCCTTGACGAAAATAAAAACAGTAAGGTGTTTTGGTTGA
>CAYJAF010000055.1:0-16678 GCA_964368195.1 uncultured Thermodesulfobacteriota bacterium
AAAGAATTTTTTCAAGGGTAAGAGCGTCTTAATTCTTGCCGATCGCCTTGGCTTTGTGCTGATATTTTGTGGTGGTGGTTGCAGAGGTTGCGGGCATCCGCCGGAGACGACTTTTCGAAATTGCCCGACATTTTCCTCCACAACTCGCTCGCTAACGCTCGCTCAGACAAGTGGAGCAAAATTTTACGGTCAATTTCGAAAAGTGTCTCCGGCGGATGCCCTTGGCTTTTGCAGTAAATTTTTACGATGGTTGTAACGAATCAAGGCGAGTATGCGCTCGAATAAATAACCACATAAAGGTTTAGAGCGAAGGGCGACGGAGGAAAACATTTCCCAAATTGAACGCTTTAATTTAAGCCCTACTGTTTGAGCGCCAGCGAGTTGTAGGGCTTAAATAGCGTCGATTTGGGAAATGTTGTTCCGTAGGAGCCCGAAAACAAGAAAATTAAGGAAACGCTGATTTATAGTAATTTCAGTTGAAATTACTATCTTGACTGCGAGAGCAGTCAAGCACCCCGCGGCGGCATAAGTGTAATTAATTTACACGTCCCGATGCCAGAGCAAGTGTGTCTTTAATTAAGTTGACATTAGTGATGTCAACTTAAAATACTATATTAGCACTTCCTTTAAGTTTTTGGTTTGAATAGTTTGTAAATAGCTGGAACTACGAATAAAGTAACGAAAGCAGATGAGCTTAACCCACCAATAACAGCCCGAGCTAAAGGAGCTTGCGACTCCCCACCTTCGCCAATCCCCAAAGAAAGGGGTAGCATACCTAAAGTGGTGGTGAGGGTAGTCATTAAAATGGGGCGCAGACGCCGACGGCCCGATTCTAAAAGGGCTTCATCAATTTCCAAGCCTTCACGCCGCCGCAAGAGGTTGGCGTGGTCAACTAAAATAATGGCGTTGTTCACCGCAATCCCGGTGAGCATAATTACGCCGATAAATGAGTTGATGTTGAAGGTTGTGCCGGTTAAAAAGTGGCTGAGCACAATGCCAATGGCCGTGAAGGGAACGGCAAACATAACCACCAAAGGGCCTTTTAATTGTTCAAATTGGCAGGCCATGACCATATAGACTAAAAAGATCGATAAAATCAACATACCGGTGAGATCGGTAAAAGTTTCGGCCTGCTCTTCGGCGTCACCGGTAAAGGAATAGGAAAATTCCATGGGCATGGGCACTGCGGCCAGAGCTTCGTCAATATCGGCAATCACTTCGCCCAAAGAACGATCGCTGTAATCTGCCGAAATGGTCGCGATGCGAGATTGGTCTTTGCGAGTGATGGCCAGCGGCCCGGTTGAGCTTTTGGCTTGGGCGACGTTGGCTAAAATAACTTGTTCTCCTTGGGAATTGGTCAAGGTGAGGTTCATTATTTCATCGATAGATAAGTTGTCGGAATCTTTTAATTTAACGACAATGGCGTATTCGCTGCCTCCGTCGCGGTAGTTTCCGGCTTCGCTGCCGCCCAAGGCCGTCTTGATGAGAGAGGCGATGTTTTCCACCGTGAGGTGAGCATCGGCAGCCCTTTCCCTATTAATGATGATGAGTTCTTCCGGGGTGGCGTCTTCGTTGGAGAGATAGACGTCGGTGACGCCGGGCACAGATTCAACTATATCTTTCATAAGGTTGGTGAGCCGTGTTTGTTCGTCTAAATCGTCACCTCTGAGCTCAATTTGAATGCGGTCGCCCGTGCCGCCGCCGCGCCCGGCCACAAAGGATTGGTCGGCCCTAAGGCGAATGGTCGCCCCCGGTATACCCATTAATTTGGGTCGCAGTTCGTCCATAATCTCGAAAACAGAGCGGGCGCGGTCACTAATGGGAACCAGGCGAACCCTCATTTCAGCATTGTGCCCGCCGCTCAAAGCCGCCCCACCGCTGGCCCCGCCGGAACTCACTTGGGTATCCCTAAGCTCCGGAACTTGGTCATAGACAATGGCTTCAATGAGCTTCATAACTTCGTTAGTTTCCTCAACTCTGGTGCCCACTTCTAAAGTTACATTGACTCGAAAGGAGCTCTCGTCGGTTTTGGGCATGAATTCGGTGCCAAGTTGAGTGAACAAAAGAAGGGAAAAAGCCACGATGACAAAGGCTGAAAAAATTACTTTTTTGGGATGTTCTAAAGTTTTTTTCAAATAAGTTAAATAGGTTATTTCGGTTAATTTGAAATAACGACGGCCAAAGCGAGGCTCGCCCAATTTTAGAAGCCGCCCTTTGCGGTCGTAGTGCTGAGAGAGGCTCTTATCGGTTAAGATCTTGGCCGTGAGCATGGGCACCAAAGTCAGAGCCACGGCAAGAGAGGAGATAAGGGCGAAAGTGATTGTCCAGGAAAAGGCCCGAAACATAACGCCGGACATACCATCGAGGAAAACGAGGGGCGCAAAAACAGCCAAGGTGGTGAGGGTGGAGGCGATGATGGCCCCGGTGACTTCCCCTGCTCCGCGGGCAGCGGCAACAGAGGCCGATTGTCCGTTGGCCCGGAGGCGAAAAATGTTTTCCAGCACCACAATAGCGTTATCAACTAACATCCCCACTCCCAAAGCCAATGCTCCCAAGGTTAGGATATTAATGGTCAAACCGCCAAAATACATGGTCATGAAGGTGGTTATTACGGAAATGGGTATGGAAATGCCCAAGATGATGACGCTGCGCAAGTTTTGCAAAAAAACTAAAATAACCAATAACGCCAAAATGCCGCCGGCCATGGCTGCTGTGCTCACGGTGTCAATGGATTGTGTAATGTAGGTGGAGCTGTCAAAGAGCACCGTCATATCGATATTGGGAAGTGTTTCGTTGATTTCGGCCACGGCCTGGCGGGCTCGTTCGGCCACTTCCACTGTGTTGGTGCCCGATTGTTTGTAAACAGGCATATAAAGACCAACTTGGCGATTAACCCGGATTATGCGGCTGATTTCAGCCCAAGTGTCGCTGACGGTGGCAATATCTTTCAGGCGCACTTGGGCGCCGGTGGGGCTGGTGGCCACTACGATATTACCCAGCTGGTCTAAGTCGCTAAACTCACCTAAAGTGCGCACCACCACTGATAAGCGTCCGCGGTCGATGTCGCCGCCGGCTTCGGTCAAATTCTCAGAGCGAATCAAGTTAATGAAATTGGCCAAATCTAAATTCAAAGCCTTAACTTTGGCCGAGTCAACTTCCACGTGAATTTCCCGGGTCAACCCGCCAAAGACTCCCGAGGAGGCCACCCCGGGGTTCCGTTCCAAACGGTGGACAACCTCATCTTCCACAAAAGTGGTGAGGCGCACCGGGTGGAGGTTAGAGCTCACCCCCAAGAGCATAATGGGGAAGGAGGCTGTGTCGTATTTACGCAAGAAAGGGCTATCGGCGTCATCGGGCAAGTTTTTGACCACCCGGTCAAGGCGATCGCGAATGTCGTTAGTGCCTTCGTCAAGGTTATGCCCCCAAGAAAAATAAAGGGTAATACTGCTGGAGCCCTCTTTGGAGGTGGAGCTCATTTCCTCAACGCCCGGCGTGGCCGCCAAGGCCCGCTCCAAAGGTTTCGTTATCAATTCCTCAACTTCTTGAGGGGAGGCATTTTCATATTCAGTGCTGATGGAAATAGATGGGTAGGTCACTTCGGGCATTAAATCCACCGGGATTCTGCCTAGAGCGAAAAAACCCAAAACTACCACGATTAAAGTGGCCATGGAGGTGAAAACAGGGCGGCGCACAGCGGCGGCGGCTATGCCGCGCATGGTGGAAATATCTTGAGGTTCAGGTGTTGGTTGATTGTTAGCCATTGTTATTCACCTGCTTGGTTCGCCGAATTATCTTTATTGTTTATAGCTTGGCTGTCTTCGGGAGTTTTGGTTTTTTCTGCTTTATCACTTTGAGCTTGGCTGTCTTTAGAGCTTAATTGCTCTTGACGACGACTATTGTCGTTTTCATTTTCAAAAGAAGTCTCTTTCGGAGCGCTTTTGGCCTCGGCCTCTTTTGGCGGAGTTTTCCCGGCAGTTCCCCCGGGCAGGCGGTATTTGTAGCCATCTTCTAAAAGATGCTGGCCCACGAAAACAACCGGCCCGGAAATTGGTGGGCTGTCCACTAATTCCACCCGACCGTTTTCCACCAATCCCAAAGTGACGGGTTGCAAGGTTACGGTTTGGGTTTGGGGGTCGGCAATGAAGATAATGTGGCCGGACGCCCGGTGAAAGGGCACGTCTTGGGGAACTGACCAGACGTTTTCCAGCTCGTTAAAAACGAAAGTAACTTCCGTGAACATGCCCGGTTTTAGGCGCAACTCTGGGTTAGGCACCTCAAGTTCCACTCGAGCTTGGCGGGTGTCTGCCGATAAAACGGGGGCAATGCGCACCACGCGTCCGTGGAAAATTTCATCGGGGAATGCTTCCGTGCGCAGCTCAGCTTCTTGCCCCAAGTGGATTTTAGGGTAATCTCGTTCAATGACCTCCACCACCACTAAAAGCGGATCTAAGGCGACGAGCTCCAAAATGGGCGTGTTGGCCGTGAGTAAATCGCCCTCATTAACCAAGCGTTGACCCACCCAGCGGCTCCCACCTTCCGGCCAGGTGGCCGTGACCTTAGTGTAGGAAAGGCGCAACTCGGCATCGGCCAACTGACTGCGGGCCCCTGAAAGCTGGCTTTCGGCCACGGCTAAACGTGCTTCTGCTTGATGGAGTTTATTGGCGAAAGTCTCGTAATCGGCTTGAGTTGTGATTCTTTTTTTCATCAAAGATTCTTGGCGGTCTAGATCGCTACGGGCCAAATTGAGATTAGCTTTGGCCTCAGCTGCTTGGGCTTCGGCTAAGGCTACGTTGTGTTCGGCTTGTTCTTTGGCCAGGTGGTATTGTTTGGCATCAAGCCGAGCTAAAGTATCTCCGCTGGTCACTTCGTCGCCAATATCTACTAATAAATCTTCTAACTCACCACCGACTTGGGGTGATACCGTAAACTGTTGGGCTGCGATCAGTGAGCCGTAATATTGCCCTACTTGCCGCATGGTGCCGAAAGTTGCCTGGCCCAATTCCACAAAAACAGGGGCTTGACCGGGCTTTTGGCCGCTGGGGTCACCACCGAAGAGGGCGGCCCCCAAACGGTAGAGAATTAAGAGAGCGAAAAGGGCGATTGCGACACTTGCATATTTATGATTCTTTATTTTTTCCAGCATAATAATCCCAGTGGTATTTAAATTTTGTTATTAGTGTCCAGAGCAAAAATTGCGCCAAACATATAGAACCATTGTAACACCTTTAGCTCAATAATAAATTACCAAATTCAGTAAAAGTAAAAAAACTCACAACTGATTAGTTTGTAACCAATGGTGAGTAATTTTTAACCAATGTGAATTGGGTAGAATCTTCATAGATGAAATTTAAGGCAGCACTGATTAATCAGCGTTTCCTTAATGAGCCGAGACTTTGGAAAATAAGTTGATAACTACCACCCCGGCAATAATGAGACCCATACCGATGTAGGCAGCGAGATCAAGCCGTTGCTTAAAGACGATTAGAGCAATAATCGTAACTAAAACAATGCCCAAACCGCTCCAGATGGCATAGGCAATCCCCACGGGAATAGTTTTTAAGACAATAGACAGGCAGTAAAAAGAGGAGGCATAACCGAGCACCGTGGCAATGCTTGGGCCAAGGCGAGTGAAGGAGTGTGTTTCTTTTAAAAAGGAAGTGGCCACAACTTCAAAAATAATGGCCGCAGCTAAAATAAAATAAGGTGAAATTGTTAATTTCATTTGGATTACCATTGAGTGGCCGTAAGTGTTTTTAAGGAAATGCTAATAAATTAGCATTTGTTTAAAGCCTAGCGCTTAATTTTTTGATAAAAATTTTCATGTGAAGCAAGAGCTAGAAATGTTAAAATAATGCTATCTTCATCATAAATATAGGCAAGCAATGTCAAGCTGTTAACCATTTTAAATTTGTAGACGCGAACTGAGCTTAAATCTCCTTTTTTCTGCTCGCCGCTAAAGGGATTATCAATAATTGCTCTAATTGCTCTATTTGCGTCAACAAGCTGATTTTTATGTAATTTTTTATATGTTTTCGCAAAATTATTTGTTTGAATAATTTGCATATCATACATCTTTAAAAGAAAATTCCGTATATTGCCCTTGTTTAATTTCTTCTAAACCCATTAGAGTTTCTTTGATAAAAGATAAAGGCAAATCGGGATTTTCATCGGCAATACGCCCAAGAAATGACCAATATTCAATTTGTTTTGGTACTGATCTCAAATTAATTGTTGCATATTTTCGGGCTTGCTCCACAAGTTCTTCAGGTAAGCGTATGGGAATGCTCATATTTATCTCCTTTAGCCTTTCTGATTTTTAATTAGTCGACGCTGAAAAACTCCTTTTTAGTCGTCTTTCAGCGTCGACTAATTAATATGCCACACGATTTTATTTAAAGGGCGTAAGTGTTAAGGGCCGCAAGGCTCCTTAGAGATTAGTCGTCGTAGTCGCCTTCGGGGCCCTTGTCGCTGGTGAGGAGGGAGGCTTTTTCCTTAATTTTGGCCTCTGTCCATTCGGCAGGGTCTTCGGTGCGTTCGACTTTGGAAGGTAATTCAAAGCTTCCGGCTTTCATGATGGTTTCGTAGGCCAACTGGGCGGAACCTTGAGCGGCAAAGACGTCAGTGAGGAGGCGGTAGACGAAGTCCTCCACATCTTTGGCCATGCGGTCACGATATTCCGGGGCTTGGGCCATGAATTTATTTTCAAAAAGAAGGTTAAACTTTTTGTAGTCGCCGACTTTGAGGTTTTCGGCCTTGGCAATGGCAGTGATTTCGGCCCAGAGCTCTTCGCTCATGCCGCGGCCTTCTACTTTGATGAAGTTGCCATCGGCGTCAAGGACGGCGTTGCCGTAATCGTCAATTTTAACGCCCCAAGCAACCATTTGCAAAGCGGTGGCCACGTTGGCTTTAGTGGTGTTGGTGAATTGAGCGATTTCCCGCAAGCGTTCGGAAGAATTGCCGGAAGTGCCATGTTGAGCGCCGGAAAGGCCGTAGGGCTTGATGGCTTGGTGGACTTTGGAAGTGAGGTCAACTTGAATGCCGGTGGCCGAGGCTTGAATGCCGTGGGTGGTGCCATTATTTAGGGCGATCCAGTCGGGGTGAATGTCGTGGGCATTTAAGCCTTGGACTAAAAAGAGGGCATCTTCCGGGGTGGAAAGACCCACCGCCCCTTTGATTTCGCCCACTTCGCATTCTAACCCGGCCCATTTGGGAATGAAGGGATTAATGGCGATGGAAGAGATGAGGTTTTCGTCATCGGGAAGGTGTGAGGCGTCGATGGCGATGGAGGTTATGCCGGCGTCAAACATTGAAGGCACTTCCACCTTGGCTTTGGCCAAATCTTTTTCACCTTTAATGGCATAGTGGTCGGCGTGAATGGCCACGGGAATGGTGTAGCCCATTTCGTTGATGATGGCGTCAGTCAAGCGGGCCAAGTTCCAATAATTGGGGGCGCAATAAGAGCTGGTGCCACCTTCGCTCTTAGCAATTTCAATGATGATGGCGGCGTCAGCCCGTTGGGCGGCGGCCAAAACACCTTTGAGAATGAGGAAGCTACGGGCGTTGGCCGCAATGGTCATTGATTGACCTTTGCTCATAAGGGCTCGGTCAATGACTTTACCGCTGACGATTAAAGCTTTGGAGTTGGGAAACAATTTTTTAATGTTGGGAGGACGCCCAATTTCAATTAACTTTGCATACTCCGGGGAATTTTGAGACCAAGCCATAATGTACCTCCATTTTGAAAGGTTAAGAAATGTCAAACTGTTACGGACAAAATAATTTTTACCACACCCAGTCAGTTTTTAAAAGGGCGGGGTCGCGAATTAAAAGCTCTGCGATTTCCACCGCATTCGTGGCTGCGCCTTTGCGTAAATTATCGGCCACCACCCACATGACCAGGCCGTTGTCGCAAGATAAATCAGCTCTCAAGCGACCGACAAAAACCTCGTCTCGTCCGGCGGCTTCCGTGGGCATGGGGTATTTACCAAGTTCATTATCAAACAGTAAACCGGGGCTGCTGCGCAGAATTTCGGCGGCCGCCTCCACGGTGATATACTCATCTGTTTCAATCCAGACCGATTCTGAATGGCCATAGAAAACCGGCACCCGCACGCAAGTGGCCGAGACTTTGATATTTTCGTCACCAAAAATCTTCTTGGTTTCGTTAATCATTTTCATTTCTTCTTTGGTATAGCCATTTTCTAAAAAGACATCAATTTGCGGCAGGCAGTTAAAAGCTATGCGGTGAGGGTAGACCGAAGGGGTAACATCTTGGCAATTGAAGATTTTTTTTGTTTGGTCGGCAAGTTCCTCAATGGCCTTTTGCCCTGTGCCGCTCACTGCCTGATAAGTGGAAACGACAATGCGCTTAATGCCAACGGCGTCATAAATCGGTTTCAGCGCCACCAGCATTTGAATGGTGGAGCAATTGGGGTTGGCAATGATGCCTCGGTGTTGGCTGAGAGCTTGAGGGTTCACTTCCGGCACGACCAAGGGGACTCGCTCGTCCATACGCCAAAAGGCGGAATTGTCGACAACCGGGCAGCCGCTTTTGGCGGCAATGGGGCCGTATTTTTCACTAGCACCTGAGCCGGCAGAAAAAATGGCCAAGTCTAAATCTTTGAAAGAATCTTCGGTCACTTCTTCCACAATAATTTCGTCCCCGGCAAATTCTACCGCACTTCCGGCTGAACGGGCCGAGGCCAAGGCTTTGACTTTGCCGTAAGGAAAGGCGCGCTCGGAAAGTGAATTTAAAACTTCGCGCCCAACGGCTCCGGAAGCTCCTAAGACTCCGATGTTATACTCTTTAGACATAATACTCCTATATTTTTGACGGTCTGTTTGAATTTAACCTCACTTCAATAAGGTGTTGGTCAAGCCGCCATAGATAGTGCCTACATAACAGAGAAAGAAGCTAAATTTGACGCTGAGAGAGCCCAAAAGTCGCTCATGCCGACACTAACTAATTTTTTTCATCAAAATAAGCCCTAAGCTCATTGATTAATATACTATATTTGGGGGCTAATTCGCAAGAAATCTATCGGGGCAAAAGAATAAGTTTGAAAAAATTTAGGTTAAAGTCTTGAAAAGACGATAAGTATAAAAGGTGTAATCTCTTTTTGAAAGAGCTTTGAGCACTTTAAAAAATTTACATTTTTTGGCCCCGATTGTGCTATAATTTACAACTTGATATTTATGGAAACGCTGAATTAATTAGTGTTTCCTTATGTGCAGGTTAAAGCAAATTCTTAGCATAATAATAAAGACTTTTGTGAGGAAAACATGATGGAAGTTCAATTTAAAGCCGGCCAATTGAAGCGTTTGTTTATTGCCATTCCGGCTGTGCTCATTCTTTTGACGGCAATATTCATAATTATACCGATATTGCGTCAAGCGGCTCCCCCATCCATGCAACCTCATAAAGTGGTCTTAGGTACTGTGGAAACACGGGAAATCACCAGAGCTCACGAATACATTGCTAAAATGGAGGCCGATAACCTCGTTGATTTAAAAGCGCGGGTGAGTGGCTTTTTAGTCTCCAAGGCTTTTGATGATGGTGATTTGGTGAAGAAGGGAGAAATTCTTTTTCAAATCGAGCCCGACCGCTACCAAGCTTTAGTCGACAGTGCCAAGGCCAGCGTGTTATCGGCCGAAGCCCAGCTGAACCAAGCCACTTTAGATTTTGCTCGGACGTCAGAGCTTTACGCCAAAAGGACAACCCCCAAAAGCGATTACGACCAAGTAAAAGCCCAGCTTGAGACAGCCCAAGCGAACCTCATGAGCGCCCAAGCTATGCTTAAGGAAGCGGAATTGAATCTTGGTTACGCCTCGGTGCGGGCGCCTTTTGACGGCCAAATCAGCGACACCCCGTTTTCGGTGGGGAGTTTATTAGAACCTGACAGCGGAGTTTTGGCTCAAGTTGTTTCCTTAGACCCTATTTTGGTAACTTTTGGTATTTCCGACAAAGTTATTCAAGCCAACCAAACAGACGAAATTGCCAAAAGCTCAGACATAAACGATTGGCAAGTGCGCCTGGAATTGGCCCCCGGGCACTATTACCCCACCCCCGGGAAATTTTCTTACGTTTCCCCCACCGTTGACCAAATGACTGACACCATTAAGTTTAAGGCCAAATTTGCCAACCCCGATAAAGTTTTGCGTCCCGGGCAAATTGTCAGGGCGCGGGTGGAGCAAATTACGCCGCGTTCTCTGTTAATCATGCCCAAAGAAGCAGTTTTAACCGACACCGATGGCAATTATATTTTCGTTTTGAAACAAGTGCCCAGTGACCCGGAAAACCCGGATTCTCCGCCCATGTTTTTGTCGGAAAAAAGGGTGGTCACCATTGATCCCAGCATTGAGTTAGTGAAAGATTACGCCATTGCTTCCGGCGTGAAAGCCGGTGAAGAATACATCTTAAAGGGGCTTATGTTCATGGGGGCGACTTTGCGCCCCGGCATTCCTGTGATGCCCGTTCCTGCTTCCGATGCTCCGGCGTCCCAAGCTCCTGAAGGGGAAAAGGCGGCCAAAAGCGGCGAAACTAAAGAAGCCGCTGAGGGAGAAGCTCAATGATTTCAAAAATATTCATCGACCGCCCTCGTTTTGCGGTGGTGGTTTCCTTGGTTATCACCATTGCCGGCTTTTTGGCACTCTTGCGCATTCCGGTGACCCAGTTCCCGGAGGTTGTGCCGCCTCAAGTTAACGTCAACGCTGTCTATCCCGGTGCCAGCGCCGACACCTTAGAGAGCTCGGTAGCCCAGCCCATTGAAGAGGCCGTTAACGGCGTGGACAAGATGCTTTATATGTCCAGCCAGTCTTTGGGTAACGGCACCTACAGCTTAACTGTCACCTTCGAGCTCGGTAGCGACCCCGACATGAACATGGTCAATGTGCAAAACCGCATTAAAAAGGTGGAGTCTTCTCTGCCGGTGGAAGTGACTCGCATTGGTGTGGACATCGACAAGAGCTCGTCGGCCATGCTCAAGGTCTATTCCTTTTATTCACCGGATAACAGCATTGACATCTTAACCATAGATAACTGGGTGACCACCAACGTCATCGACACTTTAGCTCGGGTGCCGGGGGTTGGTAACATTCAGAACTTTGGCAGTAACTACGCCATGCGCGTTTGGCTCGATCCTGACCGAATGTCGCAACTATCTTTAACTCCGCAGTTTGTTGTCAATGCCTTAAGTGCGCAAAACATTCAAGCGGCGGTGGGCGAAGTTGGCGCTCCACCCACGACTCCCAATCAGGAGCTCCATTTCGTGTTAGATGCTCGGGGGCGCTTGAGCACTCCGGAGGAATTTGGCAACATAGTCCTGCGGGCAGCTGAAGATGGTGGGGGCTTGTTGCGCTTGCGTGATGTGGCCCGAATTGAGTTGGGGGCTGAAAGCTACTCTGTCAACAGCTTTCTAAACGGCCAACCCGGCAACGGCATGATGGTTAGCCAAAGCTCAGGCTCTAACGCCGTGGCCGTGGCCGACGAGCTTGATGCCACCATGGTGGAAATGAGTAAACGTTTCCCCCCGGGGCTGGCTTACAAAACTATTTTCGATGCCACCACTTTCATTCGCTCTTCCATCTATGAAGTGCAACATGCTCTGGTCGTGGCCTTCATTTTGGTCGTGCTGGTGGTTTATCTTTTCTTGGGTAATTGGCGCACAACTCTCATTCCCATGTTAGCTGTGCCGGTCTCCCTCATCGGCACTTTCGCTGTGCTTTTGGCCTTAGATTTTACCGCCAACACCATCTCACTATTAGCTATGGTTTTGGCCATTGGCATCGTGGTTGACGACGCCATTGTTGTGGTGGAAAACGTTGAACGCCTCATGGGTGAAGGGCTTTCGCCAAGGGAGGCTTCCATTAAAGCAATGGAGGAAATAACCGGCCCGGTTATTGCCATCACCCTTGTGCTTCTATCGGTCTTCGTGCCGGTGGCCTTTATCCCCGGTGTTTCCGGTAAGCTCTACCAACAATTTGCCGTCACCATTTCCGTGGCCACTGTCATCTCGGCCATTAACGCACTCACCTTGTCGCCGGCCATGTGTGCTGTTTTCCTCAAACACGAAGAAGGCGAAAAAAAGCACAACTTCATTGTTCGACATTTCCAAAGCTTTATGGATAGGTTCCGCCATGAATATATTGGTATTGTGCGGGTGCTTTTGCGTAAATCTGTCTTTGGCTTAGCTTTGGTGGCTATTTCACTTGGTTGTTCTTACTTTTTACTGAAAACAACTCCCACCGGCTTTTTGCCCAATGAAGATATGGGCATGATCATGGTGCAAATGGGCACCCCCGAAGGCACGGCCATTGATAAAACCGAAGAGATGGCTTTGAAAGTGCAAAGTTTAATTTCTGAAGTCCCTGGCGTAAAAGAAAGCATGAATATTGTGGGCATGAATTTAATTAACTTCGCCGCCCAAAACAACGCAGCCTTCCTCTTCATTTTGCTTGATGATTACGAAAAGCGCACAAGCGATGACCTCTCAATCGATAACATCCAAATGGGGATTAATCAAAAACTGGCAACATTAATTGAAGGCTCAGCCCAATCCTTTACCCCACCGCCGATTTTCGGTTTAGGCTCGGTGGGCGGCTTTGAATATCAGTTGATGGATTACCAAGGGGGCGATTTCCGCCAAACAGAGCAAGTGGCCTGGGGCACCATTGGTGCTGCCATGCAAGACCCCCGCATGGCCTTTGCCATGACCTTTTTTAACACAGCTACCCCCATCATTAAAATAGAAGTAGACCGCGACAAAATCCAAAGCTTGGGCCTTAATGTCTCAGATGTCTTTGGCACCATGCAGGCTTATTTGGGTAGCTATTACGTCAACGACTTCAACCTTGAAGGCCGCAGCTGGCAAGTCAACATCATGGCTGACGCTCAAATGCGCCGCAATTTAGACGATGTCTATAAAATCCACGTCCAAGCCCAAAATGGCGCCATGATTCCCCTTTCGTCGGTTATCAGCGCCGAATATTCCACCGGGCCTTACAACATCACCCGCTATAACAATACCCGTAGCATCAAGATTCAAGGTAGCGTTAAGCCGGGGGTGGGCACAGGTGATGCCATTGCCATTATGGAAAATGTTTCGGAAAAGCTCCCCGAAGGTTACGGCTTTGAGTGGACAGGTGGAACTTTGCAGGAAAAAGAATCTTCCGGGCAGACGGTTTACCTCTTCACCTTGTCGCTTCTTTTTGCCTATCTTTTTCTGGTGGCCCTCTATGAGAGCTGGACTATTCCCATTGGCGTGGTTATCTCTATTTCTGCGGCCTTCTACGGGGCTTTGATTGCCGTTAAATTGGCCAATCAACCACTTGGGATATATGTGCAAATCGGCTTGGTTACCCTTATCACCTTGGCGGCGAAAAACGCCATCTTGATTGTGGAGTTTGCCAAAGAAGCCCGTGAAAATGGTATGAGCATCAAAGAGGCAGCGGCCCAAGGGGCGCAGCTTCGGTTCCGGGCAGTTATGATGACCTCCGTCACCTTTTTGGCCGGGTTATTGCCTTTGGTCACGGCCAGCGGGCCGGGCGCTGTGAGCCGTCAAGACGTCTCGGTTTGCGTTTTTGGTGGAATGCTGGCCGCCTCGACTTTGGGGATTTTGATAATTCCTCTGGTTTATGCCATGCTCCAAAAGATGCGGGAGAAGTTCCACCACGCACGCGGAACAGACTTGTATGCTAAAGCGGAACACCCTAAGCCAAGTGAAGTGGCGAGTTAAAACCCTTGCCAAAAGCCCGAAGCATTTATTTCTGCTTCGGGCTTTTTTAACGCGACTTGAGTAATAAAAAACCCGGTCAAAGAGCCGGCTTCTTAGGGGAATGCTAATAAATCAGTCTTTTTTAGCTATTTAGCGTGAATAAATGCTTTTTCGATGGCCGACTTTCACCACTAAAACGGTGACGATGTTCTCTTGAATGTTGCATATTAAGCGGTAATCACCAACTCGATACCTTCGGAATCCGGCCCAATCGCCCGTGAGTTCTTCGCCGTAGCGCAAAGGGGCAGTTGCTACTTGATTTTCCAAGTATTTGTCGATTCGCTTTTTTATCTGGCTATCCAGTTTTTTTTAAGTTTTTTCCGCTTTTGGGTCAAGTTTAATCGTCCAAAGCAAGTTCTTTCCTCACTTCACTATAAAGTCTGGGGATTGATTTTCCCGCCCGAATATCTTCCAAGGCCTGCTCGGCGTCGCGAATATCTTCTAAATCAATAAGCCAGTCTTCAATAGCTTCCAAGATGCAATCGGCTTCGGTTCGTCCGGTTTTTTTGGCCCAGTGGGCTACTTTTTCCCCAATGACGGGTGGAAGTTCTGATAAGATTGTGCTCATGGTCGCTCTCCTTTCAACTATAATTTAAATATACGACAGCACCAAATTTTTCGCAATGAGATAGATTGAAAAATTTTATGGAAAAACCCCGGACTGATCATATCAGCCGAGGTTTTTATGTTTAATTTGACAATACAAATTTATAAAGCTGGCGGGAATATGTGGGAATCGAACCCACCTAGGCGGCTATTAACCACCAGCACTGGTTTTGAAGACCAGGGGGCACACCAGTCACCCATATACTCCCACTTATTATTATATGACAGTTGCTGAAATTTTTCAACGTAATTAAGATTTTTGTTAATAAAATTTTTATGGTTAATTGGCAGTTATAGTAATTTCAGTTGAAATTACTATCTTGACTGCGAGAGCAGTCAAGCACCCCGCGGCGGCATAAGTGTAATTAATTTACACGTCCCGATGCCAGAGCAAGTGTGTCTTTAATTAAGTTGACATTAGTGATGTCAACTTAAAACACTATACCTAGGCCCACAATGTGAAATTTAATAAGCCGGCAATGAACCAGAGAAAAATAGATGTTTTATAATCTTTTGAATATAGCTTTAAGGGATTTAAAGTGCAGCTGAAAATGGCGTCTAAAAGTAAATGGCTCAAGACTCCCAGAAACGACAGGAGCCACACCACCTTCGGGTCGGCCCAAAGATTGGCAAGGGCCAGATGGGCCACAATGCCGGCGTAGATTAAGGCGGCAGGTAGGCTGTGGAAAAGCCCTCGGTGGTCGGCATAGGCACGCAAAAGGAGCTCTAGCCCCAAGGCTACGAACAAAAAGCCAAGTATGCTTGCCACCCCGGCCACTGGTAAGGCTAACGGAGCTTTTCCGCCAAGGCCCACGGTCGTTAAAGTGGTGAATAGCCACGTTGCGGCGATTGTTGCGGCGGCTGTTATAGCCAGGCGACGGGGGCGAGAGGTGGGACAATCTAAATCGGGGATTAGGCCCCCGGCTGTTCCTGCTGCTAGGGCGAAGGCGATGGAGCTCGGGGCCATGGTCAACGGCATAGCGTAGTTTAAAAACAGCCCCGAACTCACAGAAGCCACTGTGAGGTGCGCTTTAAAATTGGGCATTTAAGTGTTTGCCGCTTAGTTTGGGATAATCAGCAGTTGTCCCAATTGTAAGTTAGCCATTTTGCTCTTTGAGAGCTTGTTGGCTTTGGCGAGTTCGCTGGTTGTCACGCCATATTTTTGGGCTAACTGCGACAAAGTATCGCCGGAGCTAACTTTGTGCCGCTTGGTTTTGGCTTGGGTGGCCGGTTTTGTCAAAACCGCCGGAGGAGCCGGTGTTGCCGCAAGTGTTGATTGGGCCATGGTTTTATTGGCTAAAATATTTTCCGCTACTTGGTCAGAAAGAGCAGCTGCGGTAGCTGATTCTGTGGGGGCGATTTGAGCTCCGGCCGCCGGGGCTGCCGCTGATTTAGTCGTGTCTGCTTTCGCCACTTGGGTGCTTGCAAGCTTAGGAGCCGGTTGCGCAGCTGTTTCAGCCGATTTAGGAGCTTTGGCAACAATTAACTTTGCGGCTTTGGCCGGGTCTTTGGCGTGGCTTAGCCAGGTGGTTTTAACTTCGTAATCTATGTCGGTTACGTTGTGGTCAGTTAAAAGGCGGCGTGCTCCGGCGTAATATTCACCTCTAGCTCGCGAATCCACGCTGTTTTCCTGAACGGGTTTGCCGCGGCGGGGGCTATGGATGTAGTTGTTATCACCGGTATAAATGCCAACGTGGGTGATGCGTTTCTTTTTGCCAAAAAAGACAAGGTCACCCGGCTTTAAATCTTTGCGCTTCACGGGGGTGCCGGCGGCCAGTTGGCTACCGCTTGTGCGCGGCAAATCTATGCCATATTCACCATAAACCCATTTGACAAAACCGCTACAGTCAAAGCCGGTTTGCGGGCTGTTTCCGCCGTAATAATATGGTGTGCCCACTTGGGAAAAGGCTGTTTTTAAGACATTATTAAGGCGCAAATCGCCGGTCATTTTTTTGGGATCTTGGGTTTCGGCAATGTCGGGGACAGGCTGGACGGGCGTGCTTGCTTTGGCCACTTCATTTTTGCTGCTGCTGACGCAAGCTGTCGTCCAGAAAATGGCCGCAAAAACTAATGACACACTAAAGGTGCTTGAGCAAAGGCGCGCCCAAGTTTTGTAATTCATTTGAACTCCGTATATTAAAAGCGCACCGATTGGCGGTTCGCTTACTTGGCTGGTATTATATTTCAAACATAAAAATTCTACCATAACCCAATCTCTGATGTCAACCGCAGGAAAGAGCAACCCCCAGGGCCTACGCATCTAAATTCTCGCCGCTTGCCTCCGGGGTACTTCTCCAAAA
>CAYJAF010000056.1:0-15702 GCA_964368195.1 uncultured Thermodesulfobacteriota bacterium
ACACATCAAAAAAATTTTGGGGGGGGCCGCCCCCCCCCGCCCGCCACCACATCTTTCTAACTAACAAAATCGGGCGCCCCCTCCCCCCCCCCCCCCACGCCAAAAATGTTATTTAAATGGGAGCTTTGGAAGTAAAATCTTATTTTAAAATAGATTTCCACAAAAAAACAAAGGTTTGCGCGGATACTAAAATGCTTCCACGCAAACCTTTTTATAAACGCCAAAAATCCTTAGAAACCTAAGCCGATTCCCTCATAATCTTCCGGGGCCAAAATTCGGTCAATATCCAAAAGAATTTTTACCGACTTATTCACTTTAGCCATGCCCAAAATATATTCGGTGTTCAATTGGGAGCCAAAAGTGGGGGCCGGTTCAATTTCATCGGATTTGATATTCATCACTTCCGAAACAGAGTCAACTACAATGCCAATGTTGACAGTGCTTTGCTCTATGTTAGTGTTGTTACTTACGTCTACGACGATGATACTGGTACGTTCGGTATATTCAGCTTCCATCATGCCAAACTTTAAACGCAAATCAACCACCGGGATAACTTTGCCCCGTAAGTTGATGATACCTTTGATAAAGCTGGGAGTTTGAGGCACTGTGCGGATGGGCATCATGCCAATTATTTCTCTGACTTTGAGGATGCCGATGCCATACTCCTCATGAGCTAACGAGAAAGTTAAATATTTACCTTCTTGGCCAATGACTCGTCCGGCAATGCTGGTTTGGTTGTTGTTGCTCATAGTCTTTGCGTTCCTCCTCTAGTCGCATTAGAAATCATCATATTATAATAATATCACACAACTAAATTGTGAGCAACCATAAACGAAAAAACAGTTTTAAAAATCCCAAGCTGTGGCGGTTTCACCTTTGAGCTCGGAAAGTTCAGGTTCGGCTTTCATTAAGGTTAAAACTTGGCCGCTAAAGATAATGTCGGTGGGGGTTATGCTTGTTTTTATTAAGGAATAACGAGCAGTTTGGTAGTGGACTTCAAATTGAGTTTCTTTTAGGTGCTTGCTCCAGTAGGGTGCTATAATGGATTGCAGATCTAAATCCAGCTCTGCTGTTTTGCCTGAAATTTCCGAGATGCTATAGCTGGCTGTGGAAGAAAATTCTCCCAATGGAGCACTGTAGAAAGCCTTGGCCGTTACCGGCAAGAGCTCGAAAAACGCTCTGTGAGGAGCGGCAATATTAAAGGCTTTGCTACTGCAAACAACGAATTTGTCTCCCAGTTTTAAAATGGAAGTTTGGGGGTCGTCATAAGGTAAGCCCAAGGTGGACAATAGTTTTTGCTCAAAGTCCGGTTCCAGTTTTTCTGAAACTTGGGGAGGAATTGCTATGGCCAACTCCCCCGGTTTAAAACCTGGCTGAACAACAACCGGGCCGCTTTTGGTGTTTAATTGCACTTTTTGATCGGTTGGGGTTAGCCCTGCGCTGTAGAGAATATGCGCTGTGGCTAAAGAGCCGGCATCAGAGAAGCTGATTTCATAGCTGGGGGTGAAAAAGCGCACCATAAAGTCGCCATTGTATGGTAGCAAAAAGGCGGTGACGGGCATTTTCATTTCTTCGGTAAGGGCTTGCAGGAATGGTTCTCGCCCTAAATGGCGCAAAACAACAACTGCTACGCGTTCACCTGAAAATAGCCCGTCGGCAAAGGTGTTGGTAAAAAATATTTTGACGATCATGTCAAGTTCGTTTTCTTAAGAGTGCTTTGGGTGGCACTCTTTGGTTAATTTAAGCATTTGGTCTGTAGTTATTCACTAAAGGAGCCAGCCCTTTTGGCAGAACTTGCCGCCCCAAAGAACGCTCTAAAGTAGCCCAAGCTAAGTTATAGTTGTAAAGAGCTTGGTAGTGGTCGTAGTTAGCTTGGCTAAAACGGGTTTGGGCGTCTAAAACTTCCGTGTTGGTGGCCACTTGTTCTAAATAGCGTTCGGTGACCATGCGTAAGTCTTCGGTGGCGGCCACTACAGCTTGGGCAGAAACTTCAATGTTTTTGCCGGCTGAAAGAAGGGTTTGATAGTTGGTGGTAATTTCCAACTTTGAGTTATCTTCTAAGCTCACAAGGTCATTGAGAGAGCGGTTTAAGCTCACGCGACTTTTTTCCACATCAGCTTTGGTGCGGCCCCATTCCCAGAAGTTGAAGGAGGCCACAGTGGCCACTTCCCAGCCGGAATCGTTGGTGCTCCAGCCGCCATGAGCCCGAGCTGTGTTGCCCACAGAACTATGGGTGGCCACCATGTTAACTTCCGGGTAATAGGATGATTTTGCTAAATCAATCCCTTTGGCCGCAGCTTCGACATAGTTTCGTCCCAAGCGAATTTCCGGGCTGTCAACCATCCCGGTTTCCAGGCATTGATCCATGGTTAGCGGGAAAGGAGTGTAAGCTAAGGTGTCCACCACTTTAACGGGTTCGGAGACCGGTTGGCGCAAAAGAATATTGAGACGAGCTTTGGCCACGGTTAAATCGCGCGCCAGGGCTGTTTCTTCTTGAACTGCACGGGCTAGCTCAACTTCGGCTTCTAAAACTTGGTTTTTGGGCACCATGCCAACATCGAAAAAGTTTTGAGCCACATCGCGGTGGCTTCTTAAATTGATCACTGAAGTTTTGGCCACTTCCAAAGCTTTTTCAACGGCTAAAATGCTGTAATATGACTGTTTTACAGATAGGAGCAAATCTTCTTGGGCTTGGGTTTTTTGAATGTCAGCCGCCGCAACTCCTAAGTTCGCCAAAATATAATTGGCCGAGTTGCGTCCGCCGGTGAAAATTGGCTGCTGAAGCTGGGCTTGCCATAAATATCTGGTAGTGCCGCCAATGCCGGGAACTTGCCCGACCAGGCTGCTGTGCCCACTTTGGGCCAAATCGTTGTATTTCGTCACTTGATATGAAGTGGAGGCCGTTGGCAAAAAGTTAGTGACAGCTTGCCAGCGTGACCATTGGGCACTAATTTGGTTTTGATCGGCACTGTCGAGGTTGGGGCTGACTCTTTTCGCAATGGCAATGCATTCATTTAAGGTCAGAGCTCGCTCCGGGGGGACAGGCAACTCCAGATCAGCTTGGGGGTTACTATTGCTTTTTAAAGTAACATCACCGAAAACAGTCTGGGGCTCGGCTTTTGTCGCCAGAGGGGCAGCCGAAATTTTTGTGCGCGTAGGTTCGGCACAACCTGAAATACACAGGCCGAAAATCGCCAAGCCTGCCAAATATAATTGTGATTTAAGCATCAACTCTTCCTTTCATTCTCAAAGCCAAGTGTATTGATATGCCTTAAAAGCTCTTGAAATCGCCTAAAAATCCAGAGCTTGACGCATGGAAGTTGAATGTGGAAAAACTAAAGCTTTTATTGGCAAAGTTTAAACGTCTCACATTTAAAGAGTTCAGCTTTCTATTGCTACCTGCCTATATAAACGAGTTTCAGCTGTTTTTATGTTTTGCAAGCCCGCTTTTATACCTTAGCTCCCATGCACTCAACATGATACCTATATTTAGGGCAAAACACAAGGGTAATTGGTTGGTATTTTCATGAAAAAAAACTTTTTTAGCTCTCTATTTGGGGCTTGGAGGTGACGACACCCCTATATTGTGTGGATTGTCGATGGAAATAGGATTTTCGGGCTACTTGCGCTAAAAACACCAGATATTGTAGCAGAATAAAAAATTACTTTTACATTCCCATGTTTTTGCTCTTTTTGGCTTGCGATTTGAGCTGATTTGCCGTAAACTATTAATTGTAATTGTTTATCTTATTTAGCCGCCGTTAAAAAGATAACAAATAGCTGAAAAAGTTTAATTCAGCGCAAAAGCGGGAAGAGATTATGTAAGGGGATTGCTTGCCCCGTATATTTCTACCGAAAAAATGGTTATAGCGGCGACTGAGGCAACTGCCATCAGGCAGGCGCTAACATGGCGAGGCGCCAGCTGAAAGTTGTTTTCGGCGGCATTTTGGCTTTGCTAAAGTGGGCGCAAAAGCCGGCGTGCCCTTGCTGAAAAATGAACGCAGAAGAAAATTTCAGCATTGACTATTTAGCTTGCGCTTAGAAGGGTATTGTTATGTCTGATATGGAACTGGATCCAGGGCTATTACAGGATTTCATCACTGAAGCTACTGAACTCCTAGAAGAATATACTACGAGCTTGACTGCCTTTGAAGAAGACCCAGCTGATCTTGAAACAATCAACCCTGTCTTTAGGGCAGCGCATACCCTTAAAGGGTCCAGTGCTTTTTTTGGTTTAAATCACATAAAAGATTTTGCTCATAAGTTGGAAAACCTTTTAGATGATATTCGTCATCAAACAAGGGCGGCCGATGGTGATGCGTTGCAATATCTCTTTTTGGCAGGCAACCATCTTAAAGCCATGTTTGAGCGCTTGGCCGCCGGGAATATGGCCGCTGAGCTTACCGCAGAAGAAGCCGCCTTTCAAGATGATTTGGTCAGCTGGATGGGTGATAGTGCTTCCGGTGGGGCTGATTTTGAAGGGGCTTGTCGCAGAATAAAGCTCATTTTAAATGAAGCCATGGAAAATGCCCAAGATCCCAGCGCAATTTTAGAAGAGATTTTAGAGATTATCAATCCTTTGCCCTTAGAGCTTATTTCAGAGGGCGAATCAGGGGAGAGCTCTGCTGAGCTTCCTGCTCCGGTGGCTGCTTATTACCAAGGAGTAGATTTGACTGAGCCGGCCATAAGAGCCCTCAATAATATTAAGGGTGAAAATTTTGATCCCGCTCCTTACGCTGAAGATATTAAAGCTTTAAATGAAATAATCACTCAAAATGGTTTTGCTGATTTGGCTCCGCTTTTGGCCGCCGCAGAAGAAGATTTTACGGTGATTTACGAAAGCGGCCTGGATTTCGACACCGTTTTGTGTGGCCTTTTGCGTAGTAAATTGGAAGAATTTTTAAAGGCCTTGGATCTAACTTATCCTGGGACAGAAGATTTTGGCGAAGGTGAAGGAAACGTCGATGGCGCAGCTTCTGCTCCTGTTGAGGGTGACGCTGAAGGTGCCGTAGCTCAAAAGAAAAACGATAAGAAAGCAGCGGCCAGTGATTCTAAAACCATGCGCATTTCCGAGGAAAAAGTCGATGGTTTTATGAGCTATGTTGGTGAGCTCATTGTGACGGCGGAAACTTTTAATTATTTGCAAAAGATGATTGAGCAGGAAAAAGTCAACCCCAACACAACTCGGGCCTTTAAAAATGCCAACCAAGCTTTCCGGGAGCTTTCCGATGAACTTCAAGAGAGTTTGATGGAAATCAGGCGGGTGCCCATTAAGGGTATTTTACAAAAAGTCAACATGATGGCTCGCGAGCTCTCTCACCAGTTGGGTAAGAAAATTAAAATCCAACTGGAGGGGCAAGATGTTCAACTTGACAAAAGTATTGCTGAAAGTCTGGAAGGCCCCTTGGTTCACGTTGTGCGTAATTCTTTGGATCATGGTCTTGAGCCAAATGAAGATCGCCTGGCCACCGGTAAAGAAGAAGAGGGGCTTTTGCGGGTTTCGGCCTCTGCTGATAAGGAATATTTCTATTTAATAGTGGAAGACGATGGCCGGGGCATTGATCCTGACAAAATGCGGGCTGTAGCCGTGGAGAAAGGCGTCATCACCGAGGCTCAAGCCGGGGCCATGACTGACAAAGAGGCCATTGGGCTTATTTTCGGGGCCGGTTTTTCCACGGCAAAAGCCATCACCGATGTTTCTGGTCGTGGGGTGGGCATGGATGTGGTGCGTACTAACATCAATGCTTTAAATGGCTCCATCAATGTTGATTCCACTGTTGGTGAGGGCACTGTCATTACTTTGAAAATCCCTCTGTCGGTGACTTTGCAGGTTATCAAAGCTCTCCACGTGCAAGTTGGTTCGGCAAACTTCATCATTTCCTTAGATGAAATTTTGGAATCTTTAAGGCCAATGCCGGAAGAGCTTTCCACTGTTGAGGGGCGTGGTTTGGTGCTTAATCGTCGTGGGCAAATAACGCCTCTCATTAAGCTTTACGAAATTTTCAACTTAGATCCCAAGCACCCCAACCCCGAAGATGGTTTGGTTGTAATGGTGGAGACTCCGGTGGGGCGTTATGCTCTCTTAGTTGACACTGTTATGGGGCAGCAGCAAGTTGTTGTTAAAGAGTTGGGAGCCCAATTTAAGCGTCTTTCTTTCCTTTCCGGTAGTGCCTTGCTAGGTGACGGTGGTTTGGGTTTAGTTCTCGACGCAGGTGGCGTAGTCAACCTGGCCTTCGGTCTTGGCAGCGTCGCCGAATAAGCGGGTTAAGTGGGGCAGTAACTTGAAGAACCGGGCTGTGTTGGGTAGCTCCGGTGGAATAATCAACCGAAGAACCGGGCTGATGAGCTACCATGGTTGAATAATTAACTGAAGAACTGAGTCGTTGGGCTATCATGGTTGAATAATCAACTCCAAGAGCCGGGTTTGGCTTAGTGTTATTTGTTTACCAAATTATTGAAGGCTTCCCCTTAATCGGAAAGCTGTTAACACCATTTGGATTTTGTTTAGGAGTCATTATTATGGCCGCAGAAGTGAATCGAGTATTTTTACTGCCAGGTGAATATTTGGTCAGTAAGCAACCGCACATTATTTCCACTTTGTTGGGCTCTTGTGTATCTGTCTGCCTTTATCACCCTCAGCACCGTTTTGGTGGTATGAATCACTATATGCTTGTCTCCGGCAGCGCCGGTGGGGCTCGGAGCGGTAAATATGGCGATTATGCCATTAATGTTTTACTGCAATTTATGGATAGAGCTTGCGGGTCGTTGCAAGGTGTTGAAGCCATGATTTTTGGTGGGGCTAATGTGGTGGGGGCCATTGGTTCAGGCGAGCAAATCGGTGAACGTAACATTGCCTACGCCCGGGAAACCCTGAGAAAACACGGCATCCGCATCATTAAAGAGCAAGTTGGGGGCAATGTGGGCCTGAAGTTGGCCTATCAAAATTGGGACAACAAAATCCAAGTAACTCCCATGAATGCCACCCGCATGGCCTCTTCGCTCATTGGTAAAGAGGAAACCAGCCGCTTTGGCTCCTCGGCTGCCAAGCCAGCCGCCGGATCTGCCATTGCCAAGCCGGCCACCGGTATTGCCAAGCCGGCTGCTGCCGGTTCCGCTGTGGCTAAACCTTTCAGCGGTGGTTCGAAAATTAAAGTGCTCATTGTTGATGATTCGGCCATTGTGCGCAATCTTTTGAGCAAAGCCATGGCCGATGAAAACGACATTCAAGTTATTGGCATGGCAAAAGATGCCTTCGAAGCTCGCGAAATGATTTTGGAATTAGCTCCGGACGTCGTCACTTTGGACATCATCATGCCCAAAATGGATGGGGTGACTTTCTTGAAAAAACTCATGGTCTACTATCCCATTCCCGTTATTATTTGCTCGACCATTGCCAAAAGTGGTAGCCAAGCTGAATATCGCAGCGATGCCATCGGGGCGGTGGATGTCATTGATAAAGAGAGTTTGAACCTCTATCAGGGTTTGGAAAAAGTGAAACAAGTTCTCATTCCCAAAATCAGGCAGGCAGCTAAAACTGTTGTGCGGAAGAAATCAAAAGAGGAAGTGGCCTCCATTTAATCAATGCTAACAAGCATCTTGTTTTTTTAGCGAAAATGCTAAAGCGATCAAAGCTCCAAAGGGACAGGTTTCCTTTGGAGCTTTTTTATTGTGCTTGACAAATAATGGGAAATGGAATAGATTTGAATTTGCGAATAATTCGCAAATTCAAATCTATTTTGCTTTTACGAAAGATATAGATATGACACGTTACTCAACAAGTCAAAGGAAAAAACTCTTGGAATTGTTGAGGGAAAATTCACATTCATCATTTTCTGCCAAAGAAATTAAAGAGGCAATTGGCGCTTTAGGTGTCAGTAAAAGTGCTATTTACCGAAACTTGGTTCTTTTAGAAAAAGATGGATTAATCCAAAAAGTATACCTTTCGCCCAAGAAAGAAGCCACCTACCAATATACCGGCTCAGAAAAATGCGTTGGTTTTATCCATTTAATTTGTGAAAATTGCAAAAAAAGCTATCATTTTGAAAAGGATTTTTCAGACCTTATAGTTGAAAATGCTTCTCAACTGGCTGATTTTGCTGTCAATAAGCAAAAAACATTCATTTATGGCTTATGCCATTCCTGCCATTGATTAATTCCTGCCAAAGATTTATTTGAAGTGCCAGCCTGAAACGGAGAAAAAAGTGAAAAAATTTACTTTGTTAGTTGCATTTAGTTGTTTAATTTCATTGTTTAATTTAAATTACTCCTTTGCTAATTCTGATAATCGTGAAAAGGGCGATGCCAAAAAGGTAAACATTGTGGCCACAACTTTTCCCATTTATGACTATTTACGTGAAATAATCGGCTCGACCCAAAGTAATTTCAACTTAACACTTCTCATTAATAATGGAATTGACTTGCACAACTTCCAGCCCTCCACAAAAGATATTGCCACCATTTCTCAGGCTGATGTTTTTATTTATAACGGCGGAGATTCCGACCTGTGGGTGAAAGAAGTTTTGGCCCAAGCGATAAATAAAAATATGGAAACTGTTGATTTGATGATGTTTTTAGGTGATAGGGTCAAGGAGGAGATTATCGTTGAAGGCATGGAAGAGCATGACCACTCTGGGCACAACCACGGTGAGCACGCTGGTCACGACTGTGACCATGACCACGGCGACCATGCCGCTCACGACCACGGCGACGCTGTTGTTTACGATGAACATGTCTGGTTGTCGTTGAAAAATACCATTTTAATATGCGAAATGTTATCTGAAAAGTTACAAAATCTAGATAAGGTGAATGCAGCCCAATACGCTGAAAATGCAAAGAATTATATTGCTAAATTGAAAAATTTAGATGCCAAATACACCGAAATTTTCGATAAAACTCCCCAAAAGACATTGCTTTTTGCCGATAGATTCCCTTTCCGCTATTTGCTTGATGATTACAACATTTCATATTATGCCGCCTTTCCCGGCTGCTCTGCTGAAACAGAGGCCAGTTTTGACACTGTTATATTTTTAGCTAAGAAAATAAATGAGTTAGGGCTAGATAAGGTTTTCATTATAGATAACAGCATTAATAATATCGCCTCAGCAATTATTAAAAACAGTGAACGTAAAGATGCTGAAATCATTTCCTTAAACTCCTTGCAAACAATTACACCTCAAGAATTGGCAAAAGGGGTTAGTTATGTTTCAATTATGGAAGAAAATCTCAATTTATTGCATAAAGCTTTAGGAAATGATGACTAATCAACGTTTTCTATAGAATGGTTAACAATGGAACAAATTATTTGTCAAAATTTGGCCGTGGGCTATGAAAAAACAGTGGTGCAAAACAATATTAATTTGGCCATAGAAGAGAGTGATTTTTTGGCGGTTGTCGGCAAAAACGGCACAGGTAAAACCACTTTTATGAAGACTCTTTTAGGCTTAGTGTCACCTCTGGCGGGCAGCATCAAGTTAGCAGATGGCCTTAAATTTAATGATATTGGTTATTTGCCGCAACAAACTCAACGGCAAAAAGACTTTCCTGCCTCTGTGTGGGAAGTCGTTCTTTCCGGTCATATAAATAAACATGGTTTACGTCCTTTTTATAATAGGGCCGAAAAGGAAAAAAGCAAAGAATTGTTGGAAAAAATAGGCATTTCTGAGCTTAAAAATATCTCATACAGCAAAATTTCTACCGGTCAACAACAGCGTGTATTATTGGCTCGCGCACTTTGCGCTTTGAGTAAAATAATATTTCTAGATGAACCAACCTCAGCACTTGACCCCGACACAACAGCTGAAATGTATAATTTACTCAGTGATTTAAATAAAGAAGGGCTCACAATTGTAATGATTACCCATGACATTCACAACTCTTTGCCCAAGGCCACTAAAGTTCTTTTGTTTGATAGAGAAGTGAGTTTGATGGATAAAGAAAAATATGTTTCCCAGATAAATACTTGTATTCATTACGATGGTAGAGGAATAAATGGCTAATATTTTTGATGATTTATCTTTGTATTTTTCTTATCCCTTCGTGGTCTACGCCTTTGTAGTGGGGATTTTAATGGCCCTGTGCTCAAGCCTCATAGGCACGAGCTTGGTTTTAAAAAGGCTTTCATTTATCGGAGACGGCTTATCACACATTGCCTTTGGCGCAATTGCGGTGGCATCTGCTTTGAAGTTGACCAACAACACGATTTTAGTTTTCCCGGTAACTGTTGCGGCTTCACTTCTGCTTTTAAATGCCGGGGAAAATAAAAAAGTTCAAGGAGATGCCGCCATTGCCATGATGTCGGTGGGGTCTTTGGCCATAGGTTATATGATTTTGAACATTTTCCCCACCAGCTCAAACATAGCTGCCGATGTTTGCACGGCCCTTTTTGGCTCCACTTCAATCCTCACTCTCACCCCGCTTGAAGTTTGGATTTCCCTTCTTCTGTCTCTTTTTGTGATTTTGATTTTTGTGCTTTTTTATTACAAGATTTTTGCCATCACCTTTGATGAATCTTTTGCTAAAGCAACCGGGTTGCCCACGAAATTTTACAACCCGCTTTTGGCCATAACAATTTCAGCTGTAATCGTGGTAGCCATGAATCTGGTGGGCTCTTTGCTTATTTCGGCTTTAGTTGTTTTTCCTTCACTTTCGTCTATGCAAGTTTTTAAAAGCTATAGAAACGTGCTTGCCTCTTCGGTGGTGATTGCTGTTTTTTGTGCTGTTATTGGGATGTTAAGTTCAATTCTTTATAGCACTCCGGTGGGCGCTACAATTGTTATTGCTAACACCATTGTTTTTTGCTTTGCTTATAGTGCGGCGAAAGTTTTAAAGATTTGAGTTGTTTACCACAATAAATTTGACTTGAAAAGTTTTTTAAAGAAAGGTTGGTTTATTCTGATGTAGAATAAATCAGCTTTTTTAAAGATCATGATTTAAGAGGCAGGTGTTTCAGGGCCTACGCGTCTAATTTTTTTCGATTATAATTATATTTTGCAGGATAAGCGATTGTAATCAAGGATGATTCACAAGAAAAATCTAAAGTCTATTACAAACAAGCGAAACCGAAGGGGGTGCTTCTCCAAAAGATTCCGCAATTTTAATTCCGCCTTATGAGCGAAACGAAGGCTTAGCCGAAGCGTGAGCGAAGCCGAAGGAATTAAAATAAGGAATGTTTTGGAGAAGTACCCCCGGAGGCGAGCGGCGAGAATTTAGATGCGTAAGCCCCGGCAGGTGTTTGGCAAGGGCTTGCTATTTTAGGGTAAAAGCGGTAAACTAAAAATAGATTTAGAATAGGTTCTGACCTTTGATCTAAGGAGATCTATCGCCGTGGATAAATTAAAAGTTCTTATAGTATCATCAGAAATAAGGCCCTTGGCGCAAACCGGAGGTTTGGCCGATGTAGCCGCAAGCCTTCCCCTTGCCTTAAAAAGACAAGGAGCGGAAGCTTCTCTGATTATGCCGGCTTATAAATCTGTTTTGGCTCACCCCGATTATCGTTTTGAAAATATGGGGCTTGATTTTGTCGTCTCTCAAGGTGGACAAGACGTGCCCGGTCAATTGTGGCGAGGTGAATTGGCGCCGGGTCATCCTCTTTATTTGATAGGGTGTGATAAATATTTTGACCGTCCGGGGCTTTATGGTCATGGCGGTGAAGAATATGGGGACAACCCGGAGCGCTTTGCGTTTTTTAGCCAGGCTGTTTTACACGTTTTGCCATATCTAGTTGATTACCCTGATATTGTTTTGGCAAACGATTGGCAAACCGGCCTCATTATGCCCTATTTAAATTTAGCCAAACAGGCCCGGCCCCGCGGAGTTTTTATTATTCACAACCAAGGTTATCTTGGCTTGACGCCCCCGGAAAAATGGCCCTTTTTGGAACTGCCGGATTCTTTTAATACTATTGATGGTTTGGAATATTTTGGCCAAGCCAGCCTTCTGAAGGCCGGTATTGTCTACAGTCGGGCAGTGGTCACTGTTTCGCCGAGTTACGCCCGGGAAATTCAAACTCCCGAAGGGGGCCAAGGCCTGGACGGCACCATGCGCCACCATGCCGCAAAGCTCACCGGCATTTTAAACGGTGTGGATTACGATCTTTGGAACCCCGAGACCGACAAACTCATTGAAGCTAAATATGGCCTTCAAAAAATGAAGGGTAAGCTGAAGTGCAAAAAAAATCTGTTGACAGAATTTAACTTGCAAGAACAAGGGGATAAGCCTTTGGTTGCCATGGTTGGTCGTTTGACTGGCCAAAAGGGCATCAGCCTTTTGAATGAAACTGCCGAAGATATTTTCCGGTTGGGAATCAGCTTGATTATTTTAGGTAGCGGGGAGCCCTTCTTTGAGGAGATGGCTCGCAACTTAGAGGCTCGCTTCCCCAAGCAGTGTAAAGTTATAATCGGCTACGACGAAGCTCTATCGCACCGTTTGCTTTCCGGCAGTGATTTTGTCCTCATTCCTTCAATGTATGAACC
The DNA here is from genome assembly GCA_964368195.1 of uncultured Thermodesulfobacteriota bacterium. Lineage (GTDB taxonomy): Bacteria > Desulfobacterota > Desulfarculia > Adiutricales > Adiutricaceae > Adiutrix. Next base: position 12,471 of record CAYJAF010000056.1, read on the forward strand.
TTGCGGTCTCGTTCAGATGTATGCTTTGCGCTATGGCACAGTGCCCATTGTGCGGGCTGTTGGTGGCTTAAATGATACGGTTCATGACACGGCCGGCAATAACCCTCCCGGGGTGTGGGATACGGGCTTTAAATTTTCCCATTTTCAATCTAAAGCGTTACTTTTGGCTTTAAGACGTGCGGTGGAGCTCTATAATCGGCCCAAAGACCTTCTGGCCATGATTGAAGCCGGCATGAGGCAAGATTTCTCTTGGGATAACTCAGCGCGTCAATATATAAAGCTGTTTGAAAAAGTGCTGGCTGAAGATTAAGGTATGTTTATATAAAGGTTGATTTTTGAATTAACCTCTTAAATTAACCTTTGTATTAACGGGCTTTTCCTAAAGCTGGTGCGTCTTTCTTTGGGGCTTTTTGTGGTTGCTTAAACTGTGAAGTTATAGGCGCCGGTTTGGGAGTAGTTCTGTGTCTTCTCGCTATTTAATTATTCATGGTCATTTCTATCAACCTCCCCGTGAAAACCCTTGGATAGGGACTTTAGAGCCTCAGGAATCGGCGGCCCCGTTTGCCGATTGGAACGAGCGCATTAACCGAGAATGTTATGCCCCCAACACTTCCGCTCGCCTGTTGGATGCCGCCGGTAATATTGTTAAGCTTGTTAATAATTATGAATATTTAAGCTTTAATTTCGGCCCAACTTTGCTTTCCTGGCTTCAAAAGGCCGACCCCGCCACTTATCAAAAAATTATTGAGGCCGATAAAAAAGCCGCCCAAGAGCGCTTGGGCCACGGGCCGGCTTTAGCCCAAGTTTATAACCACTTAATAATGCCTCTGGCCAATTATCAAGACCGGCTGACCCAGATTAAGTGGGGAGTTTTAGATTTCTCCACTCGCTTTGGGCGTAAACCGGAGGGGATGTGGCTGGCAGAGACAGCTGTGGATTTGGAAACGCTGCGTTTGATGAAAGAGGAGGGCTTGAAGTTTACCATTTTAGCTCAGAATCAGGCGGAGGCTGTCCGCTTGTTGACAGAGCGAGATGGCGATAACTGGCAAGATGCCTCCGGTGGGCGCATAGATCCCCGAGAGCCTTACCGCGCCTATTGGGGCTCGGGGCCGGATGACTATTTAGATGTTTTTTTCTATGATGGCCCGGTGTCTCAATCCATTGCCTTTGAACAGCTTCTGCGTGATGGCTCCAACCTCAGGCGTAGAATCGAAGAGGCTTTCGGTGAGCCCCATCAGGACGGAACTCCGCGTCTGGTCAACTTGGCCACTGACGGGGAATCATATGGCCACCACTTTCAATTTGGCGAGATGGCTTTGGCTTGGCTTTTTGACCAGTTGGAAAATGATAAAGGCCAGCCGGATCCTATTACAATAACCAATTACGGCCAATACTTAGAGCTTTTTCCGCCCACGAAAGAGGTGCGTATTTTTGAAAACAGCTCGTGGAGTTGTGTCCATGGTGTTGAAAGGTGGCGCTCTAATTGTGGGTGTAATTTAGGTGGCCCCAATGCCGGCAGCCAGCAGTGGCGCAAGCCTTTGCGTGAGGGATTAAATTGGTTACGTGACGAAATTTCGGCCCCCTTTATCAAAGAGGGTGAACGCCTCTTGAAAGACCCTTGGGCCGCTCGTAATGACTATATCAAAGTTGTTATTTCCAACTATGATTCCCAGGCGCAAGACGAACTTCTACGAGCGCACCAAAAGCAAGAGCTCAGCTCCCAAGAGCGCACCTTGATCTTGTCTCTTTTGGAAGGCCAATTGATGGGCCAATTCATGTTCACCAGTTGTGGGTGGTTTTTTGATGAATTTTCCGGCCTTGAACCGGTGCAAAACTTGCGCTATGCTTTGCGAGCTATTGAGCTCACCCAAGAACACAGCACCGTGGATTTAAGCCAAGGACTTTTGGATTATCTTAAAACCATTCAGCCAAATAACCATGAATATGCCAGCGGCTCAGATGTTTGGCAGGAATTGGTTTTGTCAGATAGCTTGGGCTCTGATCTTATTGCGGCGCACTGGACGGCTGGCAATGCTTTTAATGTCCCGGAATTGAAAGATTTTTTTCACTACCCGAGTTTCTTGGAACCGGCAGTCACCCATTTGGGCACCGGTGAAGCAGAGCTCATGGCGGCCTCTATTAGTCTTTATGATCAACGCCTCCAAGGCACTCGCAACTATCTCTGTGGGGCGGCTTATTCCAAAAAAAGATATTTGCTCTTTGTGAAGGTGGTGGAGCTCTCCGCCTCAGACCCACCCGCGCACCTGGAGCAAGTCAGAAAAGATTTAATAGCCAGCTTGGCCACTCATTTAAAATTGGAAGATTTGCTCAGAGGCGACATTGATTTTATGCCCGAGGCGCAGCTTTATACCTTGGCCGATTTGCAGCCCCATTGTCGGCATATTTTGTTAACTCAGCTTCTTACAGGCGTTTATGATGAACTTAAAAGCCACGCCAAAGATCTTTTTAATTTAAATCAAAGGCTTATTCTTCTTTCTCGTTCGACAGGTGCGCCTCTCACTTGGGCGGAGCGCTTTCTCTTTCGGGTGGTGGGGGAGGCGGAATTGAAACGCCTTCTCAAGCCCCAAGACCCGGCGCAAGCCGTTGATTTGGCCAGCCTTCATAACCTTTTAAAGCGGCAAGGTTTCTTGGGCTTAGCTGCTGATGAGCCTATTTTAAAGGATTTGGGCGAATTGTTTTGTTGCCGCACTTTGGCTGTTTTGCCGGAAGTTGGCGATCCTCTCCGTTTGCTAAAAGAGTTGAAGGAGTTTTTAGCGTTGGTGCGGCGTGGGCATTTTGCCATAGATTTGTGGCAAGTGCAAAATATATACCACAAACTACTTGGTGAAAACACATTTTTGGCTCATTTATCGCCTGAGGAAAAAGAGTTGTGGCAAGAGCTCGGCTCAGCTCTTGGCTTTGCTCAAAGTGTTGTTGCCTAATTAGTCGATGCTGAAAAACTCCTTTTTAGTCATTTTTCAGCGAGACACGCTGGCTTTCGCACCCCTTTTGCATTCGCAAAAGGCCGCCGGAAGTAAATTCCGGCTGGTGCTTCGCCTGCGGGCGCCTGCCCGGGTGGCAGCCGCCTTAGCCGCCGCCTAAACACATTTTTCAGTAAAAAATATGCCAGTTTTAGCGCGGAACCTCACAATTACCTTGCATATTTTTTACATGATTTTTCGCTAAAAATCGAAACTTACCAACTGGTTATTGCCTTTTTCAGCGGCGACTA
>CAYJAF010000057.1:0-15674 GCA_964368195.1 uncultured Thermodesulfobacteriota bacterium
CATATTCATATCTTTAGCCGTTTTAACTAAATCTTCAATGCGAATGGCGCCATCTAGCAAGCTGTAACAGGAGTGAACGTGGAGGTGGACAAAGGACATGGGACAACCTTATTATGGCAGGGGATTGATTTTTCAGGATTTTTTGGGAAGAAACTTTTTTGATTTTATACAGGTGGTGCTGCGTTATAAAATGTAGCCTTTGAGAATTTGGCTTACTTCACACTTCCACCTGTAGCAAGTTTCTCCCCAAACTCCGGGCGCCAAAAACGTTTTTTGAAAAAGGATTATGGTAGAAATCTCTTGTTAAAAAATATTTATCCCTCAAAAATTCTGAAAATTAAATCCCTGTGATGTGTGAGATTTAAAAAAAATGCTGATTGATCAACGTTTCTTTAAATGGAATCAAGGCGATAATTGGGGGCCTCTTTGGTGATGATGACGTCGTGAACGTGGCTTTCTTTGAGGCCGGCGGAAGTTATGCGCACAAATTGGGCTTTTTCCTGAAGCTCCCGCAAAGTGGCGGCCCCTAAATAGCCCATGCCGGCCCTGATGCCTCCCACCAATTGGTAAATACCTTCAGAGAGATAGCCTTGATAGGGCACCCGCCCCACAATTCCTTCGGGCACTAATTTACCTGTGGGATCAGCGTTATTGTGGTGGTCATGAGTAATGCTGATGCTCTGGCCGTAGCGGTCAGCCGAGCCTTCACGCATGGCTTCAATGGAACCCATGCCGCGGTAAGTTTTGTAAGTGCGGCCACGGTAAAGGATTTTTTCCCCGGGACTTTCCTCAGTTCCGGCAAACAATGAGCCAACCATCACAGCGGCAGCCCCACCGGCCAAAGCTTTAATAACGTCGCCGGAAAACTTAATGCCACCATCGGCCATTATAGTTAGCCCACGCTTGCGTGCCTCTTTGGAGCACTCAAAAATAGCCGTCATTTGCGGGACGCCGACGCCTGCGACAATCCGGGTCGTGCAAATAGAACCGGGCCCAACCCCAATTTTAACCACATCAGCCCCGGCTTCAGCCAAGGCAGCCACCGCCGTGGCCGTGGCCACATTACCGGCCACGATGGTTAAATCAGGGTAAGAGCGGCGAATCGATTTCAAAGTTTCGATAACGTTACGAGAGTGCCCGTGGGCTGAATCAATCACCAAAACGTCCACTTCCGAAGCCACTAAGGCTGCGGCCCTATCTATTGCTTCGGCGTTGGCCCCAATTGCGGCCCCGGCAAGTAAACGCCCTTTGGAATCTTTTGAGGCATTGGGGTATTTACGGACTTTTTCAATATCTTTAATCGTAATCAAACCAACCAAATCATCTTGGGAATTAACCACCAAAAGCTTTTCAATGCGGTTGGCATGAAGCATGGATTTGGCTTCCTCCAAGGTGATGCCCTCTTTGGCGGTGATGAGATTTTCTTTGGTCATCACTTCATAAACGGGGCGGCTGAAATCGGTTTCAAAACGCAAATCGCGATTAGTGACAATGCCCTTTAAGGCACCACCTTCCACAACAGGCACCCCGGAAATACGATATTGCTCCATGACCTTCAGGACTTCATGCACCGGCGCAGTGGATTCCACCGTCACCGGGTCGACAATCATGCCGCTTTCACTTTTTTTGACCTTTTTCACCTCAAAGGCTTGGTGTTCAATGGACATATTTTTGTGGATTATGCCCAAGCCCCCTTGGCGAGCCATGGTGATGGCTGTTTTAGCTTCAGTGACTGTATCCATAGCCGCACTGACCAATGGAGTTTTCAAAACTATATCTTTAGCCAAACGGCTGGATAAATCAACTTCAGCCGGCAAAATTTCCGAATAAGCCGGGATAAGTAATAAATCATCAAAGGTCAATCCTTCTACAAAATGGGGAGCGCTCATTATTTCCACCTTCCAAAAACGCTTCTTGTTTAAAACAACAAGTTTTAAAATATACTTTGGGAAGCGCTAATTAATCAGCGTTTCCTTTGCAAAAAACCGCCCCATTTGCGGCGGTCAAAAAATATTTGCAGCTCGGCACCAAATTCCCTCCAGAAGACCGTGGTCGCTAACCAATAAATCATCTTGACCGAAATGGCCCATGATTTCTAAAATCACTATTAATCCGGCCACAATGGCATCAGCCCGCCGTGGGTGGAGTGCGTGGTCGCGTGTCCTTTGCTCCACGGTCTTAGGAGCTAACTTCGCTAAAAGAGCGGCAACATCACCTTTAGTCAAACGGCAGTTATGCACTAGCTCCGGACGATATTCCGTAAGCTTAAGATGAAGGGCCGCCGTGGTGGTGGCCGTGCCGGCCGTGCCCACTAAAGTGGCTCCTTTGGGCATTATTGCTTCAGGGGGAAGTTGAGCAAGGCCGGCCTGCACAGCTTCAGCCACCTTAGCTAAATCAGCCGAGGAAGCCGGGGCCGAGAGATATTTTTCGGTCAACTCCACCACTCCCAAAGGAAGACTGAGGCGTGTTTTGATTTCGCCTTTCTCGGCCCAAATTAACTCCGTGGAACGCCCCCCCAAGTCAAAAATCACGCTAAAATCGGGTTTGGGCCGCAACCCGGGCAAAAGCCCTAAAGCCGTTAGGCGAGCTTCTTCTGTGCCGCTGATGATGGCAGTCTCCCAGCCGTAACGCCTCGCAATTTCAGCCATGAAATCAGGGCCGTCAGAGGCTAGGCGAGCGGCCATGGTGGCACAAGCTAATACTTTTTGTGGCTTATAAAAAGAGACGTGCTCGGCAAATTCCGCTAAAGAATCCCAAGCACGCCCTAAAGCCGCAGGAGCAAAAGGCTCACCGGGAATTAAGTTTTCAGAGAGACGGGGAATGCTTTGCCAAATCTTGGCTTCCCCCCAATGTGGACAATTCTTTTGCGGTTCCGCCACCATCAGGCGAAAAGTATTCGAACCTAAATCCAAAGCCGCTATGGTCGTCCCTATCATGGGGTTTCCCCTTATACTCCAAATATTTTTACTAATATAGCAAATTTTGAAGCCCCTGCCAAGGGCTACAGTTCAAATTTCACGTCAATCTAATTTAATAGAACATCATTCACTTTGCGGCGACCCAAGGAGAACTTTTCAGGACTTGACTGCGAAAATTTAAGTCCACTGTTTGAGCGTAAGCGAGCCCGGGGACTTAAATTGCAGGCAAGAAATGAAAAGTTGCTCCGTAGGAACCTGAAAAATCGTAAATTAGATTGACGTGGTTCAAATTTACAGGGCTGATGCATCTAAATTTTCGTCGCCCACCTTGGAGGAGCTTCTCCAAAAGCTCCCCCTTCGGTTTCGCTTGCTTAAAGAGAGAACAAGTCGCTTGTGTGAACAGGCTCTAGTTACTGGCTTTATGTTTTTTAAAACTATGAAGCAAAACATAAAGTCCGGGGATGAGGAAGACGCCAACTAAAGTAGCCACGATCATTCCGGTGAAAACAGGAGTCCCCAAGGAGTGACGCGAGTTGGCTCCGGCACCGGAAGCAATGACCAAGGGCAGAACGCCTAAGATGAAGGCAAAAGAGGTCATCAAGATGGGGCGTAAGCGTTGTTGCCCGGCCACCATGGCAGCTTCCAAGGGAGGGAGGCCCTCCTTTTGCCGCTCTTGGGCGAATTGAACAATCAAAATTGCGTTTTTCGCCGCCAAACCTATGAGCATAACAAGACCGACCTGCATAAAAACATCCATGGTCAAGCCGCGAGCTATTTGCCCTAAAAGGGCTCCTAAAATGGCCACCACAACTGAGACCATAACCACAATAGGAGAGCTCAAGCTTTCATAAAGGGCAGCTAATACTAAAAAGCAACAGATGAAGGCCAAAGTGACCACCACCACTGTTTGACCGGCGGCCAGTTGTTCTTGGTAAGATTGCCCTGTCCATTCAAAGCCCCAGCCTGTGGGCAGAGCTTCTTCGGCGGCAGACATCATGGCAGTCATGGCCTGGCCGGTGCTGGCGCCGCCCGCTGTGCTGGCCATAAATTCAATGGAGGGGTAGAGGTTGTAACGGGTTATATATTCCGGCCCGGAGCTGTCTTGGGCTCCAATGAAACTGGAGACCGGCACCAATTGCCCTTCGCCGTTCCGCACGTAGTAAAACTTGAGGTTAGAAGGGTCTTCCCGATAGCGATCGGAGGCCTGCATCATCACCCGATAAGTGTGACCAAAGGTGGTGAAGTCATTGATATAAGAGCCGCCCAAATAAGTGCCAACCGTGTCAAAAACATCTGTTAAACTCACACCACTCATCTTGGCTTTTTCTCGGTCAACGGTCAAAGTCACCATTTTACCTTGCAAACTAAAGGCGGTGTAAGGGTTGGAAAGCTCCGGCACGGTAGCAAATGCTTTTTGCAATTTCAAAAGAGGCTCGGCCATTTTTTGGGGGTCAGTATCACCGGTTTGGTTTTCCGCCTCTAAAGTCACCCCTGAGCTCAAGCCCAAACCTGTGATGGTCGGGACATTAATAGCCAAAATTTGGGCCTCTAAAAATTTATCATTGGCCATAGCCTGCACCTTCCGGATAACGCTCATGGCATCTTGGCCCGGCTCGGTGCGCTCCGACCACGTTTTAAGCAGAACAATAAGTGACGCCACCGAAGAGCTCTGCGCGTTAGAGGCAACATCCATGCCGCCCAAAGTAGTGACAGATTCAACTTCCGGGAAGCCAGCCCGAATTTCGGCCACTAAATCAGTGGTCAATTTCAAGGTTTGATCTTGCGATGAACCATTGGGCAGGCGCACCGACATCATAAATACCCGTTGATCTTCTTGGGGCACTAATGAAGTGGGGAGAGCCTGCAAGGCTCCGAAAGCACCAACGTAGACAACGACTAAAGTCACCACCGTGAAAATACCCCGCCGGGTAAAGGTGTGTAAAAAGGTGTTGTAACCTTTAAATAATTTAGCATAAAAAGTATTAAACCAACGCACTAAAATAAAGGGCTGTTCACCTTCGTGCTTGTGTTTCAAAATCAAAGCGCATAGTGCCGGGCTCAAAGTCAGGGAGTTAAAAGCACTAATGGCCACCGATAGCGCCAAGGTTAGGGCAAATTGCTGATATAGCTTACCGGTGAGCCCGCCTAAAATTGTCAGTGGTAAAAAAACCGATACTAAGGCGAAAGTAACGCCTACAATGGTGAAACCCACGTCTTTCATGGCCAAAATAGCAGCCTCACGCGGAGATTTACCTTTTTCCAGCCAAACCTCCACCGCTTCCACCACCACAATGGCATCATCAACAACAATACCCACAGCCAAAACAAGGGCAAAAAGAGTTAAGTTGTTAATATTTAGCCCTAAAGACGGGAAGAAGGCAAACACACCAATGAGGGAAACAGGAACCGCAATCATGGGCACTAAGGTTGACCTCAGCGAACCCAAGAAGAAATAAACCACAATGAGAACTAAAACAAGGGCTTCAATTAAAGTGTGAATTAGCTCTTCCAGAGAAACAGTAACGAACTCGGCCGTATCCATCCCAATGGCATAGTCCATATCCGCACCGGTTTTTTGTAAATTCTCCCGCACCCCTTCCATATAAAGACGAGCCGCCTCAGAAATTTCCACGGCATTACCACTGGGCAATTGGTAGATAATGATACTGGCTGAGGGTTTGTCGTCCATACGGCTATAGTTGTTGTAACTAAAGGCTCCCAGCTCAACACCGGGCTGACGGCTGGTGTGTCCGCTGGCGCTGGTACGCTCCAAGTCAGGGGTGACGTCTGAGAGGCGAACCACACTGCCATCGGGATTAGTACGGATTACAAGGTTACTAAATTCCTCGGGCTTACTCAAACGCCCCTGCAACTGAGCTGTGCGCTCAAATTTTACGCTGGGAGGAGAAGGGGCTTGACCAAAACTACCGGCTGCGGCCAGTTGGTTTTGTTCGTTGACAGCATTGCGCACGTCGGAAACAGCAAGGTTGTAGTGCGTAAGGCGTTCAGGGTCAAGCCACAGCCTCATGCCGTAATCACCGGCCCCGACGACCGAAACAGAACCCACACCGGGAATCCGCCCTAATTCATCTTGAATATATAAAACAGCATAGTTCGCCAAATCCAAATCGCTCACCGTGCCATTAGGTGAAAAAAGGCTAATCATCAAGAGCATATCCGGTGATTTTTTTTCCACCGTAATGCCCTGACGCAGCACTTCTTGCGGCAAAGACGGCTCTGCCTCGGCCAAGCGGTTTTGAACGTCGACCAAAGCCATGTCATCATCACGGCCCGTTTCAAAAGTGACGTCCATAGAGAGGTTCCCGTTATTATAACAGCGGGAGGAAATATAGAGCATCCCTTCAGCCCCATTGATTTCCCGCTCAATGACGGCAGCCACCGATTCAGACACTGTTTCAGCATTGGCCCCCGGGTAATAAGCTGAAATGGAAACCGTGGGCGGAGAGACTTGGGGGTAGTTGGCGATTGGTAAATCTTTAACTCCCATAATCCCCAAAACAACAATGAGGGTCGACATGCTGGCGGCTAAAATGGGCCGGTCTATGAAGAATTGAAACATTATTTTTTCCTGTTTTAAAGAAACATTAAAAAATTGAAGCCCGTTCGGCCAGAATTTAACCGAACGGGGGGATGGCTTTAAAGGAGTGGATTAGTTAAGGAGTTTCATTGACTTCAGCTTCATTAGTTTCAGCAGCTTCAGCTTCATCATTTTTCACCTCAGCTTCACTAATTTCAGCGGCTGCCACCTCGTCTTCAGCGGCCACAGCTTCTTCCTCGGGCGTCAGCAACTTCGCCGGGGGGTTGTATTCTTGAAGCACAGCCTCAACTTTTAAACCGGGACGGGCCGAAACCAAACCTTCAACCACCACTTCTTGCTCTGCCACTAAACCGCTGAGGATAACTCTGTTTTCCCCTGCGCGCTGGCCCAAAGTAACGGGAGTCAAAACGAGCTCACTATTTTCATTAATAGTGTAAACTGCTTTGGCTCCTCCTGTTTGGTCAACTAAAGCCACTTCCGGAATGAGAATGCCCTCTTCCTCGCCCAAAACAGAGATGATGTTCACATACATTCCGGGGCGCAAAACCTGTTTGGGGTTGGGAAAGGAAACACGCACGCCCAAAGTATTGGTTTTGGGGTCGACCACGGGGTCAGCCATTTCCAATATCCCTTTTTGGTCATAGGGCAAACGCTCATCACCCAGCTCTAAATAGAACACCAATTCATCAATATTGTGCTCTTCACCTTTGAGTATTTTCTTTTGAAACTCAAGGCTTTGTTTGTCGTTAATATAGAATTCGGCCCGAATGGGATCAACGTTATAGACAGTGGTTAAAAGAGTGGAGTTCCCGGCATCAACATTACCGCCGACCTCAACTTCCGAGCGGCTGATAAAGCCGTCAGTAGGAGCAGTAATGGTGGCGTAGCTAAGGTTGACCCGAGCATCTTCCTCTTCAGCTTTGGCCGCTTCTAAAGCAGCTTTGGCTTCCTCTTCAGCATGAACGGCTTTATCGCGCTGTTGCAAGCTAATAGAACCCTTTTCAGCTAAGGCCACCATGCGCTGGCGCGTTATGGCTTCTTGATCCCAAGTGCTTTGAGCGCGGGCAGTGTTGGCAATGGCCGTCTCTAAGGCCGCTTTTAAGTTACGATCGTCAAGGCGATAGAGGGCTTGACCTTTTTCAACTCGCGAGCCCTCTTCAAAAAGGCGCTCAGCCACATAACCGCTCACACGCGCCCGCACTTCAACAGTTTCACTGGCAGTTAAAGTCCCGTTAAATGTTTCGGTGCTGGGGATTTTCACACTTTTAGCTTTCACTACCCCCACTTTGCGAGCCTCTGGAGCCGGAGCCTCTTTTTTTTCTTCAGAGCAAGCAGCTAAAGACAAAATGAAAAGGAAACCAAAGCCCAAGAAAGCTATGGGTTTAAATAAAGAGCTTAGCGCATTAGAGACAAGATTCATTATAGCCACCTCAAAGTTTATAAATTTAGGCCTTAGACACAGTTTTTCAGGCAAAGGCTCAAGGTGCAAATTCATCAAAAAAAGGGCCAGCAAACATACTTCTTGCGCCAACCCACACTAAAAAATATACTCTTCAAATTATAACACAAAAAATCATGCGTTAAAAGGAAAAGTAAACAAGCACTATGAAAATCAATTTTCAAAAGTTTTTCGGGGTGAAGTTTTAAAAAACAAGAGCAAAAACGAAATAAGCAATTAAAGAAAAAGCCAGCATGAATTTAAATAAACTGCCGGCCAAAAAGCCCAAAAGCGCACCGGTTCCCGAAGCCATTGATTCCCATAAATTACGGCCGTTAAAAAGCATCTCAGCCACCATGGCCCCCAGAAAAGTTCCGGCAATCAGACCTATAATGTTAAAGAAAATGACGCCGACGATTGCCCCAACCACCGAACCAATCATCCCGGCACGACTGGCCCCAAATTTTTTTGCCCCCATCAAAGAGGCCAACTGGTCTACCACCAAACTTAAAACGGTCAATCCACCGGTAATGACCATTGCTGTCAAGCCATAATAGGCCCAATCACTGAACCAGCCGTAAAAAAACATTGCTCCCCAAATGATAGGGATACCCGGCAAAATCGGTAGGACTGTCCCGGCCAAACCACCCAGCATGACGAGAAAACAAATGATGAGCACCAAGATATTCATAAAAGCTCCTTCACTCCCCTTTTAACTTATTTTACTTATTGGGGTCATCTTTTCTAATTTAGCTATTTCAGATTAAAAAATTGACATTTGCGAATATCAACTGAAAATATTATTGGAAACGCTGACTTACTAACGTTTCCCTGCTGATTTCTTCTGCATACATAATAAATCAGCGTTTCCTATAACATAAAAAGCAAAGAGAATGGCAACTGAAGCTTAGCTAGATAAATTATTCTAAAAAGCAGCTTGACCTTCCCCTTTAAGAAAGTTAGAATAAAACGGCTTTGTGGAAAATTTATTTTATTGCCAAAGACAAATTTTAACATACCACAAGCTTTTGACTGCTGGCAACTGCTCTTACTTTGAGCAGGGTCGTTATTTTAATAAAATTCACACTATATTTATAAGGAGTCACACTCATGTCTGCTTTACGCGCTTTGACAGATGCCGATTTTGAAACTGCAACCAAAGAATCAACTATTCCTATTTTAGTTGACTTCTGGGCTCCGTGGTGTGGGCCGTGTCAATCATTAGGGCCTATTTTAGAGGAACTTTCAGAAGAATTGCAAGGCAAATTAGCCATTTGTAAAATGAATGTGGAAGAAAACAATCAAGCTCCCATGACTTTGGGGATCCGCTCTATTCCCACAATGATAGTCTTCAAAAACGGCCAGGAAGTGAAGCGTTTAGTTGGTGCCCAAGGGAAAGCTCCTTTAAAAGAAGCTCTTTTAGCTCTTCTGTAATCACTTTGTAATCATATCATTTTTTACCAGTCTTCCGGATGTTTGGCGTGAAACATCGGGGCTGGCTTAGTTCATAATGGGCCATTTTCGTGCTCAGAAGAACGATTTCCCTCTATGGGAATTTTTGAGGTTTTTATGAAATCAATAGTCACCTTAGGGCCATTGTTAGTTTTGACCATGGTCTTGGGTACTTTGCCTTCTTGCGGTGGCGGGAGTTCTGTTTCTGATACTGTCTCTAAATGGTTTGGTATTCAATCGTCATCTGAACTGGATTTAGGTGAAGATGCACCACAAACTTTGGCTCGACAAGCTCAAGAACGCATGGATGCCGATGATTATGACGAGGCAGCCACCTTATGGAGCCAGCTGAAAGACCAGTATCCCTATAGTGAATACGGCACTTTGGCCGAATTAAAACTGGGAGACGCCCTTTACTACCAAGAAAAATATATCGAAGCTCTAGCGGCCTATGAAGATTTTGAGCGTCTCCACCCCGCTAACCATGCGGTACCCTATGCTATTTACCAGCAAGGGATGTGCTATTATGAGCAAATTCATGGTGTGGATCGCGACCAGCAACCAACCATCAGTGCCATTCAGACTTTTGGGCGCCTTGTGGAAATGTATCCCCGAAGCCAATATACCGCAGCCGGCCATGCTCGGATCGCTGAAGCCATGAATATTTTAGCCGGCCATGAATTTTACGTGGGTAAATTTTATTACGAACGTAAAGACTATGCCGCAGCTGTCGGGCGCTTCATGGGCCTTTTGAAATATTATCCCAATTCAGGCTATCACCAACAAGCCTTGAACTACATTGCGGAATACAAGCAATTAGTAGCCGACGGAGTGGTTGAAGATGCCGTGAACCAACGTGATGACATTTACGAGTCGCCTTTCTTGGCCGAAATAAATGACCCCTCACAATTCAACTCTAGTTTATAATAGTGGGTGCTGAAAAACTCCCTTTGGGGCGTTTTTCGCACCAAAAGCACCCACGCTTTTGCACCTCTTTTGCGTTCGCAAAAGGCAGCCGGAAGTGAATTCCGGCTGGTGCTTCACCTCGCTAAGGCGCCTTGCCAAAGCGGCACAGTCGCCTCAGCCGCCTCAAAATTATTTCCCCGTAAAAAATATGCCGGTTTTCACCTTGGCCTTTGCAATTCCTTGCATATTTTTACTTGACTTTCCATTATTTTATCAATTATTACCAGACTTTATAAGATTTTTCAACGGCGACTATATTAACGATAATAAGCTTCGCCCAAATTCAAAAGGAGAAAAAAAATGAAAAACCTTATCAACAAACAAGTGCCCGATTTCAAAGTTCAAGCCTATCACAATGGTGACTTTAAAGAAGTAACCCAAGATTCTCTCAAAGGTCACTGGTCTGTTTTCGTTTTTTATCCGGCAGACTTCACTTTTGTCTGCCCCACTGAACTCGGTGATTTGGCTGATTCTTATGACGCTTTCCAAAAGCTGGGATGTGAAATTTACGCCATCTCCACCGACACCCACTTCGTTCATAAGGCCTGGGCCGATGCTTCCGCCACCATTAAAGGCATTAAATACCCCATGTTGGCCGACCCCACGGCTTCCCTTTGTAAAGATTTTGGCGTATACCTCCCCCAAGATGGCGTAGCCTTGCGCGGCACTTTCGTCATTAACCCCGAAGGCGTGATCAAAGCTTACGAGATTCACGATTTAAGCATTGGCCGTAGCTCAGAAGAGCTCTTGCGCAAAGTGGAATCCGCCCAATTTGTGGCAGAACACGGTGATCAAGTTTGCCCGGCCAAATGGAAACCGGGAGCTGCCACCTTGAAACCGGGGATAGATTTAATTGGCAAACTGTGAGCAATAGAAGGAAACGCTGATTAATTAGTCGCCGCTAAAAAAGGCCGTAACTGCTTGTAATATTACTTAAAATGGCGAAAGATCAAGTAAAAAATATGCAAGGTAATTGTAGGGTTCTGCCTGAAAATCAGCATATTTTTTACCTAAAATGTGCCCAAGCGGCGGCTAAGGTGACTGCCGGTCAGGCAGGCGCCCGCAGGCGAAGCACCAGCCGGAATTCACTTCCGGCGACCTTTTGCGAACGCAAAAGAGGTGCGAAAGCATGCGTGCCTCGCTGAAAAACGCCCGAAAGGAAGTTTTTCAGCATCGACTAATTAGCGTTTCCTTGCAAAGTAAGCAATTTGCTTACGGCAAATTTGCCGACTTTGCCGCCGCCAAAATGAGAGGAAAACCCATGGTTTTCCGTCCCGAAGGGCTCATGTGAAGCGGCGTGCCTTGCTGATTTATTCTGCTTGCAGAATAAATCAGCGTTTCCAAAAGCGAACAAGTCTAAATTATTGACCCCCACCTTTTTAGGTGGGGGTCTTATTTTTTGAACTTTAGTTCAAAAAATAAGACCGGGCAGTTCAATAATTTAGATATATTTATTGCGCATATCGCAAATTTTTGAATCAAAGCTTTAAGCTCATCTCACCTGAATGAATATTTTCTTCTGTAATTTCAACAGCATAAAATTATTCCTAAACAGCTTCACAACTTGGCACGCAGGTTGCAAGAGTAAAAAGCATGGTCACGCCTAAGGCCATAGCTAAAACTCTAAAATTCATTCTCCTTGTTGCTGAAAACCGAGACCCGCCTAAGTCTCGGTTTTTTTTATTCGTAAATACACTCATAAAGTTTCAGCTTTTAAAATAAAGGGTTTGAGCTAAAGAGTGCTAAGAAAAAGTGCTGAATGAAAATCTTTTTTAAATTTTTTTCATACCACAGAGCATTAGTGCATTTTTTGGCCTACATATTGCTTAAACATTCCCCGTGGCTGCGCCAAAAGGCCACAATATACCATAAACACAATTCTCCTTGTTGTGAAGAAAAACCGAAGGCCTTAGCCTTCGGTTTTTTGATTTAAGCTGTGCTTTGCGAAAATGGCAGTTGGCAGGGCCTACGCGTCTAAATTTTTTCGATTATAATTACATTTTGCAGGATAAGTTGTTGTAATCAAAGATGATTTACAAGAGAAATCTAAAGCATATTACAAACAAGCGAAGCCGAAGGGGGTGCTTCTCCAAAAAATTCCGCAATTTTAAATCCGCCTAATGAACGGAACGAAGGCGAAGCCGAAGCGTGAGTGAAGCCGAAGGAATTAAAATAAGGAATGTTTTGGAGAAGTACCCCCGGAGGCGAGCGGCGAGAATTTAGAGGCGTAGGCCCTGACTGGTAGTTGGGCTTCGACGCCCTTCTTTCAGGAAATACATATAATGTAATATTTTTGACGGAAAAGTAACGGCACATTTTTTGCTTAATTTTAGTTGCGACTAATGTAGTTCCAAGGCAAAAGCCCTAAAAACCTTTGAATGAAAGCTTAAAGTTTTGAACTTAATTAAAATATTCATATTGAGCCTCCTTTTGATGGGGCAAATTCCGTCAGCTTTTTCATGGGCAAGACCAAACCAAGAGCCAAGCCCCAAAAGCACAGATTTCCGTGCTATTTACCCCCGAGCTCCCCAGAGCCTCGACCCCCACGCCACCAATGACGAAGCCGCCTGGCCCGTTATCATGGCTTCTTATAATCGGCTGATGACTTTAGAGCCGGGCACGGCCAAACCTCTTCCCTCTTTGGCCCGCCGGGTCATTGTCTCTCCCAACGGCCTCAGCTACACCTTTGTCTTGTGGGAGGGCCGCACTTTTGTCGACGGCACTTTAGTCAATAGTGAAGCTCTATTTTTTTCTTTTGACCGCCTCATGTCGAGCCCTTTAGGCAAAAGATATTTCCCCTATTTACAGAGCTTGGAAATCTTGGGCCCCTTTACTTTCAGGCTAATTTTAACCAGGCCTTGGCCCCCGTTTTTGGCATCTTTAGCCCTCCCGCAAGCCTCCATAGTCAGCCCTAGCTTGGCCCACCACGACCCCAATTATTTACTGCGGAACACCTTGGGCAGCGCCGACTACGAACTCGTTTCATGGCAAAATGACACCATTACCTTAAAAGCACGGCCCGAGCTCACTCGCCAACCCAAAACAGCAACCGTCATGTTTCACTATGAGCCCAACCAATCAGAACGCCTGACCAAAGCCTTGGCTCACCAGGCCCATTTGACCATTAATCCGCCGGTGCTTGAGGAAGAATCTCTGACCGTGGAATACAAGGTGAAATCTATCCCCACTTTTGGAGTGCGCTATTTGGCCTTCAACACCATGCGCCCTTACACTAAAATGAAAACAGTGCGCCGAGCTCTGGCCACAATTTTAGCCGAAACCTTTAAAGGCTGGCCGGGCTCTTTGGAAAGCCCCTTTCCGCCGGGGCTTTTTTATCTGGCCAAAAGCCAAGTGAAGGGTGCGAATTCCTTTGGAATTGACGAAGTAAAACAGAGCTTCCAAGTTTTGAAATCAACCCCGCCGCAAGCTCCTTTAATATTAATAGTGAAAGACGCCAAAGACAGTCAAGACCTAAAAGACGCCCAATTAATAGCCAAGACTTTGGACAAAGTGGGGGTCACATGCCAGATTATGACCGGATCCCAAGCCCAAGCCCTATTGGTTCGGGGGGAGTATGACCTCCTTTTAGCCAGCCGCAAGCCGGAAATTCCGTCGGCCGATATGTGGCTGGGCTCACTTTTGGATTCCCAATCATCAGCCAGTGGGAACCCCGCTTTTTTCCGTTCGCAACCGGTGGATCAACTCATTACTAATATTGTCAACACCGTAGGCCAAGCCGGGGACGGCCCTAACGATGTCTTTCGGGTGGAGCGGGAACGGGCCGACAAACTGACCCAGCTTTTAGATGTTTTAGAAGCCGAAGCCCCCTATTTATTTCTCTATCAGCTCCATGAAACTCAGCTCATAGATGCCCGCTTAAGTGATATGGGCCCCCACCCCATGTGGCCGGAGGTCTGGCCTGTGGATCAAATTGGCTTAAAACCCTTTAGCTTCCGATCCGGGGCCAACCCCACCGGACGGGCTCCGCGCCTCAAGGAAGAGTCGCCCAATGCACTGCCACCCGCCACCACAACTTTCAAATTGCCGCCCACACCGCCAGAGGCCGCGTCTCCGAAGAGCCCGGCCTCAGCTCCCCCTATGGGCCAAAGCTCAGTGCCTATTCCGCCTCTGCCTGCTCCAGTGGTGCCGCAAACTCAGCCTCCTTCCTCCCAGCAAGAACAGTTAAGAGGCCAAGCGCCCCCGGGAAGTGAAACGAATTACGAAAACTTTCTCAATTTGGATCTTGAACAATGAAAATTTTTAGCCTATTATTAATGTGTTGCCTTTGGGCTCCGGCTACTTTAAGCGCCCAAAACCATAAAGAAGCACAAAAAGAGCTCCTCTCGGGGCTCGCTTTGGAATACCGAGCCGAAGGCCCGCCGGACTACAAGGGTGCCCAGATGCATTATGAAAATGCAGCGGCCGCCGGTTCACGGGAAGCTTTATTAGCCCTGGCCCGTTTGGCCCGCCCCGGGAGCCAAGCTGAGAATACCATTATCGATTACGCTCTGCGCCTTCAAAAGGCCAGCCGGGCCGGGTGGGTTGAGGCCGCCTTTGAGCTCGGCCAGCTCTTGGAAAATAACCCGGAAGTGAAAGCAGAAATGCCCCCGGCTTCCTACTATTTTCAAGGGGCCGCCGCCGGGCACCCCGGGGCCGCCCGCCGCTTGGGAGAGATGTATTTAAACGGTGAAGGTGGCTTGGTTCAAGATGAAAAACAAGGCATTCTATGGCTGACAGTGGCCGCTGAAAATTTCGACCCCGGTGCCGCCGAAACCTTAGGCCTCTTTTTTTACCAAAAAAATCCGGAAGTTGCCATGCGTTGGCTGGCCCACGCCGACACTGCCGAGGCTGCTTATTGGCTGGGGGAAGCTTATTTGCTCGAAGGGCGCAAAGTGGAGGCGATGGCCCGCTTGACTCAAGCAGCTGACCAAGATTTCCCCCCGGCCCATTTATCTTTGGGTAAATTAAATTTAACCAGCGACTTTGGACGCAAGGCCAACCCCCGAGCTGCCTTACGCCATTTTAAAATAGCGGCCCAAGCCTATTTGCCGGAAGCTTGTTACCATTTAGCGCAGATGTATCTCACCGGCCAAGCCACGCCCAAAGACACCATCACCGGGGCTTTTTGGCTCTATCAGGCGGCGGCATTGGGCTATGAAAAAGCTCGCCCCGAATATGAAACGTGGCGTTACAATTTGACGGAAGGTCAGCTTAAACGGTTGGAGCGAATGATTGAAGAAAAAGTGGCCCCCACAACGCAAACTCCTGTTCAATAAAGGGAATGCGGACTAATTAGTCGCCGCTGAAAAAAGCAGTAACAGCTAGCAATAATTGATGAAAC
>CAYJAF010000058.1:0-15296 GCA_964368195.1 uncultured Thermodesulfobacteriota bacterium
AGTAAAATCTTATTTTAAAATAACTTTTCCACAAAATCTCTGAAAATTGATTTCCTTGAGTAAAAACCCAAAGCCATTTTAGGAAACGCCGATTCAATAGCGTCTCCTTGCAAAGTTGGCAGAAATCCCAATTTCGCCATAACCCTTGAGAAAAAATCATGGTGCACACCACCAAAGGGCTCATGAAAACAGCGTGCTTTGCCGGCTTATTCTGCTTGGAGAATAAATCAGAGCATCTAAAATTTTGGCCGCAAATCTCATATAAAATAAAATCAACAAAAACGTGTTTAATCTGTCATATATAAGAGACTGGTTTCCCTAATAATTTTTTAGGGCCATTTACATATATTTCATTTTTCCATATACTATATAAAACTATTGTGTGTTGTGTGAGAAATTTAAAACGGAGATTAACAGCACTTTTCGAAAATCTATTATAAAGGAGAAGCGAATGATAACACTTGAAGGTAAAGGAGTCTCAAAGGGAATTGCCATCGGCAAAGTTTATTTCGCTTCACAGCTAAATTTAGATGCTGAATTATCTAGCATTGAAAATTGCGAAGCCGAATTGGAACGCTTGGAAAAAGCGCGCCTGGAGGCCATGGAGCAACTCAAAACACTGGAGAAAAACATCGAGGCAAAATTAGGGGCCGAAAACGCCGTCCTCTTTGAAGTCCATCAGATGATGCTTGATGATTTAGATTATCGCGAAGCCATAGAGGCGGAAATAAAAGACAATAAAGCCTCGGCTGAATATGCTGTCTGCCAGGCAGGTAAGCAGTTTGCCCAAATGTTTGCCGAGATGGACGATGAATATATGAAAGAGCGCGCCAGCGACGTTTTAGATATTTCACGCCGTCTCTTAGGTGTTTTGCTCGGCGAGCAGAGCGGCATTGACAGCCACGAACCCCTGATTTACGCCGGGGTCGATTTTGCTCCCAGCCAGACAGCTCAATTCGACCGCGAAAAAGTTTTGGGCATTGCCACCGCCGAAGGCAGTAAAAATTCCCACACCGCCATTTTTGCCCGCACTTTGGGGCTACCGGCCATTATTGGTTTAAAAGACAATTTAGATAAAAAATACAACGGATTAATGGCCATCATCGACGGTGAAACAGGTGAGATGATCATTGAGCCTGACGAGCAAACTTTAAAGACCAAACAAGCCCGCAAAGAGGCCTTAGCCGATGAGGCCGCCAAGCTTGAAGCTTATCGAGGCCGGCAAACCGCAACTAAATCAGGACACAAAATAAAACTATACGCCAACATTACTTGCGTGGCCGATGTTGAGGCTGTTTTGAAAAATGACGCTGAGGGCATCGGGCTTTTCCGCAGTGAATTCCTCTATTTAGAAAGCAATGATTACCCAAGCGAAGAAACACAATACAACGCCTACAAAACGGTGCTCCAAAAAATGGGTGATAAACCCGTCATCATTCGAACCTTAGACATAGGGGCCGATAAACAAGCCGCTTACTTCAAACTCCCCCATGAAGAAAACCCCGCCATGGGCATGCGAGCCATTCGCATTTGCCTCACCCAGCCAGACATCTTCAAAACTCAGTTGCGCGCCATTTACCGAGCTGCCGCTCACGGTAACGCCTATATCATGCTACCGATGATAATTTCCGTGGCCGAAGTTGTGCGCTCAAAGGCCATCATGGAAGAAGTAAAGGCAGAGCTGACGGCCGAAGGTATCGATTTCAAAGGAGATATTCCGGTCGGCATCATGATTGAAACTCCGGCGGCTGTTATGGTGAGTGATTTATTGGCCAAAGAAGTTGATTTTTTCAGCATGGGCACCAATGACCTCACCCAGTATACTTTAGCCGTCGACCGCCAAAATGAAAGCATCGCCGAGTTTGTGGATACCCACCATGAAGCAATTTTACGCATGATTGAATTAGTCTGCCAAAACGCCCACCAAAACGGAATTTGGGCCGGCATTTGCGGCGAGCTATCTTATGACATGGACTTGGTGGAATTTTTCGTTAAAATCGGCCTAGATGAATTGTCTGTTACACCGTCAGCTGTTTTGCCCTTGCGCGAAAAAATAGCACAGACATAATGATCAAGGGATGATTAAATCATTGATATTTTATATATAAATAAACCCTTGAGCCAGATCAAGGAGAAGCGCACCAAAAAGGAGAGATGAAACAGCCATGAAGCAAAGCATTCAAAAGTTTGGTCGATTTTTAAGCGGCATGGTTATGCCCAACATTGGAGCTTTTATTGCCTGGGGCCTGATTACAGCCCTCTTCATTCCGGTCGGGTGGTTGCCAAATGAAAAATTGGCCTCCATGGTCGGGCCGATGCTCACGTATTTATTGCCCATTCTCATTGGCTTTACCGGCGGACGGGCGATTGCCGATATTCGCGGTGGCGTGGTGGGGGCTGTGGCCACCTTTGGCGTCATCATGGGCGCGCCCGACACTCCCATGCTTTTGGGAGCCATGATTGTGGGCCCAATTGGCGGCGTAGCCATCAAGGCTTTTGATAAATCGATTGATAAAAAAATCCCGGCCGGCTTTGAAATGCTGGTCAACAATTTCTCCTCCGGCATCATTGGCGGCCTAATTGCCATCATCTCCTTTTACGCCATTGGCCCCATGGTTGCCGCCGGAACCAGCATCTTAGGTGAAGGAGTCAGCTGGCTGGTCAATGCCGGTTTATTGCCCCTCACCTCAATTTTAGTGGAACCGGCCAAAGTCCTCTTCCTCAACAACGCCATAAATCACGGTGTTTTCACACCCTTAGGTGCTGAACAAGTGGCCGAAGCCGGCAAATCCATCTTCTTTATGATCGAATCTAACCCCGGCCCAGGCTTGGGCTTGTTGCTCGCTTATATGTTGGTGGGCAAAGGCACGGCCAAGACAAGCGCCCCAGGGGCCGCCATTATTCACTTTTTCGGCGGCATTCACGAAATATATTTCCCCTTTGTGCTGATGAACCCCATTTTAATTGTGGCTCTTATTGCCGGTGGGGCGACAGGGGTCTTCACCATCAACGCCTTAGGTGGCGGCTTGACCGGTGTGGCCGCCCCGGGGAGCATTTTTGCTGAAATGCTCATGACTCCGGCCGGTTCATATTTCGCCAACATCACCGGCATTTCGCTTGCCGCAGTGGTAACCTTTATCTTGTCCGTTATCCTTTTGAAAGCTTTTGCCAAAGACGCTGAGGACGAAGACTCCTTGGCGGCAGCTCAAGCAAGCGTTCAAGATATGAAAGCCGAAGCCAAAGGAACGAAAGCGATTCAACCGGCTGATACTCAAGGAAACAGTGCTCAGACAGCAACTGCTGAAAGCGGGCAAACTCAGCGCATGGTGAAAAAAATCACCTTCGCCTGCGATGCCGGGATGGGTAGCAGTGCCATGGGGGCCACAAAATTACGCAAAAAACTGCGTGAAGCCGGCTTTGAAAACATAGAAGTCATGCACTCGCCGGTTAGCGAAATTCCGGCCGATGCCGACGTGGTAGTGACCCACAACCAACTGGGCGAGCGGGCTGCCAACGCCAACCCCAAAGCCCATCTAATTTTGATCAACAACTTTTTAAATGCCCCGGAATATGACACTTTATTGAAAGCATTAACTACGAAAGAAGGTATTGTCTATGGAAACTTTTAACTACACCATTAAAGATGAACACGGCATTCACGCCCGCCCGGCCGGGCTCTTTGTCAAAGAGATGCAAAAATTTACTGCCAGCGTCTCCATTCAAAAAGGTGAAAAAAAAGCTGATGCAAAAAAACTCTTTGCAGTCATGGGCTTAGCGGCCAAAAACGGCGATGAAATTATCATCACCGTCGATGGGGCTGATGAGGCGGAAGCCGCAGCCGCAGCCAAAAAAATCCTAGAAGAAAACCTGTAAGGAGTTCAAGATGTTACGTTTAGAAGATATTGTATTAAACCAAGCAGTGGAACCCAAAGATGACGTCATTCGCCGCTGCGGAGCCATGCTTTGCCAAGCAGGTTATGTGGATGAACCCTATATCGAAAGCATGATCGCCCGCGACCTCAGCTTTTCCACCGCCATTGGCAACCTTATTGCCATTCCCCACGCCGAAAAAAGTGCGGCCTCCAGCATCAAAAAAACGGGTTTGTGCGTTTTAACTTACCCAGATGGCCTTGATTGGGGCGGTGAAACCGTGAAGCTTGTTGTTGGCATTGCTGCTTTAAGTAACGAACATTTAAGCATTTTAGAAAACATTGCCGAATCACTGGAAGAAGAAAGCGATGTGGAAGCTCTGGTGGCCACCGCTAGTCAAGAGAAAATTTTAGAGCTCTTTACGAAGTAACATTTTAAAATAAACTTCACTGAGACCACTTGGAATTTTACTTTTCTGCTTAAAAATTTTATGCGGAGATCATGTTTTATGATTATTACAGTAACACTGAACCCTGCCCTCGATAAAACAGCTACCATCGACCCTTTAGTCGCCGGCGGCTTAAACCGTATTAAAGAGAGCGAAATTGATGCCGGCGGCAAGGGGATTAATGTCTCTAAGCTCATATTAACCTTGGGAGGCGAAAGCATTGCCACCGGCTTTGTGGGAGGAGATACCGGAGATTTTCTCTTGCGCATGTTGGATAACTTGTCGTTAAAACACGATTTTATCCAAGCCAAAGGTTCAACCAGAATAAACCTAAAACTTTTAGACAAAACAAACGGCATAACCGAAGTCAACGACCCCGGCATTTCCGCCAGCAAAGAAGAAGAAAAAGCTTTAGAACAAAAGCTCTTAACTTTTTTAGAGAAATCACCCCACGCAATTTTTGTGCTCTCCGGTAGCACACACAAAGGTGCCAGCCCTGAATTTTACCAAGAGCTGACCAAAAGCCTCAAAGCCAAAGGAGCCCGAGTCTTCTTAGACGCCGACGGCGACGCTTTTGCCAACGCTTTGAACTCCGCACCTGATTTCATAAAACCCAATAAGGAAGAGCTCTTACGTTATTTCAAGCGCGATTCAGAAAACCTTAGCTTGCTTGAACTAAAGGGGCTTTGCCAAGAACTCATTGCAACTAAAAGCGTGGGGCTTATTGCCCTCTCCCTCGGGCCGGAGGGTGCAATTTTTGTGACAAAAGATAAAGCCGCCTTTGCCCCGGGACTTAAAGTTTCAGTTTCCTCCACCGTGGGAGCTGGCGACAGCATGGTCGGGGCAGTGGCTTACGCTTTTGCCAATAGCTATGACTTTGAAAACACAATAAAACTAGCGGTGGCCGCAAGTGGCGGAGCCGTGACAACCGAAGGCACCAAAGCCCCAAGCCTTGAGTGCATTAACACTTTAAAAGAGCAAGTAAACATAGAATATATTTAAGGAAATGCTCACAAGCACACCTTTCCTTAAAAGCTTGCCAATCAACCATAACCAAACAAAGCGAGCCACCATAAGACCAACAAAACCTAAGGTGGCCCCACATAAGAGGTTAAAATCATGGGAACTATGACCAAAGCAGTCCGGATGTATGGGGCTGATGATCTACGTTTGGAGGAGTTTGAACTTCCTGAGATAAAAGACGATGAAATTTTAGTCAAAATAATTACTGACAGTATTTGTATGTCTACCTATAAATTATTGCGCCAAGGCAAAGCCCATAAGCGTTGCCCACAAAATGTAGACACTAACCCCATTATTATTGGCCATGAATTTGCCGGTGACATTGTGGCGGTTGGTAAAAAGTGGCAGGGTGAATTTAAAGTCGGTGAAAAATATGCGCAACAACCGGCGCTCAACTACAAAGGAAGCCTTGCATCTCCCGGTTATTCTTACGAATTTTTTGGCGGAGCCGCAACTTACTGCATCATTCCCCAAGAAGTTATGGAACTCGGCTGTTTGCTACATTACAATGGCGAGGCCTATTTCGATGCCTCTTTGGGTGAGCCCATGAGCTGCATCATCGGCGGCTACAACATTATGTATCATACCAATAAACAGAACTACGACCACGCCATGGGCATTAAAGAAGGTGGCAATGTCCTTATTTTAGGCGGGTGTGGCCCCATGGGTTTAGGGGCTATTGAATATCCGCTGGTGGCCGGCAACAAGCCCAAACGTGTTGTGGTGACCGACGTTGACGATGGCCGCATCGCTCGGGCCAAAGAGTTGATAACTCCTGAATTTGCCAAAGAAAACGGTGTCGAGCTCACTTATATTAACCCTTTGAAGAGTGCTGATGTCTACCAAGAACTTTTGGGTATTACTCAAGGTCACGGCTACGATGACGTCTTTGTCTATGCTCCCATCAAAGAGGTGGCCGAATTAGGCGATAAGCTCATGGCCTTTGACGGCTGCTTGAACTTTTTTGCCGGGCCGTCAAATTCAGACTTTACCGCCAGTATAAATCTGTATAATTGCCACTACTTATCCACTCATATTTTGGGTAGCACCGGTGGGAATACCGATGACTTAAAAGAAGCTCTGAAGCTATCGGAAGAGAACAAACTCCACACCGCCGTGATGGTGAGCCACATTTGCGGGCTTGATGCCGTGGCCGACACCACCGCTAGTTTGCCGGAAATCCACGCCGGAAAAATTTTGAGCTATCCGCCTATTAATATGCCGCTCACAGCCATTAGCGACTTTGCCGAACTTGGCAAAAAAGACCCTCTTTTCGCCAAGTTAGACGCAAGCGTCAAAGCTCACAAAGGGCTTTGGAACGCTGAAGCTGAAAAAATCTTACTAACCCACTTCGGTCTGTAAGCCGCCATTTGGGCCTTATTCTACCTAAGCGCCCAGAAAATGTAAATTTGTTGGTAAGAGAGTTTCACTTTTAGCCAAAACAAATCTAAATCTCAAACAAAATGTTTGCTTTCAACAACATAACAAAACCCGCCCCGAGAGGCTAAGGCATCTCATAAGGGCGGGTTTTTACAATAAAAACAAGGGCTACCGTGGAAGGGGCAAGCATTTAAAATTAAACTGGAAGCTATAGAGTAAATTTAATTTCTTGTCGCTCCTGAAAGAAGGTGAGGTAATTAAAGCCAATACTTTTAAGCATTTCAATTGCTTTACCAAATCCACCCATAAAATCCAGCGCGCTGTGGGCATCACTTCCTAAAGATATTTTACGGCCACCCAAAGCAAAATAAAGTTCAAATATATATTGCAAATAAGTGCCGTCATTTTGGCGGTAAAGAAAACGAGTGTTAAATTCCAAACATTTATTTTGCTCGATTATTTGGCGAAGCAAATTCGACAGCTGCTTCTCATGGTTTTTCAGCGCAACTTTATCTATATAGCGCAACAAAAAGTCAAGGTGGCCAACAATGTCATAGAAATCGCAAGTATTCAATATCTCATGGTATATATCAAGATAGGCGCTGTAGGCCTCATCAGAGCTCAAGTCTTTCAAAAACTCAGCACTGACGCATTCAGCTTCGTGACTTTCATGCACCGACATAATAACAACATCGAAATTTTCCCGCTCCACAATCTCTTTTATGTCGGCCAAGCGAGAACGCTTATAGCCCAACTCAACACCTTTCAGAATGTGGATTGGATATTTCTTTATTGTTTTTATGATGTTATCTTGAGCACGCAAATCGGGAAGATCATCATATCCCAAGGAAAGGCAGGAAAGATCTAAATGTTCAGTGGTCACAAAATGAGTGTGCCCAAGCTTATGAGCTAAATTTAAATAGTTCTCAAAGCTTTCAGATGAATCGCTGGAAAGGAAAGTGTGGATATGTTGATCGTAAAGTTTCATTTGGTCTACTTTTAAAAATTCCAGTGATCAGCTTACTTCATCTGCTGGCAAAAAGCAATTCTTATCCTCTAGCCTACGAAAAACAAAGAGCTTTACCACCCAAATCTCACCCAGAAATTAATGCTATAACAGAACCTTTTACTCTTGCTTTTAACTATTAATTTATGGTATTCTTAAATTGAAGGAGGTGACTTATGCCAGACCGTCCTGATTTATCTGACCTGATAATGCGTTGTTATGTTGAACTAGTTACCGAGAAGTCTAAGGAAAAAGGCTTTAATAAAGGGCAATTTGCGCAAGCCGCTTGGCCTGAAGACACCCCTAAAGCCAGCCGCACAAGGTGGCTCCATATCAGAACAATCACCCCTAACATCAACAAACCTCAAGGGGTTTTATTGTCTGATGCTCACAAAATGGCCGCAGCTCTGGGTGAAAGTTTTAGCTTGTTAATACTAAGAGCCGAAGACAGAGCTTTGCAAAAAATCAAACAATTAGAAGAAGTAAGCACTAAGCGCTCTACAAACAAGAAAACTTCTGCCTATGAAAATAAAGCATAAGTAATCTGTTTACGAAAGCCTTCTTTTGCTGTAAAAACAACAGGAGGCTTTCAAAATATAGACCAAACCCCACCTTTACCGTAAAAATTATGTTTTAAATTTAAAATATAATTTTTGGGCTTTTTTTGGCTCAGATTCAGCTAACATCTCAACTGATAAAATACACCACCAGAACCTCTCTCAAATTATCTCCGCCACTTTTTTCAGTTTTAAATCAGAGATTTCTACCGAAGCTTTTTCAAGGTCTCTTGAAAATTAATTTCATGCCTGCAAAACTTGGGTTGATCGATCTAAAGGGAAAAGCCAACTCCGGACGTTTATAAAAGATTTTTGAAAAGGGGTTTGGGGAGAAATTTCGAAAACTAATTTTTATGCGAGCAAAACACGTCAATCTAATTTGAAAGAACAGCATGAATTTTGTGGCGACGGAGGAAAACTTTTCAGAACTTGACTGCGAAAATTTAAGTCCGCTGTTCGAGCGCAAGCGAGTTGTGGACTTAAATTGCAGGCAAGAGATGAAAAGTTCTTCCGTAGGAGCCGTGGAAATTGTAAATTAGATTAACGTGCGAGCAAAAAGTCTCAGGTTGCCAAAATTTTGCCTACACGGTATAATTAAAGTTTAGAAAGGTTTAATTATGGAAGCTTTAAAAGTTTATGACTATTTAAAAAATTTGGGGATAGATTACCAACTTAACGAACATGAAGCCGTCTATACAGTCGAGGCCATGGAATCTTTGGGCCTGGATAAAATCGGCACAATCGTCAAGAATCTTTTCCTGCGCGACGCCAAGGGCAAGCGCCACTTTTTAGTGATGCTCGGGCCGGATAAAAAAGTTGACCTCAAAAGCTTGAAAGATAAAATTGGCTCCACACCCTTGCGCTTTGCCTCAGAAGAACGTTTATGGGAAAACTTGCGCCTCACCAAAGGAGCGGTCAGCCCTTTTGGTCTGCTTAACGAAGAGGCCAAAGATGTTGAAATCGTGGTAGACAGCGATTTAAAAGCTGCCTCTCCTTTAGGCGTCCACCCAAACGACAACACGGCCACAGTCTGGATCTCGTGGATAGATTTAGAAAAAGTGATTAGCAGCCGAGGGTATTCGCTTTTAGAAGTGGAAATTTAAATTTTTTGAGCTTATCCGAAACTCCTTTCCAAGTGGAGAATACATTTTGACTGATATTAATAATACTTTGCGCAAAATACCAAAAGTAGATGGCTTATTGGCAAGCTTAAGCCCTGACCCCCAATGGCGTGATTACCCGCGGGTACACCTTGTGGCGGCTATTCGTCAAGTTTTGGCTGATTTGCGCAAAGACATTTTAAGCGGTAAAATCAGTGAGTTACCAACCGAAGAAGAGCTTTTAGCACTTATTAATCAAGCTTTGCAAGTGGAGATGCGCTTTAAGTTGCGCCCGGTGATCAACGCCACAGGCATTGTGCTCCACACCAATTTAGGACGCGCCCTTCTGAGCCCGGAAGTTGCCAACCATGTAGCCCAGGTGGCCTCTACTTACAACACCTTGGAATACGACCCCATTTTAGGCCAACGCGGTAGCCGTCAAACTCCGGTGGAGCACCTGCTATGTCGACTCACCGGAGCTGAGAGCTCTTTGGTGGTGAATAATAATGCGGCCGCACTTTTTCTAATTTTGGCGGCCGGGTTCAAAGGATGGGAGCTAATTGTCTCTCGCGGGGAGTTGGTGGAGATTGGCGGGGCCTTCCGGGTGCCGGCCATTATGGAGGAAAGCGGCACAATTTTACGCGAAGTGGGCACAACAAACCGCACCCGCGTCAGCGATTATGAAAAAGCCATAGACCACGAATTGACGGGGGGGATTTTAAAAGTTCACACCAGTAATTTTCGCATTAGCGGCTACACTGAAGAAACCAGCATCACCGAGCTGGCCGATTTAGCCCGTCAATATTCTCTACCTCTGATTTACGATCTGGGAAGCGGCCCTTTTTTAGATTTGGCCCCCATAGGCTTCCACAATGAAACCACCGTACAGCAAGCCTTAAAAGCCGGAGTCGACATCATTTGCTTCAGTGGAGACAAACTCCTGGGCAGTGCTCAAGCCGGGATAATATTGGGGAGCCGTGAATATATCAGCCAACTGAAATCCCACCCCTTGGCCCGCGTCTTGCGCGTGGATAAAATGACTTTAGCCGCCTTAGAAGCCACTTTACGCCTTTATCTTGACCCTGAAGAGGCCAAACGCTCCATTCCCACTTTAAGTCTTTTATGGGCCAGCCCAGAGGAAATCCACCAGCGAGCACAAGAGCTTGCGAGCCTTCTGAAAAGCAACCTTAAGCTTTCCGTTGAACTGGTTGCCACCGAAAGCCAAGCCGGCGGCGGCACAACTCCGGAAGTCGGCCAAGCATCTTGGGGTGTGGCTGTGGAGTTCCCTCCCCTTTCGGCCAATGATTTGGAAGAGATACTCCGCAAGGCAGAGCCGCCAATTGTCACCCGCATTATTCAAGATAAAGTCACCTTGGATTTACGCACAATATTGCCGGGGCAAAGCGAAGTTGTGGCCCAAGTTTTCCGAAAGTTAGTTGAGGCTTGAAGTTGATTGCCCTGGAGGACAACCTCTAAATGTAGTCTCTATTAATGTAGCCTAACAGGTAGCTCGTAAGTTTGCTCGCCAATGGTTAGAATCAGTTGTAAAACCGTGGAATTAGGGCGACGAAATGGGTGGAAAGTCCATTTATTGCGACCTTGGTGCGCTAAAAGCTCCATTTCCAATAAAGGGGCCCCTTTAAGGTCGTAGAGGGCCAAGTGAACATCATTTTCTTGTTCACTCCAAAAGGGTATTTCATACAAGCCGCTATCTGGGTGCCTGCGCAAATCTAAGGCATCCGGGACATATTTGCCATCTTCCTTTCTCATTGTCACCACAACTTCGGGAAACCCGTTTTGGTGTTTTGGCTCGGTCATACCGGCACGCTCCAAACCACGCTTAATATCGGGGTCAGTCATAAGCAAATTCCATAAAAGACCGGAACGATAGTTTTCAATCATGGCCACCATGGGCAACTGATCGATGGCCAAAACATGGGGGCTTACCCAATCGTCACGCAAACTAATGGCGTCATATGGGCCGAAGCGCCCCCAGGCCCGACCTCCTAAGCCTTCACGAAGATGATGGAGAACGTCCAGGGAATAGTGGGGAGTATAGGGCATTGAGCTCAAAGCCGCTGTGGGAGCAATGACTCCGTGGTCATTTAAAGGATCAGAGGCGTTGTAGCTCCCTTCAGTTTGGCTGGCTGACAAGCCCCAAAAATTTTCAGCATAACGATTTTCCGAAGGTGCCTCGTAGAGGCAATAGCTACGGTTACTGAGAGTTTGCATGACGTTGCGCACAAAATATCCTTGGGGGACATATTTATCAGCCAAAAGCTTTGGATCTAAACCTATAAAAGAGTAGTGAGCTAAAAACAGAGGCCCGCCACCCGGCAAAGTAGCCGGAATTCGGTAGCCATAAACGTTTTTAGGGCGATAACCCCAGCCGGAAGACCAATAGCGATATGTATTTGAGCTGATCGAATGGGTGGGAGAGCCCAAAGCTAAAATGTAGGTAATTAGCGCTTCATTATAGCCCAAAATTTTAAGGCCTAAATAGCCTTTTTGCGGCGACCAATGCCAATAAAGGCCATTGTTTTCACCATTAGTATACCATTGCCAATCGACATCTTGCCATAATTCTGTAATTATTTCGCGCAAAAGCTTTTCACTACCGGGGCCGTTAAAATAGGCCCGAGCTATGAGCAAACCTTGCATCAAAAGGGAAGTCTCCACCAAGTCGGCCTCATCACCGACTTTCCCTTCAAAGGGAAAAATTTCGCCGGTTTCCCCGTTCAACCAGTGGGGAAATGCACCTTTCAGCTGAGCGCGAGGAGTTTTATCACGCAAAAAATGCACAATTTTTAAAAGACGCTCCACCGCTTGATTGCGAGTAACCCAAGCCCGATCAGTGGCCACCACCAAAGCGGCAATGCCAAAGCCTGTGCCACCCACAGCCACCGGCCGCACGGGCCAGCCGAAATCAGCTTCGTAGACAAGACCCGAAACAGGGTGCCCATCTTCCCACATATAATCAAACGCTCTTTGGGCTAAATCATCTAAAGCCGCACGATCATTTAAATATTCTGTGTCAGGAGAATAGGCGCCTAATGGGCTTGCCAAGGGGTTCGCCATGATGAACGCCAACAAAATAATTAAAAAATTTTTCATATTAACCACTTAACAAAAGCTTCAGCCATTGTTTTCATTACTTTTTAAGGAAACGCTGATTAATTAGCGTTTCCTTGCAGAGTAAGCAATTTGCTTACTTTGCCGCCGCCGAAATTAAAGAAAAACCCGATCGTTTTCCGTCCCGAAGGGCTCATGTGAGGCGTGCGTGCCTTACTGATTAATTCAGCTAAGCAGAATTAATTAGCGTTTCCTTAAGAAAAATTTAGCGCTGGCCACCGCCGCCTTGCTGTTGAGGGGGCGGAGCACCACCTGCGCCTCCACCTCCCCCGCCACCACCGGGCTTCCCCCCACCTTGTGGAGGAGCCGGGGCTTTGGCCGGGCCTGACCTGGTGGCAATTTCTGACGCCGCAGCTTGAACACTGCCTTTGCACCATTTACCAAATTCTTTTAGGTAAATTAACAAGTTCAAAACGCAGATTAAAAAAATCAGTCCGCCAATAATTTTTAGCTCTAATGAGCCTGCTCCGGAAACAAGTAAAACTCCGGTTATACCGGCAAAAAATATATTAATATTTGTAACAATACGGCGATAAAACTTCACAATAGACCTTAATCAAATCGACGCCAAGCCCAGAGAATTCGCCCTAAAATTCTCACTTCTCGTGGCGCACGGTAAAGAATGGGATGGCGAGAATTACCGGCCTTAATGGCCAGGCGATCTTGCTCGCGTCCGGCCCATTCCAGTTTACGCAAATAACCTTGCGTTTCATCAAGATCAAAACAAATAAGATAAATAGCATTGTTTTTAAGTTTACGGAAGTCAGTGTTTTTAGTATCAACTACAACCGTGTCACCTTGAGCCAAAATGGGCTCCATAGCCGTTTCATTGACACCAAAAGCACGCAAACCCCAAGGATTTTTACGACCCACCGTGGGGCCATGAAGAAGAAAAGAAGCACTGTCATCTTCAGCGGGCAATAAAGCTCCAGATCCAGGCGCCAATTGAATTTGCGCTGAGTATGGTATCTTAAAGTAATCATTCTCACTATTGGACGCAGAAGCCGGCGCTTCCATACTCTGGGGTTTGTGGCCGTTCAAAATAGCGCGCCCTAAATCTAAAAAATCTTCATAGCTGCGCCCGGGGAAACCCAACGAGGCAGCCAAAGCTCGTCTGGTAGCCTCTGAGCCGTAATCGCGCCCCTTTACAATATTATTAATGTAAGAAGTGCCAACGCCCGAATCGCGGGAAAGACGCGCTTGAGCCCCCCTTGCTTTAACGGCATCCAAAAGAGCCGCCCGAAAATATTCATTAAATTCTGCCATTTACTTACACCTATAAAAATGAAAGTTTACATATAGAATAGATTTAAGATTACAATATTTGGGAATAAAAAACAAGCTCCTTCTGAACGTCCCCAAAAGGCCCGGCGCTGTTGATTCTCATAAAAAGGCGTCAAGAACACCCACTTTACTAGTGTTTAGTAAAAACATTTAGCCTTTTGCAAATTTTCACTTGAATTTGTCGGCGAAGTATTTTAAAATAATTAAATAAATCTAGACACTAGGAGTGGAGTGTGCCTATGAATAAATCTCAACTGGTTGAAAAGCTGGCTGAAGAAGTGGCTTTATCTTCGAAACAAGCCGAACAAGTTGTCAATATCTTTTTCGATTCCATCACCGAAGGCCTGAAAAACGAAGGTCGGGCTGAACTAAGGGGCTTGGGTTCCTTTAAAGTTAAGGAATATGAAGGCTATACCGGTCGCAACCCCAAAAGTGGCGAACCTATTGCCGTGCCGCCCAAAAAATTACCCTTTTTCAAAGTTGGCCGTGAACTTAAAGCCATGGTCGATTACGAAGGCTCAGACAAATAAATTTATCAGCAGATTCAAATGCTTGATAAAAAATAATTTGATAAAAAGCACTGAAGCGCATTCACACAAAGCGGATTTTCCAATTTATCTTGAAGGGTGAGCTTGTTTTTTAAGAAGTCTATTTGGCATGCTTGACAAAAAACAAACAAACCCCGCTGAGTAAAGAACCGAAAGGTCGTTTGTGTGAAAGGGTTTAAATAAGTGCTCTTTACTTACGCTCGCATAGATCCCATTTCCACCGGATTTATGCGAGTTTTTTATTGCCGGGAAAAAATGCGGTAAGGTGTAAAATAAAGTTAAAGTATTTTGTTCGTCTGCCCGATAAGATAATTACCAATATCTCTAAGTAGAGACTTTTAAGCTTTGTAGCCTCTACAAAGCCAGGACGGAGGGACATATTATGAATAGCTCAGGCACTTTAAAAGCCATGGAAATGACCAGCCAATTGACCCAGACCATTCTTTCTGCTCCATTGCAAATGATGGATCACGCTGCGAAATTGGCCGCCGTCAACACTCAAATGAAAGTCGCCACCGAACAAGAAGCCCAGCTTCAAGAAGCCGTGGCCATGATGACGGGAGTTGGCACGAAAGTCAACACATCAGCTTGAGGGAAAAGCGTGGCTTTTCCTCGCATTAAGGCTCGGTGAAGTCGGTGATCTGGCCAGCTTCGCAAAGAAAACGCTGAGTAATCAGCGTTTTCTTTGTTTCTAAGTAAGAACCCAAGCTAGGCGGGGGTGCTTTCATGAAAAGAGCCTGACAAAGTCAGAGGGGGAAAAGGCAATTAATTTATGTGTTTTAAAGAAAACGCTGATTTATTCTGCTTGCAGAATAAATCAGCAAGGCACGCCGCCTTTCATGAGCCCTTCGGGACGGAAAAACATGGTTTTTCCTCTCATTTCGGCGCGGCGAAGTTGGCAATTTTGCCAACTTCGCAAGGAAACGCTAATTAATCAGCATTTCCTAA
>CAYJAF010000059.1:0-15096 GCA_964368195.1 uncultured Thermodesulfobacteriota bacterium
TGCAAGCAGAATAAATCAGCATTTCCTAAAATTTCCCCGGCCAAACGATAAAAGGGCAACCACGGGCGTAAACCCGATTGGTGGGCCAAAAGGTGCCCAACCGTCAAATTTGCCCACGCAACTGGCCCACTTTCTTTTAACTCCGGGAAGTAAGTGGTGAGAGGAGCTTGGGGAGACAAAAGACCTTGGGCCGTAAAAATCATGGCCAAGTTGGTGGTGACCAGAATTTTTGTCAGGGAGGCCATGTCGTAGAGGAGTTCACTACTAACTGGCTCGCGGTTGCGAGTGAGGCCGCGCCAGCCAACGCTCAAGGCCGCAGGCTCCTCAAGGGGCGAACCCCAAAAGGCCACCGCACCGGGAAAGGCGCCTTGGTCGACGCCTTGCCTTAGTGTATTTTCAATGTGGCCGGAATCTATCAATTTTGACTATTGAGTAAATGAGTCATGCGGTTTCTGGTGCGGGTGACCACCTTGGTGAAAGCTGCCGTGTCGGTGGCGTCGTCCAGCATCCGCCCTTGTTGTTTAGCCAGTTCCGGTAACGGGTCAATGAAGACGCCGTTTTTCTTAATGCGGAAATCCAAGTGCGGCCCGGTGGCCACCCCGGTGGCTCCAACATTACCGATTAACTGCCCTTGTTTCACCACCGAGCCCTTTTTCAAGCCGGGGGCAAATTTTGAAAGGTGGGCATACATGGTGGTGTAGGTGTCGTCGTGTTTAATGGTGACCAAGCGGCCGTAACCACCACTCCAGCCGCAGAAGATAACCGTGCCGTCGGCAATGGAAATTACCGGAGTCCCCGAGGG
Source organism: uncultured Thermodesulfobacteriota bacterium (assembly GCA_964368195.1). Taxonomy (GTDB): domain Bacteria; phylum Desulfobacterota; class Desulfarculia; order Adiutricales; family Adiutricaceae; genus Adiutrix. The sequence continues at coordinate 803 of CAYJAF010000059.1, forward strand.
AGCGGCGTAGTCAACACCTTGGTGAGGCCGCACAACTTTGTAAATTGGGTGACGGCGGGTCATGGTGAATTTAGACGAAATCCTGGTGTATTGCAGAGGCGACATGAAAAAAGTCTTACGGTTACTGTGACCTTTGGGGTCGAAGTAACCAACTTCGCCTTTGGCGTTAACAAAGCGATAAAATTCATGATCTCGGCCTTGGTTAGTCATTTTGATCATGTCGACTATGGGTTGGGAGCTGTTCAAGGGGCGACCGTCTTGAAAATCGCGTCGGTAGAGAACTTGAAATGAATCTCCCTTTTTGATGTCAGTTATAAAATCGATTTCCGCAGCCAAGATTTCCGTAATGCGTTCAGTGGTTTTTTGGTCTATTTTTGCACTGTTAGCCGCCTGCCACAAGGAACTTTCCACCATGGCTTCTTTAGCAAAGTTCAAAGTGATCGGTGGTGAGGCCATGGAAAACATCCAATAGCTTCCATCGTTTTTGGGCTTTAAAACCAACGGAGCTCCGCTGGAAACGGGGTGATAGACCAAGCGATCTAGTTCGTCATGCTCGGGATTTGTCCAAAAAGCTTCGATGTGGGCCCCGGCTTTGACTAAAGAGATGCCGTCTTCGCCGGTGAGGGTTTCAATGATAGCCGAAGCCTCTTTATTACTTCTGACGCCCACTTTTTGCAAGGCTTGGCTTAAGCTCCAGCCTTCGGCAATAACGGTTTCCGTTTTAACGGCCTCGTCGTGTTCACGGGCCAACATTTCATATAGCCCCGGCTCAAGTGGTGCAATGCGCACTTTATTGGAACCTTGATAAGAAACTTTGGCCACAACAATATCTTCGGCATGAAAATGTTCATAAGTTGCGTGAACCCCGAAAACAAGAGCCACAACCAACACAAGCCCGCCAGCCAAAAACATCGATAGGCGTCGCCGCGTCAATTTTCCGCCAAAAGCCTTCAAGGGCTGAAAAGCAGAAGTGCTTTGACTTTGAGCCTTGGAGCTCAAATCAGTTTTCGGGGCAATCTGTGATTCAAAGATTGGTTCAGGTGCGGCATTGAAGCTTTCCGCCACTTCCCTTTGAGCCGAAGAAGAAGAAGGCTCCTGAGGGCGTGGTTTTTTCGTCTTCAAACGGCGTACGTTTCGCGCTTTGGTCTCCGCCTGGGAGGGAGCCGTTGTGCGCAAATCCTCCGGAGGCTGGGGGCTATCGGCCAAACCAAGGTCGCTAATCGGTGCTTTGGGACGTTCTTTTTTGGTTGGAGCAAAATCAGTGAAGCTCGAAGAATCTTTCTTGGCTTTGGAATAGGAAAGAGAGCGCTTCACTATAGGCTCTGAAAGAGACTCTGTGCCCTTTGAATCAGCTAAGGCAATATTGTTCTTTCGCTCTTGTTTTCCACTACCGCTAATGCGTTCAGCTTTTATATTAGCCGAATCTTGCGTGCTGGCCCCGCTGGAATATGCCGAGGAATCTGCCGCCGGTGAAAATTTTTGAGCGTCTTTATCGCCAGAATTTGCAAGCACAAGTCGCGCCTTCCGCCGAGGAGCTTCAGGCTCTCCCTCAGATGACATTCGCAATTTACGAGTTTTGCCTCCCACTTGCTCTAACGGGCTAGCTTTTGTCTCTAAAGGCAAATTTTCGGTTTCATCGACAAGCCTTGGGCGTGGTTCTCTGCGCTGGGCACGTGCCCGAAGAGAGCCTTCGCGGGCAGCCGATGGGAGTTTGGCTGCGGGCTGAGAAGAGACCACTTCGTTCGTAGTATTGGCCGCCGCCTCTTGAAGAGTGTTTTCAGCTTCATTTGCCGAAGAGAGCGCAGAAGGGGTATCTTCTTGGGATAGGCTCTTACTTTCTGAGCTCACCAAGGAGTTGAGAGTTTTTTGTTTTTTTTGGCGAATTTTAGAGTGAGATCTGCGCCGAGCTTCGCCGGGCACTTCCACAGGCGGATTGGAGGTCTCCACGCCAGGCTGCGCTTTTGCTATGGCAATTTGTAAATCATCAAAAATTTCAGCCGGAACAGGAGGCTGAGGACGTTGGGAACCGTGGCGGGGAAGATTTGCTTTGCCCGTCAAAGAACCCCACAACGAATCTAGTTTACTACCTAAGCTTTTGAAAAAACCTTTCCCTTTGCGGGAACGACCTTTAGGAGCCCGGTAGCGGGGAGTATTTTTAGATGTCATATAAAATCCACCATAATTAAACTTTTAAAGCAAGACTGTGCCCAATTTTAAAGCCTTGTATTTTAGTTTAAATTAATAGCAAATTAATAGCAAGTTAATATTAAATTAATAGCAAATTAATAGTTGATTAATAGTTGATTAATAGTTGATTAGCTAAAACTCTCAAGGAAACGCTGATTAATTAGCATTTCCTTAAATTTATAGTGAAGGGAAGCGAAGCTCCAAAATTATGCCATATTAGAACCAAACAGCTCTCGCCGCCGCCTGATTTGCTCTCTTTGGTTGGAAAAAATCCACTGGACGATGTCGTTTTGATCGCGAGCTTGAATGTCAACAAACTCAACGCCGTAAACAAAAAGGGTTTTTCCATCTTGCTCTTGGTGTTTAACGTGAACCACTCGGCCGGCAATATCCATCAAACGCTCGGAAGCTGCCGGGAGCGAAAGACCAATTTCCAAAATTTTTCCGCTCTCAATTTCTAAAGTGGTACTGCTGAAAGCCAGCCCAAACTCGGAAATATCGGTCACCACGGTGTGATGAGTGTAGCTCTTATGGCTGCTTCGTTCAGCTAAAATACCAATTAAAAGAGACAGTTTCTGGTCAAGACGCGAAAGAAAAATCTGGGTGTCAGTCTTTGGCGTTGGCGTGCGTGCCGAATCAATGGCCGCCAAGCGCCTTAAAGCCGCACCCTGACCACGGGTGAAGCTTTCGATTTCAGACAATATATTAAAATAAAATTCAGCCGGCAGGGCCGCTCTGAGTCCTTTGCGCCGTTCATCACTGGAAGGCATAAGATCCATCCTTCATTGGTGTTGTCAGGGGAAGGTCTAAAACAGTGCGAACAGTGTCGCGCCCTTCCCTTTTGGCTAAATACAAAGCCTTATCAGACCAGTATATCATATCTTCCGGTGATTTTACCAGAAAATGTTCAGTGCTCACTAAACCTTGGCTTATTGTTTGGTGAAAAGTGTCCGAAATATTGAAATTTACACGCAATATACTCAAGCGCAGACGTCTGGCCATGCTCAAAGCTTGCTCGAAAGTGGTGTGAGGTAGAATTATGGCGAATTCCTCACCTCCAATGCGGGCAGCAAGGTCGCTGGTTCTGACCACTTTTTCAATGGTCTGAGCAACTTTTTTTAACACAATATCGCCACTTTGGTGGCCGTAAGTATCGTTGACGCTTTTAAAGTGGTCTAAATCAAGGCTGATTAAACTCAAAGGGTGGCCGTGACGTTTGGCCAAAGAGAATTCTTTTTCCAAAACTTCTTCAAATATTCGACGGTTATAGAGCCCTGTTAAGCTGTCACAAGCCGCTTGAGCTGATTTTTGGTGATATTGTCCCACCAATTCCCAAGCGGCACTTATTTTTGAAATCAACTGGGCAAAAATTTCCTCTTGTTTGATTTTCAAAGCTTCTTTTGTGAAAAAATGGAGCTTTAAAGAACCGAAAGAATCGCTTTTCCCCAACAATTCAAATTCCAAACAGTGAGGCGAAAAGTTTGAGGCAATGGCCGTCTCCGATGGCCTATCGTTTAAAGTGCTGTTTTCAAATTTAAAATCTGCCGTCAAAGAAGAATGCCTCTTTAGCCATGATTCTTTTAAAACTAGGCTCACCTCTTGAGCCCCGGTGAGTCTTTTCAATGCGCTCCGCAGATATTCCTGAAGGCTGGCAGCCGTTAAATGGCCTATTAGCCCGGCGTAGAACTCGGCTAACTCATACGGAGTTTGGCTTGAGTTTTTTTCCAAGGCAATGATCTCATGGTAGAGCTCATTTTGGGCCAAGAGCTGTGTGGCCAACTTATTCAGCCGTTTTGCTGAAAGTGGTTTTACGATGACGTTATAGACACCTTCGCTAATCCAGTCTAAAGATTCTTCCAAATGTTCTTTTTCAATTAAAGCTATGATTTGAGTGGGGATTTCCAAGCTTTGCACCTCTTTTAGCCAAAAAAGAGGCTGCCTTTCTGTTGAAACCAAAAGCAAGGGGGGCTTTTGGGTGACTAATAGTTGACGGCTTTGAGACGGAGTTTCAACAGAGTTAACTTGCCAGCCAATCGGTTCCAAAGTTTGACAAATGGCTGTTATATCGTTGGGTTGGATGCCAACAAGTAAAGCTATGGGTTTAATCATGAGTGTTCTCCTGCTTGTTTTTGGCAATTTCACCAAAACACACAGGATGTATATGCAATTTATGGGCCATTTTGCTACAAGCACAAACTGCACCCCCAAAATATAGTGGGTATACAAGGAAACGCTGATTAATCAGCGTTTCCTTAAAACTCAAACAGCAATTAAAATTTTACCCTCAGCCGACCAAATCCCAAATGATTTTCGACAGAAAAATGGCACCGACAAAATAAATGGTTGCGTTAAGCTCTTTTCCGCGGCCGGAGGCCAGCTTCATTAAAATATAAACAAGCCAAGCTATCCCGAAGCTATCGGCAATTTTCCACGAAAGACCAATGAGCACCAAGACAATTATCGAGGGGAATGATTCGGTGGGGTCATTGAAATCAATCAGAGCCAGAGGCGAGATCATATACCAACCCACCACGAGCAAAGCCGGGGCCACGGCCGCAAAGGGAATGCTCAAGAAAAGCGGTGAACAAAACATGGCAACAGCAAAGCCTGCGGCACAGACAAGTGATGCCAGCCCGGTGCGTCCACCTAAAGCGATGCCGGTGCCGCTCTCGCCATAGGCTGTGTTAGGCGATATGCCCAAGAAGCCGGTGCCGATGACGGCCAATGAGTCGGCAATAAAAGCTCGGCCCATGCGAGGAGAATTTTTGATGGATTCATTTTCGCCCATGATGCTAAAAAGACTTAAGAAACCGGCTAAGCTGTTGAATATAGCGATAAAGAGGAAGACTAAAATAATTGACCAAAAGTCAGGCGCCCATATTAAACTGAAGTCGAAATCCATAAACAAAGGGCCTGGGCTGGGGGGCAGGCTAAATATTTGATTGCCATCGGGAATGGTGGTGACTCCTAAGGGGATACCAATAATAGTGCTGATGATGATGCCGACTAAAATAGCATAACGAAATTTCAAGGCGAGCAAAAAGGCCGTGATGAAAAGCCCAATAAAGACGAGTTGCACGCTGGGGTCTTGGATGCTCCCCAAGCCCGGCAAACCACCGTTCATGACTACGACTTTGCTGTTAATTAAGCCAATGCCGCTTATGAGCAAACCCACGCCGCCGCACACAGCATACTGCAAAGAGGCCGGGAGCTCCTTTAACATCTTGGCCCGCAATGGAGAAAGGGAGAGCAATAGAAAAAGGACACCGGAGATGAGAACTGCCGTAACGGCTTGCGGCCAGGTGTAGCCCATGGTTTTGACAACCACAAAGGCGAAAAAGGCGTTGATGCCCATAGCCGGGGCCACTGCAAAGGGCAAGTTGGCCACAAAGGCCATGATGACTGTGCCGATGATGGCTGCCAGTGCTGTGGCGGTGAAAAGAGCATCGGGTGGTGCTCCGGCTGCCGACAAAATAGCCGGATTGACGGCCAAGCAATAGACCATCGCGCAGAAGATGGTGAGCCCGGCCCCAATTTCCAGGCTAACTGTGGTTTGATTTTCCTTCAGCTTGAACATAATTCCTCCATAAATTTTATTTGGGAGGAATAAAAAAATCCCCCCGTAAGGCCATTAAAGCAATGACATTTGCGGGAGGTCTTTACCGTCAACCACCTTATTTCTTTTGGTTTAAGTCCAAAAGCAGTTGTTCAAAAGGTCTTCTGGCTTCACGGATCATCCGACTAAAAGCTAACCTTCCCCAAGAGCGTTTTTGCCTTAAGTAAGCTCTAGCCCTCAAGTGGTTGCCTTGGCTAATTATAAGAAATGCCGATTCATTCTCATGCCGAATAAATCAGCTGAGCAAAGCCAAAGCCCTAGCTGGTCGTCCCCGTTTACAGCGGTGGGTCCGCCACGGAATTTCACCGTGTTCCGTTTTTTTGAACGCTTTATTATACTCTAAAATGAATCTTTTTGCAAATTTCTTTCGTTTGTAAACACGTCAATCTAATTTGTTAGAAGATAGTGACTTTTACGACGACGGAGAAAAACTTTTCAGAACTTGACTGCGCAAAATTTAAGTCCACTGCTTGAGCGCATGCGAGTTGTGGGCTTAAATTACAGGCAAGAGATGAAAAGTTGTTCCGTAGGAGCCGAGAAAATAAGAAGTAGATTGACGTATCATTTGCAAAATGTGCTATAGTTAAAGCTATGGGGCAGTCTCCCGAGAAAGGAGGCTGCTTATGGAACAATTCCTGAAAGATATTTTGGCTTCAGCTATAGCCGGTATCTTGGTAGCTGTCATTATAGATCGCTGGCGTAATCGCAAGCACTAAATGAAAAGCCCCTATGGGAATTGCTCTTCCCATAGGGGTATAATCTCTCGTTTATAAACAAAACAGGGGGACTTGCCCCAAATGACCGGGAGGGTGTAGCTAGCACCCTTTCGGTCTTTTTAATATAGGAAATTTTGCAAGGATTGTCAACTTGCTATTTGTGAAAAGATGCCCCCTCTCCTTTGTCCCTATTTGAAGTTTGGTAAACACTAGGCAACATTATCCGGTGGGGATGATTTTTGTAACTCATTTAATTTTAAGTATTTTGTCAAAGTGTAACCGGCATAGTAATAACAAAGAGCCCAAGTGAGGGGGCCGCCTAAAACTCCACCGTTTAAGACCATCATTTTGACAAAAGATGCAAACGATTTCCCTAACGCACCGATCACAGATGTTTTTTTGCCTTTGCTATGGGCTTGCTTGGCCCAAACGGCAGCATAGCGATATTGCTTTTTGAGGTAGTGCTCCCAGTCGCAGTAAGTGTAGTGGATTAAAAGTCCACTCAAAGGGGTGATTCTCAAAGGGGTCTCGGCCCGCTCATGGACGTCACCCACCCAGTGGACACTATCTTTGGGGAAAAGACGCGTGACCCAATCGGGCTTAAGTGGCCCAAACCGATGCTTTTGGCCCAGGGCGAAATTTTGACGCTTAATGGAGGCTGCCGTGGGCGGAGATTTTTGGAGATGCTGAATAAGGTTTTGGCGTAAATAAGGAGTGAGGTGCTCATCGGCGTCTAAAAAGAAAACCCACGGAGTTTCCACAAACTGAAGAGCCCAATTGCGTTGAGCGGCAAAATTTTCCAGGCGGTGAGACAAAACGCGAGCTTTGAAACGCAAAGCCACCTCAGCGGTATTGTCGGTGCTTTCGTCATCAATAAGCAAAATCTCCCCAAGGCCATCGAGGCTGGCTAAGGTGTCACCAATAATATGGCCTTCGTTTTTTGCTAATATGACAAAAGTCAGCATATGTAAATTGCTCTCTGCTTAAGGGGGCCCCGTTGGTTACGGCTTGTTTTTCCACCGAGATATTTGTTTGAAAAAAAGAGGTTTTAAATGTTTAAAACTCGCCAACTTCCAATTTAATTTCGTCAATGACGGCCCCACCACCTAATTCAAGGTTGAGTTTTTTTAACCATTGAGGCAAGAGATAGCGGTAATTAGCCAGCCAAGCTGGGCCCGGCACCTCCACCACTAAAAGGCCGTCACGTAAATATTTAGGCCGAGTGCGCTGGCTGGCCATCGGCCCCACAACTTGCGGCCAAAGGTCAAATACTCGCAACTTTTGAGCAGTGAAATTGAGAAAGCCGGTGTTTAAAGCTTTGCCCAAACTATCACTTAAAGGGGTCAGTTGGCTGCGTGGTCGTTTTGAATATGACATAATTTTTTATAGCACTCTTCAATAGCAAAGGTCAAGTGCCAGTAATTAAGACGCGTCCCCCCTGTAATGCTTATCAGAAAATATTGTTGTTTTTTGGAAATTGTGTTAAAATTTATTTATGCTATTTATGCGTTTAATGGTAAATTTTTTCAGGCTAAATAGTCTTGCAAATTTTTAACCCCTAAAAATTTCCTTGAGGTGAAGGATGTCCAACCCAATTTATAACCGTAAAGATCAAGCATCGGTTAACAGTATGCGTCTTTTGGCCGCCGAAATGGTGGAAAGAGCTAAAAGTGGCCATCCCGGAATGCCTCTGGGGGCAGCTCCCATGGCTTTTGTCCTTTGGAGCCGTTTTTTAAAATATTCACCTCAAGATCCCCAATGGCCCGGTCGCGACCGCTTCATCTTATCTGCCGGGCACGGCTCCGCCCTTCTCTACTCTTGGCTACACCTAGCCGGCTTAGGCTTGAGTTATGATGACTTGCGGAACTTCCGTCAGTGGCAAAGCCTCACCCCGGGGCACCCGGAATATGGCCACACAGTCGGCGTTGAGGCCACCACCGGCCCTTTAGGCCATGGTTTTGCCATGGGCGTTGGCATGGCTATGGCTGAAAAAATGATGGCCCAACAGTTTAACCGGCCTCAATTCGACCTCTTCAATCACCACGTTTATGCCCTGGTCTCAGATGGCGACCTCATGGAAGGAGTCAGCGCCGAGGCAGCTTCACTGGCCGGAACCTTGGGCTTGGGCAATTTCATTTGTCTTTATGATGACAACCGCATAACCATTGAAGGCCGCACCGACCTTGCGTTCACCGAAGATGTGCGAGCTCGTTTTACCTCCTATGGTTGGCAAGTCATTCCTGTCTCAGACGGTGAGGATTTAGTCGGTATTCATTTAGCTTTAGAATATGCCCTGGCCGACCAAGAGCGCCCCACCCTTATTATGGTGCGCACTCAGCTGGGAGCCGGGAGCCCGAAAGCTGACACCCCCAAAGCCCACGGAGAACCATTGGGAGCCGAAAACCTTAAAGCCACAAAAGCTTTTTACGGCTACCCTGAAGATGGAGAATTCCAAGTAGACGAAAGGGTTTATGGCTTATTTACAGCTCGGGCCGAAGTTTTGGAAAAAGAACGAGAAGAATGGGAGAACCTGCGAACTGCTTACGAAAAGGAATATCCCCAAGAAGCAGCCGAACTAACCCGCCGTTTAAAAAACGAGCTTCCACCTGAATCCATCAACTGGCCCTCCTTTGCCAAAGGTAGCCAAATGGCGACCAGAGTGGCCTCCGGTCAAATTTTAAACACCCTGGCTGCCATTATGCCGGAACTTGTGGGCGGCAGTGCCGATTTAGCCCCCTCGAACAAATCAACCATTGAGGGAGCTCCCTCCTTTGGGGCCATCACCCCGGAAGGGCGGAACATTCACTTTGGCATCAGAGAAGCAGCCATGGGAGCCGCTCTCAACGGCATGGCTCTCTCCGGGGGCATTCGGGCCTTTGGGGCAACTTTTTTAGTCTTTTCCGATTTCCTTCGTCCGGCCATTCGCCTGGCCGCCCTCATGAAATTGCCGGTGACCTATATCTTCACCCACGACAGCATTGGCGTCGGAGAAGATGGCCCCACCCATCAACCCATAGAGCACCTGGCCACCCTAAGAGCCATACCGGGCCTGACCGTCATTCGGCCGGCCGACGCCTTTGAAACCATCTCAGCTTGGCAAATAGCTTTGACCAGACAAAACCCCACGGCCTTAATTTTGAGCCGCCAAAATTTACCTGTTCTGCACCCTGATGATTATCCAAACATCTTAGAGGGCTCAAGTAAAGGCGGCTATGTTTTGGCCGAAGCTCCCGGCGGCACCCCTGACAGCATTATCATAGCCACCGGCAGTGAAATTTCCTTGGCTTTGGCGGCCCAAAAGCTCTTAGCCTCCCAAGGGAAACAAACTCGGGTGGTCTCCTTGCCATCTTGGGAAATTTTTGACGAACAAGACCCTGAATACCGCCAAATGGTCTTGCCGCAAACAGTAACGAACCGCCTTTCAGTTGAAGCGGGGCTCAGCCTCGGCTGGAGCAAATATCTGGGACCGGAAGGCACCTCGCTCTCCATTGAAACTTTCGGGGCCTCAGCCCCGGCCGAAAAACTCTTTAGCGAATTCGGATTCACTGCTGAAAACATTGCGAACTTAATAAACAAGGCTTAAGAAACTGGCTCTGCCCAGATAAATTGGGCAACAAGCCTCAAATGTAAGCGAAGCCGAAGGTGGGAAGTCGCCCAAGGTGAGCGGTAATAATTGGGACATATCGGCTTTGTTTAACACGTCAATCTAATTTGATAGAATATCGTAAATTATGCGGCGACGGAGGAAAATTTTTCAGAACTTGACTGCAAAATTTAAGCCCTATTGTTTGAGCGTTAGCGAGTTTTAGGGCTTAAATTGCAGGCAAGAGATGAAAAGTTCTTCCGTAGGAGCCAAGAAAATAGTAAATTAGATTAACGTGTTTAAGAAACACGGCTGACGCATGAGAATTTTTTGCAATTGTTTTGAGGGCTCATTTGGGGACGACTTCCGCCTCTCGACCGCATTTTGGGCCTAGAGTTCGCTTTCGCTCACAGTCGGCCCTAAAATTTGCGGTCTCGCTCTGGAAGTATCCCCTTCATTCGCCCCGGGTTTGATGCAATCCGGTTGTAAAAAACTCTCATGCGTCGGCCCTGGTTTAAGAAATAACTTGACTTTTTTTTAATATGCTTTATTGTATCTGATGGAGCGGAGAACCATCTCCGCCAAATTTATGTAAAGCGGAGAATTGTCCCCGCCAAATTTCATATGGGCACACCACAGTTGACCCACGATGGAGATAAAAATGAGAGAAAACATTCACCCCCAATACCAAGAAGTCACCGCCACCTGCGCTTGCGGTAGCGAATTCACCACCGGCTCTGTCTTGGATTCCATTAAAATCGAAATTTGCTCTGCCTGCCACCCCTTTTACACCGGCAAGCAAAAACTGGTCGACACAGCTGGTCGAGTGGAACGTTTCCAACGTAAATACGCCCAAGCTCCCAAACCGGTTGGCAAAAAGAAATAATGCCCTTATTAGCAGGGTTTAATAAAGGGAAATCTCCCTTAAGCTTTTGGAAAAAAGCCGCTTTACTGCCGGTTTTGGCTACTGACTCAGAGCCGGAACCGGCCGAAAAATTTGCGGCCGCTTGTCCGATTTCCGGTGAGGCTAAAAAGACCCCTTGGGTGGGGGGGCAAGCCGTCATTGAAGGCGTCATGATGAGAGGCCCCGACCGCTGGACAGTAACCGTGCGGCGGGCAGACGGCAGCTTAGAAAGCCAAGTCACTCCCTATGAGGGGTGGGCCAAACGTATGCCCATTTTAGGGCGCCCTTTTCTGAGGGGAGTGGTGGTTCTGTTGGAATCACTGATTGTTGGCATGAAAGCTCTCAATTTTTCAGCGGAAATTGCGGCCCAAGACGAGCAAATAGCCGAGCAAATAGCCGAAGAAAAAAAGAAACAAGAAACCAAACAAACTGAATCAGCTGATGATTCAGCAAATTTAAGCGAAAACTCCACCAAATCTTCACCGAAACCCACAGCCAACCAACCGCAAGTCCTAACCTTTTGGTCGCTGGCCCTCACGCTTTTAGCGGCCTTTGCCTTGGCAATGGGACTTTTTGTAGCCCTCCCCCACGCTTTGAGCATCTGGGCCGGGCAATGGTGGGGTTTTAACGAGAGTTCCGGCTGGTTTCACCTTCTAGATGGGGTTCTTAAGTTTATTTTCTTCATACTCTACGTCTGGGGTATTGGCTTAATCCCTGATATTGGAAGGGTTTACGCCTATCACGGGGCTGAACACAAAGCTATTTTCACCTTTGAACAAGGCCAAGACCTCACCCCGGAAAATGCCGCTCGCCAATCCACTTTCCACCCTCGCTGCGGCACGGCGTTTATCTTTTTAGTTTTGGCCTTGAGCATTTTGTTTTTCGCCATAATTTTCCCCTTCATCTTTCCTCAAGGTGAGAGCGTCTCCTTTGGGCGGACAGTTTTAGGGATTTTGCTGAAAATAGTCCTCATGTTTCCCTTGGCCGGCTTGGCTTATGAAGTAACTCGCCAAGCCGGGCGAGCCACGGAAACGAGCATTTGGCGTGTTTTGTTGGCCCCCGGGCTCCTTCTCCAACGGCTCACCACCCGTCAACCGAGTAAAGAACAGCTGGAAGTTGCCATCAACGCCTTAAAAAAAGCAGTAGCTTAGTATTTTATAAAATCATACCAGGGAAGTCGGCCGCCAAGCTAGCCGACTTCTCTTTTTTTTAGGTAATATATGCAAATAGATTTCAAAGAATTGGAAAAAAACCACCAAGAAGTTGAAAGGGAACTGGCCAACCCCGAGCTGGTAAAAGACCCCAAGCTCTTCCGCCAAACTGCCCAAAAACACCATGAGCTGAGCCAAATTATAAATGTTTGGCACAACTTGGAAAAAATAAAAAACGACATCTCAGCTGCCCGCACCATGCTTACCGATGAATCTGCGGAAATGCGGGAACTTGCCCAAATTGAGCTTGATGATTTGGCACGAGCAGAAAGCCAAGCTGCTGAAGATTTGAAAATTCTTCTCCTTCCTAAAAACCCCAACGACGCCAAAAACACCGTCATTGAAATCCGAGCCGGCACCGGGGGGGATGAGGCGGCCCTGTTTGTGGCCGACGTTTTTCGTATGTATACGCGTTATGCCGAGCGCTGTGGTTGGCGAGTGGAAATTCTCAGTTCCAACTCCACCGATGGGGGTGGGTTTAAGGAAATTGTGGCCCTTATTGTAGGCGAACGAGTTTACAGCCGTCTGAAATATGAAAGCGGAGTCCACCGGGTGCAGAGGGTTCCCTCCACCGAGGGCCAAGGGCGCATTCACACTTCAGCGGTGACGGTAGCTGTTTTGCCGGAAGCTGAAGAAATTGATTTGGAAATCAGGCCCGAAGAAATTAAGGTCGACGTCTTCCGTTCGTCTGGCCCGGGAGGCCAAAGCGTCAACACCACTGATTCGGCCGTGCGCATCACCCATTTGCCCACCGGCTTAGTGGTCACCTGTCAAGATGAAAAATCGCAAATTAAGAATAAACAAAAAGCTTTACAAGTCTTAAGAGCGCGTCTCCTTGACCAATTGGAAGCTGAGCAAAATTCCAAAATCAGCCAAGAGCGGCAGAGCCAAGTGGGCAGTGGTGACCGTAGCGAACGCATCCGCACCTATAACTACCAACAAGGACGCCTCACCGACCACAGGGTTGGCCTGACTATTTACCGCTTAAGTGAAATTATGGATGGCGATTTGACTGAAATCATCTCCACAGTGGGAGCTCACTTTCAAGCCGAACAGCTGAAAGAGTTTTAAGATGAGCGCAGAAAACTGGAATCTCAATCGGCTTTTAAGCGTAACATCTCAATTTCTCAAAGAAAAATCTTGCGCTAGTGCTCGTTTGGATGCCGAGCTCCTCTTGGCTTCGGTTTTGTCCATGAGCAAAGTTGAGCTCTATATCAACTTCGACCGCCCCATTTCCCCCGAGGAATTGAGCGCCTACCGAGAGCTGGTGCGGCGCCGAGTCAAACACGAACCGGTTGCCTATATTTTAGGGCATAAAGAATTTTATAACTTACGCCTGAAAACAACAGCTGCGGCCCTGATTCCACGCCCGGAAACAGAACACCTGGTAGACGAAGCCCTGCGCCTTGGCCAAGCCCTCTGGCCGGAAGAGAAAATCATGGCCGCTGACTTGGGCACAGGCACCGGGGCCATCGCCCTTTCTTTAGCCAAAAATTTACCTGCTGGCGCCCACCTTGATGCCGTGGATATTTCGCCCCAAGCTCTGGCTTTGGCCCAAGAAAATGCCGCAAACTTAAATCTTTCAGAAAAAGTCAGTTTCTTTGAAGGTGATTTGTTAAGCCCTCTACAAGGGCGTTCCTACCACCTTATTTGCGCCAACCTACCCTATATCCCAACTCCAGAAATGGAAACCTTGCCGCCGGACGTTGGGCTCTATGAGCCTCATTTGGCCTTAGAAGGTGGAAAGGACGGCTTGAGTATCATTGAGCGTCTTTTGGCCCAAGGGCGTGATTTTCTTCGGCCCAAAGGTTGCATTCTACTGGAAATATGGCCTGATTCGTGGCCACAACTCCTTAAAATCGCAACTAATTTAGGCTACGGCCTCCACGATGAAATTATCAGAGACCTAGCCGGGCACCCCCGTATTGTTGTGCTGACTCCTTCAATATAATTTAGGAAACGCTAATTGATCAGCGTTTCCTTAAGAATTTTTCCCAGAATTAGCAGTTGTAATTATACATGATTTATGCTTAAAAACTAACGCACCCTAAGCGAACCGAAGGGGGTCGGTCGACCC
>CAYJAF010000060.1:0-15039 GCA_964368195.1 uncultured Thermodesulfobacteriota bacterium
AATGAAGCCCGGCGGCAAAAACTCGACCCCGTCATCGGCCGTGACGAAGAAATCCGCCGAGTCATTCAGGTGCTCAGCCGCAGAACGAAAAATAATCCGGTGCTCATTGGTGAGCCCGGTGTTGGGAAAACTGCCATTGTCGAGGGGTTGGCCCGGCGCATTGTTTCCGGTGACGTGCCGGAAACTCTGAAGAATAAACGCATTTTATCTTTGGATTTAGGTGCGCTTTTAGCCGGAGCCAAGTTCCGCGGAGAATTTGAAGAGCGCTTGAAGGCCGTGGTCAAAGAGGTGGAGACCTCCAGCGGGGAAATTATTCTCTTTATTGATGAAATCCACACCTTGGTTGGGGCCGGGAAGAGCGAGGGCAGTTTAGATGCCGGAAATATGTTAAAGCCGCCTTTGGCCCGAGGCGAAATGCGCTGTGTGGGGGCCACGACCATTGGGGAATACCGTAAAAACATTGAGAAAGATCCCGCCCTTGAGCGACGCTTTGCTCCTGTAATGGTGAGTGAACCCACGGTGGAAGACACTATCAGCATTTTGCGGGGCCTCAAAGAGCGCTACGAAGTCCACCACAAAATCGCCTTCAAAGATAGTGCCCTGGTTGCGGCGGCCACCCTTTCCCACCGCTATATTGCCGACCGCTTTTTGCCCGACAAAGCCATCGACCTCATTGACGAGGCCGCCAGTCGCCTGCGCTTGACCATCGACAGCCTGCCACCGGAACTAGACGAAATCAAACGCCGCATCATGACCCTTTCCATTGAGCGAGAGGCCTTGAAAAAAGAGAGCGACCGCGGTGCCCAAGACCGTTTGGCCAAATTGGAAAAAGAGCTTATGGATTTAGGAGCCCGCGAAAGTGAGCTCAGCCGAAAATGGCAAGAAGATAAAGACCTCCTCACTAAATCGGCCACTTTAAAAGAAGAGATAGAAAAAACCCGAGCCGACATGGAAGAGGCTCAACGAGAAGGCAACCTGGGGCGAGCAGCTGAACTGCAATACGGCCAGATTCCGGCTCTGCAACAGGAGCTGGAGAAAATCGAGCAGCACTCCTCAGCTTTAGTGAAAGAAGATGTGGAAGCCGACGACATTGCCGAAATTGTTGCCAAATGGACAGGCATTCCCGTCAACCGCCTGCTTGAGGGAGAACGGGAAAAGCTCATTTTCATGGAAGAGCGCCTGTCTCGCCGGGTGGTGGGCCAAAAGGTGGCTATTGGCGCTGTTTCCAGAGCTGTGCGGCGGGCCCGGGCCGGCATTGGTGATCCCGATCGGCCCATTGGCTCATTTATTTTCCTTGGCCCCACCGGGGTGGGTAAAACGGAATTAGCTAAGGCTTTAGCCGAGTTTCTCTTTGATGACGAGGCCGCCATGGTGCGCCTTGATATGAGCGAATTTATGGAAAAACACGCTGTGGCGCGCCTCATCGGGGCTCCTCCGGGCTATGTGGGTTATGAGGAGGGAGGCTATTTAACTGAAGCCGTTCGCCGTCAACCTTATTGCGTTTTACTCTTTGACGAAGTGGAAAAAGCTCACCCGGAAGTTTTTAACGTTTTATTGCAACTCCTAGACGATGGCCGCCTTACCGACAGCCAAGGCCGCACCGTTGATTTTAAAAACACAGTGATTATCATGACCTCTAACTTGGGCTCACAATTTATCACCGGGGCCGACATCGACCCCAAAGCGGTGGAAACTCAAGTTATGGATGCCTTGCGGAAACATTTCCGCCCGGAATTCCTCAACCGAGTTGATGATTCCATTATCTTTCAAGCTCTTAACGAAAAGGAAATTGCCGAAATTGTGCGCTTGCAGCTGGAGATTTTACAAGGCCGCTTAACAGACCGCCAACTCTCTTTGGAATTTAGCGATGAGGCCATAAACTTCTTGGCCAAAGCCGGTTTCGACAAGGTATACGGCGCACGTCCCTTAAAGAGAGCCATTCAAACAGAGGTGATGGATCCTTTGGCTTTGGGGCTTTTAAGCGGGGAAATACTGAGCGGACAAGCTATCGAAATTTCTTTAAACGAGGAAAGTCAGAGTTTGAGCTTAAATAAACGCTAATTAATCAGCGTTTCCTTAAACAGCTCAAACTGACCAGACCGCACAATATAAAGGAAACGCTGACTACTAACCAGCGTTTCCTTAAATTTTTCAGCACCAACTCACTTCCAACTATTTACTCTGCTTTCTCACGTGCTCAACATAGCCTCTATCGTAACCATTGGCATGGTTCACCCACCAATCTTTTAAAAATTCTAAAAAAGTATCAGTATCACGCACCGCCCGACATTTTAGCTCAGTGCGCACCAAATTTTTATAAAGGGTGCGGTGCTCGGCCATGTGTTCTTCCAGCCCAGGGAACTGAGCCTCACGCATCACCTCCTCTTCGGTGATAAAGTGAATTTTGGCAAAACTCAAAGTCATCATGGCGGTAGGCACTAAAATGCGATCAATATCTTGATCGGTTTTGTGATTGTAAAAGGAGTTAATCAAACCCACCAAAACACGGTGCTGCTCGTCAATAATGGGTATGCCGGTGGCGTGGAGCTCTTCTTTCCAGTGGATGAATAAGTTATTTTGCATAAGCCCCCGTTTTCAAAGGAAACGCTGATTTATTCTGCTCGCAGAATAAATCAGCAAGGCACGCCGCCTTTCATGAGCCTTTTGGGACGGAAAACCATGGGTTTTCCTCTCATTTCGGCGGCGGCGAAGTTGGCAAATTGCCAACTTCGTAAGGAAACGCTAATTAATCAGCGTTTCCCAAAAGCCCTTATAAAGATAAACTTTCCGAAGGTGGATATGGGTGATTTCACTCAGGCTTTGGTGACCAAGGCAACAGAGACGAGCGGCGCCCGTTGTAGCGAATGGGGTCGTAAAGCTTATCAATATCAACGACTTGGAGCTTTTCAATGGCCTGTTTTAATGAGACCGAAGTTATTTGCCCGTTACGGAAAGAGACCATGCGGCCGTAATCTTCTTCCAAAATCAAATCCACAGCTCCGATACCAAAATAGCGTCCCATCAAGCGGTCACGAGCAGAGGGTTGGCCGCCCCGTTGAATGTGGGAAAGCACCACGTGACGAGTTTCAAAGCCGCTGATGGCCTCTAGCTTGTTGGCCAAATAAGCACCAATCCCGCCCAAGACTTTGTGGCCAAAGCCATCTTCTTTTTCCGACAAATGGAATTCCCCAAAGCCCTTTAAGCGGGCCCCTTCCGAGACCACCACGATGTCGTAACGCACGCCACATTGACGCCGTTTTTCTAACAAATCAGCTACTTTTTCCAGCTCGAATTCATATTCCGGCAGCAAAATAACGTGGGCTCCGGCGGCCTCGCCACCTTCCAAAGCCAACCACCCGGCATGACGACCCATAACCTCAACCACAAATAAGCGGCTGTGACTTCCGGCGGTGGTGCGCAGGCGGTCAACTTCTTCGGTGATGACGTTGAGAGCTGTGTCATAGCCTAAAGTGTAATCTGTGGCGTTTAAATCTCGATCAATGGTTTTGGGAATGCCCACCACTTTTTGCCCCAAATTGTGAAGGCGATAGGCTACCGATAAAGTGTCTTCCCCACCAATGGCCACCAGAGCGTGGAGGCCCAAAGCTTCGATGTTGGCAATACATTCGGCGCTACGGTCATTTTTCGGGTTAAAGGGATTGGTGCGGGAACTGCCTAAAATTGTGCCGCCGTGACGATCCCAGGTGCGCACGACAAGTTCATTTAGGGGCATTGTCCATTGTTCGAGAGATTCAGGGTCACAAGGGTCAACTTCCACCAGACCTCGCCACCCCTCACGAATACCAATAACTTCAAAGGCATGGCCTTGATATTGAGCTAAAGAGGGGTCGGTGGCTGTTTTAGTCACCCACTTGACAGCACTATTAAGACCGGCACAATCTCCGCCGCCGGTTAAAACGCCAATTTTCAAAGTCATATAAATCTCCTGAAATGAAAGATATTAATAGCAAGTAAAGGATCTGTTACATTTTTACAAGGCTTATGTGCCTAATTTTCACTCCTTCGGCTTCGCTCACGCTTCGGCTTAAAGCCTTCGTTTCGCTCGCAAGGCAGAGTTAAAATTGCGAAATCTTTTGGAGAAGCACCCCTTCGGTTCGCTTACAAGCGTTAGAATTCAAAAAGAAAACGCTAATTAATCAGCGCTTTCTTAAAAGCAGGAGTCATTGACCGAGCCAAAAAGGTCAGAGCGACGATTGGCTAAAACAGGAATTTGGCGGCGAGCTTCCCTTACTTTTTCAAGGTCAATAAGGGTCAAGGCCACACCTTCATCATTAGCCAAAGAAGCTAAAATTTCGCCGTCGGGGCCAATTGCCAAACTGTGGCCGTGGGCTTGGTATTGGGGTTTGGAGCCGCATTGGGCAGGGGCAATGATGTAGCAGGCATTTTCAATGGCCCGCGCCCGCAAAAGGGTTTCCCAGTGGCGACGCCCGGTGTTTTGGGTAAAATTGGCCGGCACGAAAATCACTTCGGCCCCACTCAAAGCCAGAGAGCGAAACAATTCGGGAAAACGCAAATCATAGCAGATGGTAAAGCCAAACTTTCCCAACGGAGTTTGGATTGAAGAAATTTCGTGCCCGGAACTGAAATTATCACTCTCGCGCACCCGCGGCCCATTGTCAATATTCACATCAAAAAGATGCAGCTTACGATAAGTGGCCACAATGTTCCCTTCAGGGTTAAGAAGCACTGAGGTATTCCAGGGAAGCCCGCCGGGGTTTTGTTCAACGATACTACCGCAGTGGAGCCAAATTCCGTGGCGGCGGGCAAGTTTAGCTAAAGCTTCTATGCTAAAACCCGGAATTGGCTCGGCCACTTGGGAAAAACTTCCAGAGACAATGGCATTCACAGTTTCCGGCAAGGCCACCAAGTTGGCCCCTTCTTCGGCTGAGGCGGCAATTAGGCTTTCAAGGCGCGCAAGATTGGCAGTGCGGTCTGGCCCGGAATCCATTTGCACGATAGCTAGTTGATAGATGGTCATTTTTCCTTTCCTTATAACACCACAGGAAAATAAACTTTCAGAACTTTTGTGGAAAAAGTATTTTAAAATAACATTTTTACATCCAAAGCTCCCATTTAAATAACATTTTCGGTGAGGGCTCATGAGTCGGCTCCGACTTTTTACGAAGTAAAAAGGAAAGGAGCCAACTCATGAGCCCTCACCCGTAAAAGTTTTTTGAAAGGGGGTTTGGGGGAAAACTTTTTTTCAAAAAAGTTTTCCCCCAAAAAATTCTTAAGAAGACTCGCCGACGTCTAAGAGCTTAATAAGGTTAGTGGTTCCCGTTGTTTGCAAAGGGAGCCCGCAAGTGAGAAAGACTTTGTCGCCTTTTTCAGCCAAAGAGTGACGAACCAGCCATTCGCTGGCCAGTTGTTCCAAAAGTATAATAGATTCACAAGATTGAATGAGAGCCGGAATGACGCCCCACGAGAGAGTCAATTGGCGGACGGTGTTTGCCTCGGAAGTGAGCCCCACCACGGGCACAGCCGGGCGAAAGTGGGCCAGCATCCGGGCGGTGGAGCCGCCTTTAGTCGCCGCCACAATAATCTTGGAGCCCACGTCGGCGGTGAGAACGCTCACGGCCCTGGTTATGGCGCAAGAAAGAGAGCCGGCCAGAGCACATTGGTCTTCCATCAAAAAGGAGTGATTATCCAAAATGGGCTCTGTTTGGCGAGCGACTTTATCCAGCATGGATATAGCCTGAACGGGGTATTCACCCACGGTTGTTTCTTCAGAAAGCATAACGGCGTCTGTGCCGTCTAAGATGGCGTTGGCCACGTCAGTAACTTCGGCACGGCTTGGCAAGGGGTTATTGACCATTGTGCCGAGCATTTGAGTGGCGGTGATGACTACTTTAGCTTGTTGGCGCGCTGCCCGAATGAGTTTCTTTTGGGTGATGGGCACCTCTTCCAAAGGCATTTCCACCCCCAAGTCTCCGCGGGCCACCATGATGCCGTCAACCACTTCCAAGATGGAATCAATATTTTCCACGGCTTGAGGTTTTTCGATTTTAGCAATGAGAAGGGGCCGGCGACCGCTGCGCTGAATCATTTCGCGCACGGGAATTAAATCTTGGGCCGAACGCACAAAGCTCATGGCCACAAAGTCAACACCGGCCTCTAAACCGGCCGTTAAATCGGCACGGTCTTTTTCGGTGAAAGCCGGAATGCGCAATTCACTGTTAGGCAAATTAACGCCTTTGTGGGAACTAATGGGCCCACCGTTAGTCACTTTACAAGTTAGGTATTTATCGTCTTTGGCGAGCACTTTCAGTGACAATTTGCCGTCGAAAAGTAAAATATTTTCACCCACCCCGACATCTTCAATTAAATATTGATAATTCACCGGCAAGCTGTCGTCTGCCTCTTCGGCACCGAAAGAGAGACGGATTTCCGAGCCTGTTTCCAAAATGCGGGGCTCCATTTTACCCAAACGAATTTTCGGGCCGGATAAATCTTGCAGAACGCCAACCTCCCAGCCTACTTCCTGGCTTATTTGCCGAATGAGTTGCACCACAGCCTTGTGCTCGGCGTGGGTGCCGTGGGAAAAATTAAGACGCGCCACATTGAGACCGGTTCTTATCATTTTAGTTAAAACTTCCGGCGAGTTAGAGGCGGGGCCAATGGTGGCGACAATTTTTGTTTTGCGGAAAGGTGTCATTTTATTATCCTTATCATTATGAGATAGTTGAATCTATCTCCAGCCATACAGAAATACTACAATCTTTCAAATTTGAGAGCATCTTCACTTGATGCCACCTACTTTCCAGTAATTCTCTAAATATTATAGCACAAATGAGACTTAAATGGTATAATCAACTTTTAGGGAAGTTTTAGTGTAGGTCGGATTCTCTATCAGGGTTCGTTTGGCGCATTTATTTGTATTTGAAAAGGGCAAAATTTGGTAGCGCAAGAAACAATATTATCTCGCAAAGCAGCTGTCGTCGCCTTGGCCCGTGCCGAAGCCCCGGAGATTCTCACTTCCGACGAGCTTGAATCTATTTTAGCCCCAACCATGACGCGCCTCAAGCTTCCGGGAGGCTTATTATCTTCTTTAACCGGAATTCTTCAGCGGCGCCTTTACCCAAGCGAAATCACCCCCAGCATTGCCGCAAGCCAGGCCGCTGAAAAGCTCTTTCGTCACTTTAACCGCAATTTGATTGATCTTCTCTATTCCACCTCCGTGGGACGCGACCACATCGAACCCTCCACCGCTTCAATTATCCAACATCGCCTAGATTTGGGAGGACACGTTAAAAGTCTTGACATTGGCAGTGCCTGCCTGGGCTTCATCGACGGCTTGGAGCTAGCCTCTTTGGCGCTGGAACATGGGCGGGCGCGCCACGCTCTCATTGTGGCCGGGGAAAACAGTCGCCCCATTTTAGAGCTCACCTTAAAACGCCTTTTAGCCCCCACAACTGACCGCAATTTATTTTACAGCCAACTGGCCACTTTAACTTTAGGTTCAGGGGCGGCAGCCCTGATTTTGGGACGAGTGGAGGACTACCCAGACGCTCCTCGCCTAATAGCCTCAGTCAGCCGCAGCGATGCCCGAGCCAACAACTTATGCCGCGGTGATTTAACCCACGGCATGGAAACAGATTCCACCGCCCTCATGAACGCCGGAGTTGCTTTGGCACACGAAACTTTTAACCAAGGGCGAGAGCATCTCAACTGGCATCCACACTATTTTAAGCATCTAGTCAGCCACCAAGTCAGTGCGGCCAACACCCGCAAACTCTGCCAAACTTTAGGTTTAGATGAAAATCTTTTATTAAAAACTTACCCAACCTATGGCAACATGGGCCCGGTGGCCGTGCCCTTTACTTTAGATTTAGCGTGCGAAAAAGGGCTAATTGCCAAAGGCGACCGCCTTGCTTTAATGGGCATTGGCTCCGGCCTTTGCTGCTCTATGATGGAAATGGTCTGGTAGGCATGGAAAAACCCTCCGAACGCTGGCTGGAACTGAGCCCTGAACAAAAGCAGAAGAAAAATCGTCTGGAACGCTGGGCCATAGCCCTGGTTGCCATTTCGCTGGCAATTCTAACTTTAGTGCAACGTGAAGTTATTGACCTCGGCCCGGAATTGGCCGACAACCGCGGCATTGTGGCCCTTGTTTCCATAAATGTTTCGGTGCTTTTAACCACCTTACTTATCTTATTGATTTTACGCAACCTTTACCGCGTTTTTTTCGAGAGCAAAGGCTATAGTTCTCTGCAATTGAAAATGGTGGTGAGCTTCATCTGCCTATCTTTAGTCCCGACTTTACTAATTTTTTACTATTCCCACCGGCAAACCGTCCAAGGCCACGAACTGTGGTTTAGTGCCCAAATTGAACAGGCTTTAGGAGATTCAATTGAGCTGACAGACGCCGTTTTACTGATGGATAATCAACTTCTCGCCAGGTATGGCACCGACATCTTAAGCGATTTGGAAAAATTGCCCCCGGAAACCTCTTTTACTGATTTGGAAAAGTTCCTGGCCAAAAGCCGCCAACGTTTCAGCCTAAGTTCCTTGGAAATCTACAACCCCCAAGGTGAACTTATGGTGCGATCGGCCAATGATGGCCTTGCCCCTATTTACCACGAATGGTTTGCCAAACAAGGCGGCGCAGAAACACCGTGGTTTAGTGTGGTGGAAGTGGCAAATGGTGAGTTGAGCCGCTGGGTGTGGCCTTTAGTGAAAAAGAGTGAACTTTCTGAAGTAGAGGGCTATTTCGCTTTGGGACAGTTAACGACCTTGCCCATTCGCTCGCAGATGGAAGATGTGCGCCATGCCCTGGTTGCCTACCGTGATGCCTTAGTGGTGGAGCGCCCCTTTCGGGTGACCCAGTTGACAGCCTTGACGACCATGGCTATGCTGGCTATTTTCATCTCTGTCTGGATAGGCTCTCACCTGGCCCGCAGCTTGGCTCGTCCGGTGTTAGATCTAGTCAATGGCACCAAGCAGGTGGCCTCCGGCGATTGGGATTTCCAACTCGACTCGCCCGATAAAAGCGGAGAATTTGCCGAACTTGTTCGCTCTTTCAACCAAATGACCCGCGATTTAAGGGAAATGTATGCCGAATTGGACAGCCGCCGGCGCTTTTTGGAAACAGTTCTGAAAAACGTCTCCACCGGGGTGGTGGTGCTCAACCCGGCCGGTAACCCCATAAGCGCCAACGAAGCTGCCAAAAGCATTTTGGAAAAGGCCGGTATTAACCAAGAAAGTGACGATTTAGCCACCTTACCAAGCCCCTTGAAAAGTTTGATAAATGAAACAATGGACAACCCCCACAGCCGCCGCTTAAGAGACCACCACTTGCGCCTCAACCAAGGAGAATCTCTAAGCCTTAGAGCGTCAGTTATCCCCTTGGCCAACGACGACGATATTTTAGGCTATTTGTTAGCTTTTGACGATTTAACCGATTTAGAAAACGCCCAGAGGGTGGCTGCTTGGCGTGAAGTTGCTCGTCGCATTGCCCATGAGGTAAAAAATCCCCTCACGCCAATTCAGTTGGCGACCCAAAGATTACAACGCCGTTTAGGTGGCCACCTGGCCAATGAAGAAGATTCCGCCATTTTTCTGGAATGCACCGACGTGATTGTGCGCCAAGTGGAGGAAATGAAAAAACTGGTGGATGAATTTTCCCAATTTGCGCGCCTGCCGGAAACCAAACCCATCCTTGGCGATTTTGCCACCTTTTTAGAAGAGAGCTTGCCCCTCTTTCAACAAGCCCACAAAAAAGTCTCCTTTGAGCTTGAAATTAAAGATAGACCACTAACCTCCTTTGATCCTGAACAAATGAGGCGAGTGCTGACCAATATTTTAGAAAATGCCGTGGCCGCTATGAACCAAGAAGGCAAGGTCTTTGTTGTTTTGGAAACCAATGACTTGGTGGGCTTGAGATTAACTATTTCCGACACGGGCCCAGGGGTTGCTCCGGAGATTCAAGCCCGCCTCTTTGAGCCTTACGTCACCACCAAGAAAAACGGTCAAGGGCTGGGGCTGGCCATGGTCAAGACCATTGTCAATGACCACGGCGGCTTTATCAAAGCCCAAACGAGACCCGAAGGCGGGGCTCGCTTCACTATTGAATTACCACTGCGACGTAGTTAGAGTCTTGTCTGGCAAGTCCTTCACACATAGCAGTATGGCTTCGTCGGAGACGACTTCGCCCGGTCAAAAACAGACTAAGCACAAAAAGAAGACACTAGTAAAAATTCTTAAGGAATGCACATGACTTCGGCTCTTGACAGGCACATTACCATCTTTTCACTTTTGAAGTTTACCTTCCCAAGTGTTCTTATGATGATGTGCATGGCCTTTTATATAATGGTAGACGGCTTTTTTATCGCCAACTTTGTGGGCACTAACGCCCTTTCCGCTGTCAATATCATCTATCCGGCCATTAATGTTGTGTTCGGTTTGTGCGTCATGCTCGGCAGCGGCGGCAGTGCAATTATTGCCAAAGAACTCGGCGAAAAAAAAGATGCCATTGCTCGCAAAAACTTTTCTCTAGTTATCTATATCGCCTTAGCTTTGGGCGTAGCTTTAACGACTATAGGGCTGATTTTCATTGAGCCCATTTTGAAATTTTTGGGGGCAACTGAGCTGATTTACCACTATTGCTACCAATACGCCTTCACCATTTTCATTTTCTTGCCCATGGCCACTTTGCAGATTATTTTCCAATATTTATTTGTCACCGCCGGTCAGCCCAAGTTGGGGCTACTCCTAACCGTTTCTGCCGGGGTCACCAACATCATTTTAGACTACCTCTTTGTTGTGCATTTAAAAATGGGCATCGGCGGCGCCGCGTTGGGAACCGGCATTGGCTTTTCCATTCCGGCAGTGGCCGGGCTTATATATTTTTCTTTCTTTCGCCGTCAAAGCCTCTATTTTGTGCGGCCACGCCCGGCGACAGTCGTCCTTTACCGCGCCTCGGTCAATGGCTCGTCGGAAATGGTGACGAACCTTTCCGGAGCCGTAACCACCTTCCTGTTTAACCAAATGGCCCTTAAATATATCGGCGAAAACGGCGTGGCAGCCATTGCTATAATTCTTTATGCCGAATTTTTACTAATTGCGACTTTCCTTGGCTATGCCGCCGGAGTCGCCCCCCTTTTCAGCTACAATTACGGCAGCCGTAACATCCCTAATTTAAAGAAACTATTTCGCCATAGCATTGTTTTCTGCCTTATTTTCGGCGTTGTTATTTTCATCATCACAAATGCCTTCAGCGGCCAAATGGCGAACGTCTTCGCCAATGAAGACAACCCCGTTTTCGCCATTGCTAAAAACGGTCTGGAACTCTTTGCCTATTCCTTTTTTCTAATTGGCATAAACATCTTTGCTTCCGCCCTCTTCACCGCCCTTTCCAATGGCAAAGTTTCAGCTATTTTGTCTTTCATTCGCACATTTTTACTACTCTCCACTTTCATTGTCTTACTCCCCCGGGCTTTGGGAATCGATGGCATTTGGCTGGCCCTGCCTTGCGCTGAAGCCGTGGCTCTTTTGTTCTCTCTGTTTTTCTTTAGCAAAATGCGCTCTAAATATCATTACTATTAAGGAAACGCTGATTTATTCTGCCTGCAGAATAAATCAGCAAGGCACGTCGCCTTTCATGAGCCCTTCGGGACGGAAAACCATGGGTTTTCCTCTCATTTCGGCGACGGCAAAGTAGGCAATTTTGCCTACTTTGCAAGGAAACGCTAATTAATCAGCATTTCCTTAATTTTATTGAAATAAACATTCATATAAAAATGACCATTACTCTTCTTACGAAGTAAGAAGAGTAATGGCCGGATGTAAGCTTTTTAAAGACAAGGCTAATGAATCAGCATAGCCTTAAATCAACGCAGTTGGCAGGTGGGGACGATGGCCGGAGCAGCACCTTTTACGCCGGCAGCTTCACGCAACTCATCTTTTTTAGTGGTTAGTTCCCAAGTGAATTCCGGCTCTAAACGTCCGAAATGTCCATAGCTGGCGGTTTTTTCGTAAATGGGACGTTTGAGGTCGAGATAGGCTATCATGTCAGCTGGCTTAAAGGAGAATACTTTGCTTAAAGCATTGGTGATAATGGAATCTTCCACCAAGCCGGTGCCAAAGGTGCGGGCCATAACAGAGACGGGGTCGGCCACGCCGATGGCGTAGGCCAGCTGAACTTCACAATGAGAAGCAAGGCCGGCAGCGACCACGGTTTTGGCCGCATGGCGAGCCATATAGCAAGCGCTGCGGTCGACTTTGGAGGGGTCTTTACCGGAAAAGGCACCACCGCCATGACGTCCCCAACCGCCGTAGGTATCCACGATGATTTTACGCCCCGTCAAGCCACAATCTCCCATGGGGCCACCAATGATAAATTGGCCGGTGCTGTTGACGTGGATTTTGGTGTCGGCAGTTAGAAGGTGACTGGGAATAGTTTTCTTCACCACTTCTTCAATGATGGCTTCTCTGATTTTAGCTTGGCTGACGCCGGCGGCGTGTTGGGTGGCGATGACCACGGCTTCCACTCGTTTGGGGCAACCACCTTCATATTCCACGGTCACTTGGCTTTTGCCGTCGGGGCGCAAGAAATTGAGGGTTCCGTTGTGGCGCACTTGGGCCAAGCGTCGCGTCAGTTGGTGAGCCAAATCAATGGGCAGGGGCATTAAAACGTCTGTTTCTGTGGTGGCATAGCCAAACATGAGGCCTTGGTCACCGGCGCCTTGTTCATGGGTGGCGGTGACATCAACGCCCATGGCGATATCGGCCGATTGTTTACCAATGGTGTTGATGACAGCGCAAGTTTGCCAGTCAAAGCCCATGGCGGAATCGTTATAGCCAATCTTTTCAATGGTTCTACGCACAACGGAAGGCAAATCAACCCAGCAGTCGGTGGTGACTTCCCCGGCAATCATAGCCAAGCCGGTGGTGACCAAAGTTTCACAAGCCACTCGACCGTTGGGGTCGTTAGCTAAGATAGCGTCTAAAACAGCGTCGGAAATTTGATCAGATACTTTATCAGGGTGACCTTCAGTCACAGATTCGGAAGTAAAAAGAAAATTTTGAGACATTTAACTGCTCCTTTAAAAAGTTTGTTATATATTATTATGTTCTCTGTTTGAAGTCAAACAGTAGTTTTACGCCAAATGAGCTAAAAGCATTTTTATTAAGCTTTGAGGTTCTACGGCAGAACTTTTCGGAAATTACTTTTCCATATTATTTTTTTCATGTCATATCAATCTTTTATTTCACTTGAAATAATTTTATTTATCCACCAAAAATTCCATAAATTACCGAATCTGTTTTTCCTTAAATATTTCCTGGCCAATTTCCACAATTATTTTATTGCGTTCCTCAAGATTCAGGGAACTTTGAGTCAAGTAGATAGCGATGATGAAAAAAGGCTCTTCTCTTTTTGGCCCAAGCACTGCCACAATTCCTCGCGAGCCATGCCCCCCGGCTCCGGAGCGGTCAGCAATAAACCAACCATCCGGCAAAATGGAACGTAAGAGAGTATCGGCTACTTTATTGCCTATTAACCAGCTCTCCAACTGTTTTTGTGAGTCAACTGGCAACACTGATTCCATTAAAAGCTTACGTGTAGTGTTGACCATGGCCACAGGGGTGGTTGTATCTCGCAAATCGCCGGGTTGTGCTTCGTTTAGTTCAGGTTCGAAGCGGTCTAAGCGAGTGCTTTGGTCACCTAGATTCCGCAAAAAAGCAGTAATTGCCATCGGGCCGCCAAGTTGTTTTAAAACAAGGTTAGTGGCCGTATTGTCGCTCATTTCCATAGCCGCTTGGCAGGCTTCAGTTAAACTTATAGTCTGCCCAAGCAGTTTTTCAGTCACCGGTGACCACGTGACTAAATCTGCATCTTCCACTTTGATGGAATCCGTTTCCACCACGTCCCCTTTAGCAATATCGTTTAATAACTTGGCACATAGCAAAGTTTTAACAGTGCTCATCATAGGGAATGGTTTATTGCCGTTGTATTGCCACAGTTCTTGGGAACGCAAGTCTAAAATGGCTACCCCAATTTGCGCAGACGTCTTTTTTTCTATGGATTTAATGCTATTTTCCAAAGCAGTGCCAGCGGCCCAAGCAAAGGAGTTGCTCCAAAAAATCATAATAAAAAGTAAAATAATTTTGCTCATCTCTAAAATCTTTCTCCTCCCAAAAACTGATATTTCCCAGGGCGCCAGGCCGAGTTTGTAGCGCGAGGATGGACACGGTTCGTTAAAAAGAGCCAGGCGAAATTTTTTTCCGGAGCCCACCAAAGAGCCGGGCCGGTATAGCCCGTGTGCCCCACGGTAAAGAATGGCCAAGGGGAGTTTTCCACTTGGTGGTTGGCGGGCAATTGGAAGCCCAGGTAACGACCGCAATCGTTTTTAGTTGCTTGCAAGGTTAAATATTGCACAAGTATTTTTTTCGGAAATATGGAGTTTTCACCTTTGTAGCTCCGAGCCCAGGCGTTCATAATCTGCCACACATCGGGCGCATTGGCAAAGAGACCGGCATGTCCGGCCACCCCTCCGAGCCAGGCGGCGTTATCGTCATGAACTCGGGCCAAAGGAGTGGCCCCTAAAATGGCGGCATCGCAGTGAAGAATGGGGCCACCCCAGCGGAAGCCGTCTTCGGTGGGGGCTACGGCCAATTCTTTCCCCGGGCAAAAGGTGGTGCGGCTTAAGCCAAGAGGCTTGGCTATGAACTCTTGAAATAAATCCGCTAGCGGAGCTTTCCCCAATTTTTCCAATAAAAAACCCAGCAAAATGAAATTCAAATCACTATAGACAGTGCGCTCTCCCGGGGGGCCTTGGGGAGTTTGACCAGCAATGGCTTCAAAGGCACTTTGCTTTCGTTCAGCTAAAGGAAACGCTGATTTATTAGCGTTTCCTTGCGAAGTTGGCAAAATTGCCAACTTCGCCGCGCCGAAATGAGAGGAAAAACACCGTTTTTCCGTCCCGAAGGGCTCATGAAAGGCAGCGTGCCTTGCTGATTTATTCTGCAAGCAGAATAAATCAGCATTTCCTAAAATTTCCCCGGCCAAACGATAAAAGG
>CAYJAF010000061.1:0-14855 GCA_964368195.1 uncultured Thermodesulfobacteriota bacterium
GTTTTTTGATGGGGGGTCTGGGGGGAAACTTTTTTTCAAAAAAGTTTCCCCCCAGGAAAATTCTTAAAAACTTGGTAATGATGGTAAGGGGGGCTCAATGGGGCTTGTGTAGCTGGGGAGGCCGGCTTCGCCTAGGTAGACTGTTTCGTAAATATAGCGGCTTAAAGTGATGCGTTTAACGTAATTGCTGGTTTCTTGGAAGGGTAAGCATTCAATAAAAACATCAAGGGGCATTTGTGGTTTGGCCAAAATCATTTGCCGCATATTGTAAGGCCCGCCGTTATAACCGGCCAGAGCCAAGGCTGTGTTCCCGCCGAAGCCTTTGCGTAAGGCGGCGAAATAAGTGGTGCCGTAGCGAATATTTAATGAGGGATCGAAGAGATCCAAGGCTCCGGGGGCTTTCTCGCCTAAAGCGGCGGCGAGCTTATTGGCCGTGGCCGGGAGAAGCTGCATGAGCCCCCGGGCGTTGGAAACTGACATAATATCGGCTTGGAAAGCACTTTCCGTGCGCATGAGGGCCAAAACCAAACTCGGGGAGAGTTGGTGGTCGCGGTAAGCTTTTAAAAGCGGGCGGCTATAGACCAAGGGATGGCTCCAACCGGGGAGAGCCGTGGGGCCATTTGGGGGGTCGTATTTTATTTTGCCCAAACTCCGCACTGCTTCACGGTAAAGCCCTTTGCGGGCGGCTTGGGCTGCCGGGTCGTTGCTGTCGGGCTTTAAGCCTTTGAGGCCCAGCCATTTGGCTAAGCCGGGGCTATCTATGTCGCGGCCGCTGGGCCCTGTTTCCAAAAGGCGGGCCATTTGCCAGGCAGTGTCGTTGGGGCTTGAGCCATAAAGCTGGCCTTGGGCCAATATTTTGTAATAAGAGGCTTTTTTTTGGCTGGCCAATATTTGGTAATGGCTTTGGGCTTCGGCGGCCAACCCTTCCAGAGCGTAAGTGCGGGCCAGGAAATAGCGAGCCCCGAGGTGGTGGTCACGGGCTTTTTTCTGTTTCAGAACTTCATTGAAATGCTTTTGAGCTTCTTTTAGTTTATTTTGGTAAAGGGCAGATAAGCCCATAAACCATTGGTAATCTTTTCTTTTTTGTAAAGATGTATATTTTTTAGCAAGTTTTTGTGCCTCATCATAAAGCCCCCCCCGCACTAAAAAGCCCCAGGAGGCGGCCAATTCAATGTTGCGGCTCCGTTCGGTGGTGGCTTTTTGAGCAAGCTCCAGACGCAACCGGGAGGCCTGAACAAAGTTCCCCCGCCTATTTTCCGTCTGGGCCAACCACTGACGAGACGATTTATCCTTTCGAGGAGCCCAAAGCTCTGCTGCTCGATCGTAACGGCCGAGGCGCAAGGCCATGATCGGCTCTTCTTTGCGGACAAAATCTTTAACCGCAAGGGGCACTTCCGGGTCTCTTAAAATTTCAGGGATAAGATCCAAAGCTTCTTCGTTGAGCCATTCGCTTTTAAGTGATTCGATGAGAGCCTGATAGGGTTCTTTTTCGCCATTGGTTATGCGCAAGCGCAAAATGTTTTTATAACCGGCAATGGCCAAAGCCTTGGGAGCTGTCATGTTTTTCGATTCCAAAACTAAACGGTAATCGGCGGTGGCCCCTTTGAGTTGTCCGGCTTCCCGTTTGAGCCCGGCCCGCGTGAGAATGAGCTCCGGCTCTTTGGCATTTTTAAGAGCTAAAGCGGCGGCCGCCGGGCCAGACTTTTTCTCTATCTCTTTGACGGCCTTGAGTTTTTTGGTTACTTCCGGGCTGAAAGTAATTTTGGGGGGGGCTTGGGCAGGGGCTTCCCAAGAGACAGGAGTCTCCCACAAAAGGGGCTGGTTCAAAGCCCCGTAGCTAGGAGTAAAAGCCGCCAGGCTCACTGTTAGAATTAGGGAAATCATTAGCGATCCAAAAAGGTTTTGCTACGACGATAACCGGCAGCTACATTACTATTGGGCAGAACTTTGGCCCCAGGAGCTAAAAGAGTTCCGGGGTTTAGAACCGTGTTGCAACCGGTTTCCGAATCATCGCCGATAATGGCCCCCAACTTGCGCCGGGCAAATTGAAAAACTTCATCTTCAAAGCGGAAGCAATATGGGGTGGTGGTCATTTTAAGGTTGGCCAATTTTGTGCCTGCTCCCAAGTTGACGTTATTTCCCAAAATGCTATCGCCAAGATAGGCAAAGTGCCCGGCTTTGGCGTCTTTTAAAAGGAGGCTGTTTTTAACTTCGGTAGTGTGGCCGATGACCGCCCCGGGCAAAGACATCACTCCACCACGCACATAAGCTCCCTGGCGCACTTCAGATGCAGCCCCGATAATGCTCGGGCCTTTGATGAGAGCGCCGCTCTCCACCAAAGCCCCGGGGCCGATTTCAATATCATCATCTGTTAAAATGACTCCCGGCATGAGGAGAGTAGCTTCGGGCAACAGTTGCCCATTGTGCCACACCCGAAGCTGCCCCTTGGACGGGTCACCAAGTTGATATTGGACTCCGCGGAAGGTTTCCCGGCCTGAAATGGCCACTGCCTCGGTTAAAAAATCACCGCCTTGGCGGGCCGCGGCCACATTGGGAGTGATGGTTTGTTTGATAAAAGCTTCCAGCTCGGCCACAATCTCCCACACATAAGTAAACTGGCCCAAAAAAGATTTGAGCGTGAGAGAATCAGCCAGATTTTGCTGGTTAAAATAATGCCAGGGTTTATACCACATAAATTTGCCTACTTTACAAGGAAACGCTAATAAATCAGCGTTTCCTTAAAACTCGATTCCCTTTTTAGCAGAAATGCCTTTTTCGTAAGCGTGTTTGATGACAGTCATTTCCGTGACGGTATCAGCCAGCTCTAAAATGGCCTCGGGGCAGTTGCGCCCGGTGAGAATTACATTGGATGTTAAAGGTTTTGTAGTCAAAAGTCTAATTACTTCACTCAATTCTATCAGTTCTTTGTTGAGCGCAATACAGACCTCATCTAAAACCACCAAATCATAATTTTCTATTAGCAATTTCTCGGCCATTAAAAAAGCTTGGCGAGCTTGGCTTATGTCTTCCGGGCTGGGCGGGGTCGCTATAAAACCGGCGCCATAGCGGGCGTAAAGAAGCTGACCGGGATTTTCTTGGCTATAATTTTTAAGAAAGGTGCTCTCCCCTGTTTCTTGGCTTTTGACAAATTGCAAAAAAGCCACCTTCAAGCCTTGGCCCAAAGCACGCACCGCCACACCAACCGCGGCAGTCGTCTTACCTTTGCCCGGCCCGGTATTTACTAAAATTAGTCCCTTTTCCATAAATGCCTCCCTTGAGTTTTTAGTGTAAGTTTTTTTTAACTACGATCAAATTAAATCATATTTCTATAAATTATACAAAAGTATTTGCGGTGGGAAAAGCTTTTTTTCACGGCCTATGCGTCTTAATTTTCGGCGCTCACCTTGGAGGTGCTTCTCCAAAAGATTCCTTATTTTAACTCCTTCGGCTTCGCTCACGCTTCGGCGGACGCCTTCGTTTCGCTCGCAAGGCGGAGTTAAAATTGCAAAATTTTTGGAAAAGCACCTCCTTCGGCTTCGCTTGCTTGCGAATAAATTCAAATGCTATTCATAGATTGTTAATAATTCAAGCCACTTAAATAGCGAGAAAATTCCTTGGCAAAAAAATTCTCATGCGTCAGCTCTAGCTTTTTTTTACACTGGCATTGTAAATTTTTCTGCTTTAGAGTATTATATAACCTTCAAAGTCCAAACGCTTTGAAGAGGGTTGTTTTAATAACTAACAGGAGGTTTTTATGAAAAAGTATGTTTGCAAAGTTTGCGGCTTCGTATATGACCCGGCAGAGGGAGACCCAGATGGTGGTATCGCCCCGGGAACCAGTTTCGAAGATATTCCTGACGACTGGGTTTGCCCTGTGTGTGGTGTGAGCAAAGACAACTTTGAACCTGAAGAATAATTTAAGGATGGCTTATGTATCCCTTTAATGCAGGAGA
Source organism: uncultured Thermodesulfobacteriota bacterium (assembly GCA_964368195.1). Lineage (GTDB taxonomy): Bacteria > Desulfobacterota > Desulfarculia > Adiutricales > Adiutricaceae > Adiutrix. Next base: position 3,954 of record CAYJAF010000061.1, read on the forward strand.
AGTGTTTAAAATTGCACTGAAAATTGAGGAAAATGGCCATGCTTTTTATGAGGCGGCTGCCCGTAAAGATTTCCCGCCTGAAATTATTGAACTTTTTAAAGGTTTAGGTCAAGAGGAAATTTCTCACCGCGGCATTTTCCAAGCTATGTTAAACAAGTTGCCAAAAGAAACCACTGCCAGCACAGTTTGGGATCCTGATAACGAGTTGGATAAATACCTTAAAGCTATGGCTGACCAACACGTTTTTAATATTGATCCAAAAGAGTTGGAAGTAAAATTGGAAGACGTCAAAACCCCGATCGATGCCGTTAAAATGGCCATGGGTTTTGAGCGAGACACCATTGTTTTCTTTTTGGAAATGATGAGCTCAACTGATGAACCTGCCAGCCGTGACAAAATCAGCGTTTTGGTTGATGAAGAGCGCAAGCACCTTAAGCGCTTGGTTGGCATTTTAGAAAAATTGTAATAAAATTGAATATTTAATCTGGTTTGGCTTTTGCGTTGCCAACTGATTCAATGTCTCTTTTTGTTCGAAAACGGCCGGAGTGGAAGAGAATTCTTCTTACTCCGGTCTCATTTATATAGTCTTTGGAGGAAAGATGGAACCGGTTAAAATTGTAGATAATGTCTATTGGGTTGGCGCTTTGGATTTTGGTATTCGTGATTTCCATGGCTACCGCACCCATAGCGGCACCACTTATAACGCTTATTTAATTATCGATGAAAAAGTTACTTTGGTCGATGGGGTTAAGTGTCCCTTTGCCGGAGAACTTTTGGCTCGTGTATCTAAAATAATTGATCCCAGTAAAATTGACCAAGTCGTCTCAAACCATGCTGAGCTTGATCACTCCGGGGCTTTGCCGGAAATTATGCAGACCATTGGTGTTGAAAAACCCATCTACGCCAGCAAGATGGGTGAAAAAGCTCTGCGGGCACAAATGCCCGGGGCTGAAATGAATATCAAAGTCGTCAACTCAGGGGAAAGCCTTTCCACCGGGAAGCAAACCTTGCAGTTTTTAGAAACTGCCATGGTTCACTGGCCCGATAGCCTTTTCACTTTTTGCCCTGAAAACGGGATTTTATATTCCCAAGATGCCTTTGGAATGCATTTGGCCAGCTCACGCCGTTTTGACGATGAAGTTGCGCGCAACGTGTGGAGCTATGAGGCTTTGAAATATTATGCCAATATCCTCACTCCCCTTTCGGGCATGATTGATAAACTTTTGCAAAAAGTTGTGGAAAGTGGCCTGCTTAAAGACATTAAAATCATCGCTCCCGACCATGGGATCATTTGGCGGCAAAACCCCGGTGAAATTGTAGATCTCTATGCCACTTGGGTGAAACAAGCTCCCAGCCGCAAAGCAGTGATTGTTTACGATTCCATGTGGTGTTCCACTGAAAAAATGGCTCGGGCCCTTGGTGATGCTCTGACGACTGAAGGCGTTTTAGTGCAAATGATGGGCATGAAATACAATCACCGCTCTGACATTGCAACGGAAATGTTAAAAGCCGGAGCTGTTTTAGTTGGCTCCCCCACTATGAACAACGATCTCTACCCCACTATTGCGGAAATCCTTTGCTATATGCGGGGCTTGAAGTTCCAAAACAAAGTGGCGGCGGCTTTTGGTTCTTACGGTTGGAGCGGAGAGGCTCCGAAAAAAGTCCAAAGTTGGTTGGAAGAAATGAAATACAACACACCTGTCGAACCGTGGCGTTATAACTGGGCGCCGAGTGAAAAAGATGTTGTGCCCTTGGCCAGCCAAATGGCAAAAACAATTGCCGCAGCTCTCCCCAGCGAGCAAGTTCCGCCCGATTACGATATGTAATTGATAAACTCCTTGCTTCTATCACAAAAAACTCCCTTACATTTTAGTTAAGGGAGTTTTTTTGTGAGTTTTGCTGATTTCATGATAAGTTGGCAAGTTACTTTTGTTTAAACATATTCAAAGTGTGGATATGTTTAAGGTGTCAATATTATGTGGTAATTTCAGTTGAAATACTATAATCGTTTTGTCAAAGTAAGGGCTAATTCCTCTGCTTGGTGGAAGCTCTCTCTGAGGAAAGTTCTGGCCCACAAGCTGAGACGGCGTTGAAAAGGGAGATGAGAAGCACGCCGGTCAATGGTCTTTTTAAGGCTGAGGGCTGTTTGAATGAGGCTGGGAATTTGACGAGCCAAGAGAGCCAAAGCCAGAGCCAGCTTTTGGGCTCGTTTTTCGCCCAGCAGCGGAGCCAATAAACGGCTTGATCCCCAAGCCCATTGGAGCGGTGTTTTGGCTAAAATTAATATGAGACCCAAAGCGACATAAGCCGCAAGATTGAGGGCTGATCGCCACGACGAAGGCCAAAAGAGTTGCCCCAAGGCCAAAAGCACAAGCCAAGTTGCTAAAAATAGAGCCGCAGCTTTTAAGAGCCGCCAACCTTGAAAGCGACCGGGAGCTAAAATGAGGGCCACCAGCCAACTTAAAAAAGCGATTACCAGCACTCCTTCCGAGGGCAAGAAATGAACGGCCAAAGTTGCTCCCCACACAATGAGCCACAGCGCCAGAATCGGCATGGAGCTTATTAACTTTCGGAGCTGTTTCAATCTACGCTTTGCCTCAAAGCTTCTTCTGCCCGGGCAATATCTAATGGACGGTCAACTTCCGGGGAAAGCCCTTGGGCCAAAATGATTTTGATGCGAGCTCCGTTTTCCAAGGCCCTCAATTGCTCAAGGCGCTCCACACATTCCAAACGCCCTTCCGGCCATTTGACAAATTGTCTTAAGAAAGCGGCCCGATAAGCATAAACGCCAATGTGTTTGTAATAAGCACCGTCGCCGCCGTCACGGGGCCAGGGAATGGGCGCTCGGCTGAAATAGAGGGCGTAGTGCTGGGAATTAAAGGCTACTTTGACGTGGTCAGGGTTGAGAATATCCTCTTTATCCGTCAAGGGTAAAGCCAAGGTGGCCATTTCCAGAGAAGGCTCTTGGCGCAAGGGCTCAATTAGTTGGGCCGCTTGCTCAGGGTCGAAAGCCGGTTGATCTCCTTGTATGTTGAGAACTAAATCTTCTGCGGCCAAGTTTAAGATGTCAGCCGTTTCAGCCAAACGATCGCTACCCGAGGGGTGATGGGGCGAGGTCATGACTACCCTGCCCCCAAAGGCAAGCACCACCTTTTGGATTTCCGAATCATCGGTAGCCACTACAACATCATCTGCCCCGGGGATAAGTAGGCTCCGCTGGTAAACGTGTTCGATCATGGGTTTACCTAAAATCTTGGCCAAGGGCTTTCCGGGAAACCTCTGGGAGGCCATGCGAGCCGGGATAACGACTGTGGCTTTCATTCATCAACCTTACTGGCTTCAACTTTACCGGCAGAGTCAGCCATCGGCCGCCAAAGGGGTGACCACCCGGCGCAAACCTTTTGATCTAAGGTTACCATGATTTCAGAATTCGGCGGCAAATAGACATCCACCCGAGAGCCAAAACGAATGAGCCCAAAGCGTTGGCCACGTTTTAACTCTTGCTCTTCACTAACCCAAGTGACAATACGGCGGGCAATGAGACCGGCGATTTGCACCACGGCCACCTTCCCTTCGGCTGTATCTAAAATAAGGGCGTTGCGCTCATTACCTAAGCTCGCTTTGTCTAAGCTGGCATTGAGAAATTTACCCGGAAAATAATTTTGTTTAATGAGGCGCCCGTCTAGGGGAATGCGGTTAACGTGAACGTTAAAGACGTTCATAAAAATGCTGATTTTTTGGGCCGGGCCGTCAAAAAAAGGGTTCTCTTCAAGGCGTTCAATTTTAATTATGCGTCCGTCAGCCGGGGAAAGACCAAAACCTTTTGGCGGAGTTGGGCGTTTGGGATCGCGGAAAAACCAGATGGTGAAGGCCGTTAAAAGAAAGAAAAATGTCGCAACAGCGCACCACTCGAGTAAGCCGGTCACGAGTGTTAAGACGGCTCCAATTAAAATGAAAATGATCCCGGGCCGCGCTATGGGTAAAATGTTATAAATGTTTAATTCGGGGTTTTGGGTTTTGAAAAAATCGTTCATAAGCTCATCCTTTTAGGAGAATTTATTTTTATTTTAACAGAATTTGGCAAAATTGTCTTGAAAAATAGTAGCTAAAAGAATGATAGCAACGCCAAAGGAAGAAGGTGATGGCCCTGCCTACGCCAACGGCCAAGCGACATCGGAGGAAATGCGTTAGCATTTCTGGGTGCAGGGCAAATGCCCTGCCTGCCGGAAGTCGAGGAGACGCCATACTCCTTTTTTGCCTTTGTCTTGGGCTTGGCCGTCTAAAGTCAAAACTACGTCCATTTCCCGAGTCAACTCACACTGCCGCGGAGCCAAGTTGAAGGCGAAGACTTGACGCCGCAAAAGGCCATCGGTCAGAGTCATGCGTAAGTGCTTGTCTCCATTGGAATTAGTGGGGCGGGCGTCGGCAACTTGAACGTGTGGGATAAACACAACGGGGGCGGGGTTGTCAGCACCATAGGGCTCCAGGCAAATGAGCGAGGGAGCAATTATGTCTAACTCGCCTAAGGTGGTGGTTAAATCTATTTCCAAATCCACTTCCGGGGAAAAATCCGCTAAATTTTGGGCATATTCTTCCATGGCCGCCGCTAAAAGCGGGAGATTCTCAATGGGCAAAGTGAGGCCGGCGGCTTGGGCATGACCCCCGAAAGCTAAAAAAAGATGGCGCGATTCATTTAAAGCTTCATAAAGATTAAAATTCCCCACCGACCGACCGCTACCAACGGCCAAACCATTATCAAAGCTGAATAAAACCGTGGGTTTAGCCGCCGCTTCAGCCACTTTTGAAGCCGCTAGTCCCAAAAGCCCCCGCGGCCAGCCCTCTTCCCCTAAAATAACCGTGCGGGAACTGGGCGAAAGGTCTAGGAGTTTTTCCAGAGCTTCTTGGCAAAGATATTGTTGACTCTGCTGGCGTTCTCGATTCAGGCGGTCTAGTTTTTGCGCCAAAGAGCTCGCTTGAGCCTCGTTGTCAGCCAGTAATAAATCTAAAGCCGGTTCAGCACTCCCCAAGCGCCCGGCGGCATTGAGCCGAGGAGCTAGCGAAAAACCAACGTCTTTAGCGCTCAAGTGATCACCACCTCGCAAAGCTACTTTCTTTAAAGCAACTAAGCCGGGATGCTTGGTGGAAGAGAGTTTTTCCAAGCCGTGGCGCACCAAAATGCGATTCATTCCGGTTAGGGGGGCTAAATCGGCAATGGTGCCAATGGCCACCAAAGATAGGTAATCCGTCAAATCTCGGCTGTCATCGGAAAGAAGCCCTGCTTTTTGACAAGCTTTCTTTAAAGCGGCCAAAAGCATAAAGGCAACCCCCACCCCGGCTAACGGAGCTTTGCGCCAGTTCTCGTCGCGGTGGGGATTGATAATGGCCACTGCCGGTGGAAGCTTAGGAGGGAGCTTGTGATGATCGGTGACAATAATATCCAGCCCGGCCTCCACAGCTTTAGTGATGGCCTCCAATTCAGAGACGCCGGTGTCAACTGTGATTAGAAGCTGATGCCCATCGCGGGCCAAACCAAGCACCATTTCATTTCGCAAGCCGTAACCTTCGGTTAAGCGGTGGGGAATTCGGGGAGTTATTTTTTGGAAGCCAAGATCGCGTAATCCTTGGGTTAATAGAGCGGTAGCCGTCAGACCATCGGCATCGTAATCACCGCAAATGACCACAGATTCCTGTTTGGCCAGGGCGTTCATTAAGCGGGCGACGGCTTTTTCCATGTCGCTCATCGTGCTGGGAGGAGTTAGATTTTTGAGGCCGGCTGAGAGAAAGAGTTTCACTTCGGCAGAATCGCGAAAGCGACGAGCTGCCAGAAATTGGCCGACTTTGAGAGGTTGGGCGAGTTCTGACGCTAATTGTTCAGCTTTTGTTTGGTCTATGTTTCTGAAAACCCAACGCATTTTATAATACTTTGCGGACAGCGTCCACAAAGGCCCGAGTTTCTTCCGGAGTTCCGGCGTTGATGCGTAAGTGGGTGGGAAGACCAAAGGAAGTTAGGGAACGGGTGATGAAGCCTTGCTTCAAAATATCGTTGAAAAAAACATCGGCCGACCGACCTTTGCTCTTTTCAACTTCCACCATCATAAAATTTGCTTCCGTGGGGTAAGTGTTAAAGCCGAGAGCTTTCATTTCCTTCTGCATATAATCAAGGGAATTCCAAGTCATATCGAGGGTTTTTTGGTAAAACTCATCATCATCCAAAGCGGCAATGGCCGCCACTTGAGCAAGGTTGTTAAGATTAAAAGGCTGGCGCACTTTGTTGATGGCAGTGAGGATTTCCAATGGCATAAGGGCGTAGGCAACTCTTAAACCAGCCAGAGCGTAAGCTTTGGAAAAAGTTCGTAAAACTACTAAACGTCCCGAGTCTTTGATGAGCTTTTGCCAATCTTGCCGCTTGCGTCGGGCAAAATCGATATAAGCTTCGTCTAAAACCAAGATGACGTGTTCCGGCAGAGCTTTAAAGAAGGTTTCAATCTCTTGAGGCTCTAAAAAACCCCCCGTGGGATTTAAGGGATTATCTAAGAAAATCAACCGAGTTTGCTCCGTTACCTTAGCTAGAATCGCCTCTAAATCGTGGTTGAAATCGGGCTTTAAAGGAAGCACAATGGCATCTGCTCCGGCAGCTTTGGTGTTTTGGGCGTAAAGGCTGAAGCTGGGCTGCGACATGATTGCATTCAAACCGGGGCCCAAGAACCCATGGGCCAAAGTCAGCAAAAATTCCGACGAACCGTTACCAATTAAAATAAGCTCTTGACTTAAGTCAAATTTATGGGCTAAAGCAGATTTGAGGAAGCGGCTTTCCATGTCGCCGTAGCGATGGATATTGGGTAAAGCCTCGTTTATGGCTGCTAAAACCTTAGGAGATGGGCCAAGATTATTTTCATTGGAAGCAAGCTTGGTGATTTTAGTCAAACCGTGTTGGGCGGCCACCTCTTCAATGAGGAGCCCCGGACGATAGGGAGCTATATTATTTATGTGGGCTGGGATTAAATTGGTCATTTTATTGTTCTATATATTTTGTGTTGTATTTTAAATTAATTAGAAAGCAAAAGTTGTGTAAAGTGCTCCACTTTACCTACCAGCTTGGGGTTGCGCTTTAAGGCCAAATCCATTTTATTAATGGCATAAAGGACACTGGAATGAGTTCGGCCAAAAATTTTCCCAATTTCCTCTAAGGTTTGGGGGGTCAGATGCCTAGCTAAATAAATTCCCAAATCACGAGCTTCGGTAATTTTCGCTGCTTTGCTCTTTGAAGTAATGGCTGAAACTTCAAGGTGAAAGTGCTTACACACCAAAGAGCGAATCGTAAGGGGAGTTAATGCACCCTCAGATTGTTCATCAAAGAGATAAGTCAAGGCTTCCCGGGCCATATCTAAATCTATCTGACGGTTCAGAAGCTGACTTTTAGCCTTCAAGCTCCCGAGACAACTCTCCAAACGGCGAACGTCTGTGGTCACGCGTTCGGCCACGAATTCCAAAACTGTTTGCGAACATTTAAGGCCCAGCGCTTTGGCTTTACGGTTTAAAATGTTTAACCGCGTCTCAAATTCCGGCGGGCCAATGGGCGAAACAAGAGCTGTCGACAACAGCGAGCGCAATTTATTGCCTAAACGCGGAATGTTTTTGGGCTCTTGGGGAGAAGTGAAAACAACTTTCTTCCGTTTTTCCAACAAACAATCTAAAGTAAAGCAGAGCTCAGTTTGAATTTTCTCTTTGCCCGATAAAAACTGAATTTCCTCCAGAACCAAAAGGTCGCATTGGTGGCGATATTTGGCCTTAAACTCTTCCATGGTGCCGTGCCTGATGGCTCCGGTCATCTCATTGGTAAAATCTTCAGCCGTCAAATAGTTGATGGCTATTTTTTGGTGTTTATGGCGCAAATTTTGGCCCAAGGCTTGAGCTAAATGGCTTTTGCCCAAACCGTGATCTGAAGTCAGAAAAATGGCGTCAGAGCCCAAAGCTGCCCCACCGGCAAGGGCTTTAATCGCCGAGAAAGCATAGAGGTTAGAATCTCCCACCACAAAATTTTCAAAGGTAAAACGTTCTCCTAAAGTATCGTTAGAGTTCCAAAAGCTTTTCACTGAAGAGGCGGCACTTTTAGGGGTAGCCGACGGAGCTGCTATTTGGGCCCCACCAAGGAGGCCGGGATTATACTCCGTAATAAATTCCAAAGGCGCACTGGGCACAAAACCGGAAGTAGCTAAAGCTGTGGCTAAAGCGTCAAGATAATTAGTCTTCACCCAATCAATAAAGAAAGGGTTCGGCCCGGCAAGAATCAGGCGACCATCATCATAGCTATGAATTTTTAAAGGTTCTATCCAAGATTTATATTTGTCCGGTTCCAGGTGGTCGGCAAGCGCACTTTTGGCGCTGGCCCACATTTGCTCTATTGTGCGCAAGGTTGCGTCCTGGACGGGAAGAGTTTGCGAAGCGTTGCTTGGCAAATCTTCAATTGTTAAATCTGTTGAAACTATATGATCCATCGTGGTTTCCATAAAAATACATAACCCTAAATTGCCGTCAGAGAGCTATTGATAAAGACGAAATGTTCATCTTTACAATTTTTTAGCTTTCAACGTTGTAAATGTGGCGTGCCTTCGCTGATTTGTTCTGTCTTTAGAATAAATCAACGTTTACCTTATGTGTTGGAGTCGCACTTGGCCTTTAGTTAGCAAGAAACATTAATCAAAAATTAGTCAATGTAGCTAAATGCGGCTGAAAAATCACATGCCATTGTTTTTCAGTGGCTACTATCTAATGATGAAGCATAGCGACCAAAAAATCAATATATTGTGGTTTGGCGGATGAACCGCAAGAGTAATTGTGACTTTAGCGAAAGTAGCCTGAAAAATCAATAGCCAACAGTGCCCTTGCCTCCCCTAGATGAGATGCCCTTATTCACAAGCTGATTTTTTCGGCTAACAAATTGAAAGGACTTTATATTTATCAAAGATTTTTTTAATGCTGTTGTTTCTCGTTTCAGTTATAAGCTGTTTAAAGGGCTTTGAATTCTTAGGGATAAAAAAAAGCTAACAAATGTGAATAAACATATTAACAATAAAAAGTCTTGAAATCTACTATTTTCTCGCAAATTCTTCTTTTTTTGCAAAAAGCCATAAAATAACCATAACAAGCCACTTAGCTTAGAAATATTACTACACTTTCTTTTGAAATAAGTTAAAAAACATCTCTGGCAAATTTATTTTTGACACTAGCAGAAAAAAAACAACATATTTGACCAATAAAATATAAAGTTATGTTATAATTTATCCTGCTTGATCGTTTTATTTCTTAGTTGAAACGACAGGTGTTGTGTTAATGATTCATTAAAACCATTTTTATTTGTAAAAAGTAAGGAGATCCAATGAGTACTTTAGTAGTAGTAAGCTATCCCAGCCTTCATAAAGCCGAGGAAGTTCGTCTTGAGCTCCTCAAAATGCAGAAAGATTACCTCATCGATCTGGAGGATGCCGCCATTGCCGTTAAAAATGAAAAGGGCAAGGTAAGTTTACGCCAAATTTACAATTTAACAGCCATGGGCGCAACAAGTGGTGGTTTTTTTGGCCTTCTCATTGGGGCGCTTTTCTTAAACCCCCTTTTGGGCGTGGCCATTGGAGCTGGAGCCGGGGCTGTCTCCGGCGCATTGAGCGACGTTGGTGTCAATGATAAATTCATGAAGCAGTTAGCCCAAGAGCTTCAACCGGGCCATTCTATTCTTTTTATTTTATTCCGAAACATAACCTTTGACAAGGCTTTAGAGGAATTAAAGGGCACTGGTGGGAATGTGTTGCAAACCTCACTTTCTCACGCCGATGAAGACCGTCTGCGAGCGGCTTTGGCAGAAGGAAAGTGAATTATAAATATTTTCGCAGAACCGGTTAGAGGTTTAGCTTTAATCTTTAACCGGTTATTTTAAAATTTTAACACTTTTTTCAAAGCATGATTGTGAAAAAAACAAGCATATATTCAAATTGTTATCTGTAATCTGTTCTTATTTTAAGCTCTAATTTTGCCAAAAAATCTTCTTCTTTTTCCACCTTTCTTTCTTTTAGCTATTAAAAGTTAACTTAAAATGTTAATATAACAAAAGTTACCCCAGAGAAGACTAAATCGGAGGAAAGTCATGGCAGAAACGAGGCGCCGCGATAAGGCAGAAAGACCTGTTGAAAATTTTGAATCTCACGAAAACCGCACAACTCAAGTAACTCTGAGCAAAAATGCTTTTTCTAAATATCGTAAAGTAATTCCACAAACACCTTGGGCCAATAAAGATAGGCCGGAGAGAAGAGGCGGCGGAGGCGGCGGAAAACCCTTTGGTAGAGGCGATTCCCACCGCGGACGGCGCCCTGAATTCGGGCGGCCGCAAGGTTCACACTTGGGGCCTTTTTCTGCTGAAGAAATAAGGGCTGTTGCCTTGCGAGAGCTGCCGGAAATCATGCAGCAAGTTACTGAAACGCAAGAGCTTTTACTCAATGCAACCCAAGGGATTATGGATCAATTCCAAGCTTTGGAAGAAGCTGTTTTGGCGGTGGGCAAACTTTCTGAGGAAGTGTCAACGTCAGAAGAGTTAAAAAAGGTGCAAGAAATTATCTTTGCTTTATACCCGGCCATGAGTTTTCAGGATTTATCTGGTCAGAGATTGCAGAAAATAGCCCAATTTTGCCAAGCTTTGGAAAGTATTTTCAAAAGGGCTTTGGAAAGTTTAGACAATCCTCGACCAAGTCGCCCATCTTCTTTCGGCGAACGCCGTCCCTTTGGCGGTGACCGTGACCGTGGTGAACGCCGTCCCTTTGGCGGTGACCGTGACCGTGGTGAACGCCGTCCCTTTGGTGGCGACCGTGACCGTGGCGAGCGGCGTTCTTTTGGTGGCGACCGTGACCGTGGCGAACG
>CAYJAF010000062.1:0-14722 GCA_964368195.1 uncultured Thermodesulfobacteriota bacterium
TGTGTGCCTTGCTGATTTGTTCTGCTAGAAGAATTAATCAGCGTCTACTTAAGGATACGTTGTAGTTTAGTTGTTTTTAATGTTGGAGTCCGTTGAGCGGGCGGCAATGGTGCGGCGGACGAAAAATTCGGAAATGAAAGCTCCGCTGGCTGTTACTAAGGCAATTCCCAGCCAAATCCCCCAAAGATCTGAATCGAAAACAACAGTCAGAAGCCAAAAGACAAAAAGTGGTGCCACGATTTGCCGGTAAAGCCCCATCCAAAGGGCAAACATCGGGAGTTTAAGCCCTTGTAGAAATGAAATGTTGATGTAAAGAAGGACGTAAGCAAAAAATATGGTGCCATCAAAGATTAAGTAAAGGGCTCCTTCTTGGCGCACAACTTCATCGGGGGTTACTAAAGCCATGAGCCAATAGCCGCCGGGTATTAAAACCACAAAGGCGATGGCAGAGATGTAGGCTCCCCACTTCAGAGCGAGCGTGCGGGTCTGAAGAGCCCGAGTGAATTGGCCGGCCCCGTCATTTTGGGCGGTCAAAGGCAGGGTTGCCACCGCTAAGCCCAAAGCAGGTAAGAGGAAAAGTTGCTCAAGGCGAGTGGCCACACCATAGGCGGCCATGGCTTGGGGGCCAAATCCCCCCACGAACCAGTTTATGATATAAATTCCCAGGCCCACGCTGGCTTGGTTTAGGGCCGGCGGCAGAACTTGGCTCAATATTTCACGGAGCTGGGCTAGGTTGGGTTTTAAGGCGTCAAGTAAATTACCATCGAAGAGCGGAGTTCGAGAGATGCGCCGCAATAAGTAGATTAAAATGCCCACGTTAATGGCCACAGTGGCCAAAGCCAAACCGGCAATGCCCAACGGAGGCACGCCAAACCCCCCATAAATAAACCACCAGTTTAAAAATACGTTTGCCACAGCTCCGATGACTAAGGCATTACGCATTCCACGGCTATCACCTTGGGCTGTGAGCAGAGAATTGGCCGTGGTCATTAAGAGGTGGAAGGGGGCTCCGTAAAAAATTACGTCCATATAGGCAAGACATAGATTGAGATATTCTTCGTCTGTTGCCCCCATGGAAATAAAAGCGGCCGGGGCCAGCATGGGCCCGAGAAACATTAAGGCGATTCCGATTAAGGCGGCTAATAATATGGCTTGTCCGGCAAAGTGAGATGCTACTTTTCCGTCGCCTGCACCCAAGGCTCGCCCAACTAAGGCGGCTGTGCCTGTGCCCAAGCCGGAACTGAAGGTGAAAAGGATAAAAAATAGAGGGAAGGAAAGGGCCAGAGCCGCTTGGGCCAAAGTGGAGATGTCACCGGCAAATAAATTATCAGTAAGGTGTAAAATGGTTTGCAAAAGCATCCCCATGCCAGAGGGAATGGCAATTTGCTTAAGTAAACTGGGGAGAGGGTCTTTAGTTAAATCCATAGGAGCTGAACTCGTATAAGAAACCTTCGGCTCTAAAAAGTTATCGCTAAAAAAGGCCACAACAGTCAAGACGAGCCAAAGGTGAGAAAAATCGTTTGTGTAAATAGGTTTCAGTGGGAAAGCCGAGCGTATATCTTTTCTAGCAAAGAGAGGGCTGAATCATAGCGGCAAGTTCTATAGTGCTCGGTAAATTCACTCCAATATGGTTGTAAATCGGGAGGCCAAGCTAGGTTCTCTTGGGCCTCTTTAATCATTTTTTGAGATTGCTCTAAGCGCCCGGCTTGCAAGAGTTCTGTTAAAAGAGCAATCAATGCCTCTGGTGAGAGCCCTTCTGGCTTCTGGGCGGCAAGCTTTTTTTCCTGCCATCCTTTTAAGCATCGAAATAAATCCAGTGGTTTAATGGGTTTGGTTAAGTGCTCATTCATGCCCACGGCCAAGCTCTTTTCTTTGTCAGCTTCCATGGCATGGGCTGTCATGGCCACAATGGGCAGGTTTCGGAATTTTTCATCTTGCCGAATGATTTTAGTGGCGGTCAAGCCGTCCATTTCCGGCATCTGCAAATCCATAAGCACAAGATCATATTCGTTTTGCCGAATCATTTCCACAGCTTCGCGGCCATTAACTGCCATATCAGCTTCGAGCCCAACTTTTTTCAAAAGTTCTGTCAAAACAAGGCGGTTGAGGTCGTTATCTTCAGCCATAAGGAGCCTGAAGCCTTGAAGCTGGGAGCGCAATTCTTCAGTGGTGGCACTTGCTTTTTTTTCGATCGGCTTTTTTGTCTGACTAGTAGATTGGCCCAAGGTGATTGTGAAATAAAACCTGGAACCGTGCCCTTTTTGGCTTTCAACCCCGATGCTACCGCCCATGAGTTCCACCAGTTTACGGCATAAAACTAAACCTAAACCTGTGCCGCCATAGCGCCTGGTGATGGAATTATCTGCTTGGGTAAAGGCTTTAAAGAGTCGCTCTTGCTCTTCTTTAGTTAAGCCGATGCCTGTGTCTTTGACGGAAAACTCCACCACGCTTTTATTATCTTTGGTTTCCAATACCCGCACCGTAATGGTGAGGCCGCCTTCAGAAGTGAATTTCACTGCGTTGGTGAGGATATTAGTCAGAACTTGGCTCAAACGCAAAGGATCGCCCATGTAAGCTTCGGCAATTTTTGAATCAATTGACAAGTCTATGCTCAAATTATTTTGGGCAATATTTTTACTGACTAAATCCAAAGCTCCTTGAACAACATCCGGGACGGAAAAGCTGATATGCTCAATATCCATTTTGCCGGCTTCAACTTTGGAAAAATCAAGAATATCGTTGATAATTCCTAAAAGGGATTGGGCGGCAAAATCGACTTTATGCATCATCTCGCTTTGATATTCAGTGAGCTCAGTTTCTAAAACCAAGTGGCTAATGCCTAAAATGGCATTCATTGGTGTGCGGATTTCATGGCTCATATTAGCCAAGAATTCGCTTTTTGCTCGGTTGGCACCTTCTGCTATTTCAGTCAAATTATTAGCAGCTTCTAAGGCTTCTTTCAATTGGTTTTGGGTTTTGAGAAGGTCGTTGTTGATGTTTCGGCTATAAATAGCTGTGCCAACTAAGGTGCCGGCTGTGCGCAGAATGTTTTCCACCGGTTTAGTCCATTGGCGTTTTGAGTGGCAATCATCAAAACCGATAAAGCCCCAGAGAAACCCACTGAAAGAAATGGGTGCCACTAAAATTGAAACAATATCCTGGGGTTCCAGCTGAGCCCTTTCCTCGGGGCCCATGTCGCACACAAGCCCATTTACGCATTCATTTTTTTCGAATTTGGCCATCCAAGTGGGGACATTATCTTCTACTACCATGTTAACGGCCAGTTCAGCTCCCTGCTGGGGGGCGGCTCCGAAGGCGTGTTCATAGAGTTGGGTAGTATAGAGCCGGTCATCTGTGGGATCTGGGGAATCGTGAAATTTCCAAATGTAGACACGGTCGGAATTGCTGGCGTTAGCTAACAAGGCCAGCACTTCATTGATGGTGTCGTCAAAATCACTTGTTTGGTTTAGAAGCAAAGTGGCGCACTGGCTGACAGTTTGTAATAAATTGTCGCGGGCAGTCAACCTTGTTTCCAATTGCGAGAAAAGGGTAATATCTTGCAAGGTGAAATCTGCCCCCACAAGCTCACCGCCATTTACGTTAATAGGATTGGCTGAAACATGAAGTTGGTGTTGCTCACCATTGATTGTCACTTCAACTTCTTTATCTTGCTTACTGCCGGTGCGCATTGATTTCTCAATTATATTTTGCAGTAAAGAACCTTGGGGTTCCGGCCACATTTCTTTAATCGGTTTGTCAATAAGTTGGGTAAGGGGCTTTTGAGCGAAATCACCTAAGGCATGGTTGGCCACAGTGAGCTTTGCTTCAGCGTCAACAAAGCCAAGAACACCGGAAAAATTATTTAATATGTTCTTAATAAAACCGGGGTCAGATTTGAGCAGAATATCGCCAAGGTCTCTTAATGAAATAATAATTTCAGTGGCATCATAGTGGAACAGTTTAGTTTTCACATGGCCGGAAGTTGCCCCCGGCTGCAAGGCTCCTTGCCAGCTTAAATCTTGCCAAGAGCCGTTGTTTTGGGCTTGGGCAATTGTTTGCTGCAGCCAGGCTAAAGCGTCGGCGTTTTGAAAAAGTTCAGAAATTGGGCGCCCTACGGGGCTTAGCTCTGGATAAAGGCGGGTGAAAGCATGGTTGACTTTAGTTACCATGCGGCATTGACCATCTGTAAAAATCAATGGTAGAGCGATGCTTTTTAAGAGGGTTTCGGTCAGCGATTGCGAGGAAGAGGTCATTTGTTTATCTTTTTTAACGTGCAAATTTTCCCGCCCGGTTGTCTTCATATTTTTTACTTGATTTTTTATTGCTTCAATAAGCATTACAAGCGGTTATTGCAGTTTCATGCGGTGACTGTTTAATGGTTTATATGCATTTGTGAGTCTTTGAGAAAACAATACCCTAAATACTTTTACAAACAATAACTTTAGCACTGTTCTATAAAAAAAGAAAGGACTCTTTTTGTTTTAGACAAATGAAAATTCAAGTGTTATAATTCAATTATGATTACAAGGGGCAAGCAGCATGACTAATAATGGCTATCTTCAGCAACTTGATGGTGGCCTCGCTTGGGGCCCATTGGTGCGGGGAATTTTAATACGGCGGTTTAAACGGTTTTTGGTGGAAGTGGAAATAGATGGGCAAAACATAATTGCCCACACCGCAAATACCGGGCGCATGATTGGCTGCTCTGAGCCGGAACGCACGGTGTGGCTTTCACACCACAACGACCCCAAGCGGAAATATCCCTTGAGCCTGGAGATGATTGAAATGCCGTCAGCTCTAGTTGGAGTTAACACCATGGTGCCCAATCGTTTGATAGCCCATGCTGCCGGCTGCGGCTTGATTCCGGAGTTGGGGCCCCTTGTGAAAGTGGAAAGGGAAGTTGTGTGCGGGCAAAGCCGCTTGGATTTGCGCCTGACTTCAGCGTTCGGGGAAGTGACCTTGGTGGAGATTAAAAACTGTACTTGGGTTGAAGATAAAGTGGCCTATTTTCCCGATGCCGTTACGGCTCGCGGAACTAAGCATATGGCCGAATTGGCTTCTTTGGCGGAAAAAGGTCAAAGGGCGGCTGTTTTAATATTAGTTCAGCGGGGGGATGCCGATGTTTTTGCTCCGGCTGACCACTTAGATCCCCAATGGGGAAAAGCTTTGCGCTTGGCTCAAAAGGCGGGTGTATCGGTGTGGGCTTGGCGGGCTGATTTGAATTTAGAGCGAATTAAGCTTGATGTTCCTTTGCCTGTTCGATTGTAAATGTTTTCAGTGAACTTATTACTTATAAGGTTTAACATATGTCCATTGAGTTAGTAAATAAAGCTATTTCAGATAATTTAGAGGCCGTAAAAAAGGTGCCGACGGAGCTTTTGCTCTCGACAGCTCACGCCTCAGCCCGTGTTTTAGCCGGGGGTGGCACTATTTTTATTTGTGGTAATGGCGGCAGTGCCTCCCAAGCTCAACATTTTTCCGCCGAATTGGTGGGGCGCTTCTTAATGGAACGGCCGGCTTTGCCAGCTGTGGCCCTCACCACCGACACGTCCATTTTAACGGCCGTGGCCAATGATTACAGTTTTGCCGATATTTTCGCTCGCCAAGTAAATGCTCTCCTTAAACCGGGGGATATGTTGTGGGGACTTTCCACCAGCGGACGCTCTCCTAACGTCATCAATGCCCTTAAGGCCGCCAAGGCCGCCGGGGGGCAGACTCTTTTAATGGGGGGGGCAAAGATGCCGGAAGCTTTGGAGTGTGATATTTTTCTTCCGGCTCCAAGCTCTGAAACGCCTCGCATTCAAGAATTGCACTTGTTGTATGGCCACATTTTGTGTCACTTGATAGAGCATTTGCTTTTTGATGCCCCGGGGGAATTGGCCCTATGAAATTGCCGGAATTGGATTTCAAAGCCCTTAAGACCGTTGAACTGGCCGGGCGCACCGCAAAAGTGCAGGCCGAAGATTTTGCCAAACCCCTAAACCCGGAAGGGACACTGGCTGAGTTTGGCGAGAGGCTTCCTAAAATCTTGGCGGCTAAAGACTTGAATGAAGCTGCCCAAGCCTTGGCCACAGCTAAAAAAGAAGGTCGCCGCCTCATCTTGGCCATGGGCGGGCACGTGATTAAAGTGGGGCTGGGGCCTTTGATTATTGATTTGATGGAGCGCGGCTTCATCGATGGCTTGGCGGCTAATGGCTCGGTGATGGTTCACGATTCTGAAGCTGCTTTGGTTGGGGCAACGAGTGAAGACGTGGCCGCTGGCTTGGGTTCGGGCCAATTTGGCGTCACCGGCCCCACCGGGGAGCTTATCAATGAAGCGGCCATTGATGCGGCTCAGCAGGATGGCGGTTTGGGGCGCTCTTTAGGGGAAAAGCTTTTAGCCGCAAAACCTCCCTTTTTGGAAAATAGCGTTTTGGCGGCGGCCGCTCGCCTCAATATCCCCATGACAATCCATGCCGCCATTGGCACAGATGTCTATAACATTCACCCCAAAGCCGACGGAGCCGCCTTGGGGGCCGCCACCATGAATGACTTTCGGCTCTTTTGTCGAGAGGTGGCCGATTTAGAGGGCGGAGCTTTTATAAACTTGGGCTCGGCCGTCATCATGCCGGAAGTTTTTTTAAAGGCCTTGACCCTCGTGCGCAACCTTGGGCACGAAGTTAAAAACATTACCACTATTAACATGGATTTCATCCGCCATTATCGCCCGTCGGTCAATGTGGTGGGGCGTCCCACTCAAGAGGGCGGTCGAGGCTTTTATTTTATTGGTCACCATGAAATAATGTTTCCACTTTTAATGTCTTTTGCTCTTTTAAGGATGCGCTGATTTATTCTGCTGGCAGAATAAATCAGCGAAAAACATTGGGAGGTCAGTAGTTTATGAACGATTTAGAAATCAAAGCTTGGCAATATGAACAAAAAGCTCAAAGCTTAATAAAAAAAATGACCAAACGCGGGTTCACCGCTTACTATGCTGCCACCTGTGGCGAGGCTAAAGAAAAAGTGCTGAGTTTGTTGCCCCCCCAAGGGGCCATTGGACTTTTGGGCTCGCAAACCATGAATCAGCTCGGAGTTTACGCCGAACTTCGGGCCGGCAACCGTGAGCTTGTCGACCACGCCACTCAAGCTCAAGGCTTGACTCCGGCGGAGGTGGAAGCCTTAAAGCGCCGTGTCTTTGTGGCGGAAGCCATGCTGGCCAGTTCTAACGCCATTGATTTTGAAGGCCGCCTTTACAATCTAGATGGTATTGGCAATCGGGTGGCGGCCATGATTTATGGCCCTCAGAAGGTCATTTTGGCCATAGGTATGAACAAATTGGCAGCTAATGCCGAAGAGGCTTGGTGGCGTGTTCGGCAGGTGGCTTCTCCTTTGAACAATAAGCGTTTGAATTTGCCGAATCCTTGTGCAAAAAGCGCATCTTGTCACGATTGCCAACTGGAAACAAGCATTTGCAATTACTTTACAGTGATTGACCGCTCAAGGCCGGTGGGGCGCATTGAAGTTGTTTTAGTTGGTGAAGATTTGGGCTATTGATTTTTGCCCGAAGTAAAAAAGTTTATTTTCCTTTCCGAATCTTTGCTCGGTGAATTGGGCCAAAGGTTTTATAAGGAAATGCTGATTTATTTTGCAACCGAATAATCAGCAAGGCACGCCGCCTTTCGTGAGCCCTCTGCGGGACGGAAAAACATGGTTTTTTCCTCTCATTAAGCTTTGCGGCAAAGTGAGCAATTTGCGGACGGTAATTTTGCCTACTTTGTAAAGAAATGCTAATGAATTAGCGTTTCCATTATATTTACAGCTATTAACCCCTTTGGTGCGGAGTTTATTATATGCCTACTTTTTGTCAGCAAAACGAACCTTTTGAACAAATCGCCCATTCGAAACCTGAGTTGACCAAAATAGTTGGTGAGCTCTTAGAGCTTCGAACGAAATTAGCTCCCTTTGAACACGTGAGTCAAGCTCCGCCGCCGTCGGCGCAAGGGGCAATAGACCTTATTGTGCTTGTTCGCCAGCTTTTGTTTCCGGGGTTTTTCGCTCAACAACCGGTAACTGAAGCCAATATCGACTACCATACCGGGCAGGTTCTTTACGTTTTTTATGAACAATTGAGCCGAGAAATTGCCGCCGCCATTCGCCATGATTGTCGCCGTTACGATTACGAATGCATAGACTGCCAAGAGAAGGGGCGCAGCATCGCGTTGGAAATAATTGAAAATTTGCCGGCTATGCGAGAAATTCTGGCAACAGACGTGGCTGCTGCCCGTGAAGGAGACCCTGCTGCCGGTGACCACTTTGACCAAATAATTTTCTGTTATCCGGGGCTTTTGGCCATTACGGTGCAACGTTTGGCCCACGAGCTCTATAAGCGCAACGTGCCCTTTTTGCCGCGCATTATGACCGAATATGCTCACGGCAAAACAGGTATCGACATTCACCCCGGTGCTGTCATCGGGCCCAGCTTTTTCATTGACCACGGCACCGGTGTGGTTATTGGCGAGACCACTGTTATAGGGAAGAATGTCCGTATTTATCAGGGCGTAACTTTAGGAGCTCTTTCATTACCGAAAGACGCCGGGGCTCGCCTGCAAGGGAAAAAACGTCACCCCACCTTGGAAGATGAGGTTATCGTTTACTCTGGGGCTACGATTTTGGGCGGCGAGACTGTAATTGGGCGGGAATCTGTTATTGGCGGTAATGTTTGGTTAACGGAAAGCGTTCCGCCTAAAACGAAAGTGCTTATTAAAAGCCCGGAGCTCGTTTTGATTTCCGGCCGTGAGAAAAAATAATTTTTCCACAAGATCTTAGAAGACTGATTTCCGTGACTATTTAGAGCTTTGACTTGACGGAGAGGGTAAATCGTGTTAAGAATAGAGAGAATTAATTTTGGAAAAATGGAGAGGTACCGAAGAGGCCGTAACGGGGACGACTCGAAATCGTCTTGTCGGTGATGAGCCGGCACGTGGGTTCGAATCCCACCCTCTCCGCCATTAGCAAATTCTTTATCGTCCTATAAAATACTTTATCCCCTTGAATCGCAACGGTTTGAGGGGATTTTTTTTGCTTTACGCCTACCGTTGACTTTGGTATTGTGGGGCATGATAAGCGGCACTTGCTGAATCTCAATAAATATGTGATAATTTATATAGTTAAGGGCACAATTTGGTGAATAAAGAAAACTTGCAAAAAGATATTGAAATGTTGAATGAACGTTTCGGTAAAGATACACTTCTTTCCCTTGCGACAATTGATGGAAATAGACCGACTGTGCGTATAGTAGATGCTTATTTTGAAAATGGTAGCTTTTACACTATTGTAGTCGGTGCTGAAAAACTCCCATTTGGGCGTTTTTCAGCGAGGCACGCTGGCTTTTGCACCCCTTTTGCGTTCGCAAAAGGCCGCCGGAAGTGAATTCCGGCTGGTGCTTCGCCTGCGGGGCGCCTGCCAAGCGGCAGTCGCCTTAGCCGCCGCTACCAGCATTTTCACGAGAAAAATATACCGGGTTTTGCTAAAAAGGGCGTAATTCCCTTGCATATTTTCCCCTTGATTTTTTGCTGTTTCATCAATTATTGCTAGCTGTTACTGCTTTTTTCAGCGGCGACTATTGTAGACGCTAAGTCTGAAAAGATGAAACAAATTAAGCAAAATCCGATAGTTGGTGTCTGCTCTAGCGATTATTTTTCCGCTCATGGAATAGTAAGGAATTTGGGGCATATTTATAGCGATGAAAACCTCGAACTCGCTAAGAAATTAAAGGTTGCGTTTGCTAAATGGTGGGATAATGGGCATAGCGATTATAATGACATGAACACTATTGTCCTACAAATTAAATTGACAGATGCTGTGTTTTTTGATTTTGAAACAAGGTATGTTATGGATTTCAATTGATAGAAACCGACCGTTTGGTGTGGATTGACTCGGCGAAATTGGAAAGATCAGTTATTGCTTAAAATTTTATTCAAGTCTTTCGTAATCTTACCGTCATGATAATCGGTACAGTTTCGCCTTTAAAAGGCACCTCGTAAAAACCATCAAGAACAAACCCACAACCAAATGCCAAATTCAAAATATCACTAAGTGAACGGTGATAATAATTTTGGAGCATGGGCTGACCTTCTATCGCGACCCCTTTATTAATGCAACTTGAAAAATAATCGCCATTTTCATAAGTAAAACAAGGGTGATGTGTCGCAAAAACAAAAATGCCATTAATTCCAAGTAGATCATAAACAGCGTTAAATAGTGGAGTTATTTCAGATATATCCATTATCGCCATATTGGCAACTGCTTTAGTAAATGGGGTGTCTTGTCTGAGCGCCATTAATTCCGCATAATTTGTGGCGTTGCAAACATGAAAAGCCACTTTAGACAGAACATCACTTCTACGTTTAACTGCCAGCTCTATCATCTGCGGGCTATAGTCAAAAGCAACGACACGCGAGCCTTTTAGGGCCATTCTTTGCGAAAAATTCCCATTTCCACACGCAATATCAAGGACAAAATCATTTCCATTTATATCAAGCAGTTCTTCGACCTTTGGCCTTACTATGTCGCAATGAAAATAATTTGATTCATCACCCATTTGTTCATCCCAAAATTTTGCATTTGCTTCCCAAGCGGTCAAGCCATTATCTTTAAAATCCATATTTACTTCATTCCCCAATATGTTACTTGCCAAAACACTGAAAACCTTGAAATTCAGCTGTAATTTTTAATTTACCACAATCAAAGCAACCTGTATAATCAAAACGTAAACATTTCAGTGGATAGTAAATTTATGTTGGGAGACTGAGCTTGAAATGCACTTGCGCTTCAAATCGACGACCAACTATAATGGCATCGTTGAAGTGACTTATTTTTCAGAAGCCGGAACGCTGCCGCCAAACGCCCGAAGATAAACTTTTGGCCGAGTTGGCCTCCCACGGGTTGCAGGCCAATTTGTCTTTAAAGACCGACCAATGTGAAAAACCCCTTAAAGCATAAAGCCTTAAGGGGTTTTCGCATTGGTAAATTGCAGAGAGCTTAAGCCTTAAGCTTAAACGGTCATTCTCATGACTTCTTGATAGGCTTGCACAACTTTGTTGCGCACCTGTTGCACCATGGTGAAGGACACTGAGGCCTTATTCATGGCAATGAGAGTTTCGTGAATATTACCGTTGCGTCCCACGGCCAATTCTTGTTGGGCTGTAGAGGCTTGATGCTGTAAGGTGTTGGTGGTCATTACAGATGCTTTTAAATGGTCGGCAAAGCCGGGAGCATTAATCAGCTTGCTGGTTGGCGACATATTTAAAAGCGGCGTGCTGTTTGTGCCCGGATTGATTTTCATTTTGCCTCTCCCTCACTATCTAAGCTGTTTCGTTATTCAAAAAGCCGAAACTACAATATTTAACTAGTCAGTGCTTCCTTAACGTGATAATAAATCTAAGGATTTAGTTGCCATGGCTTGGGCAGCTGTGGCTGCCGTGATGTTGGCTTCATAGCTGCGCTGAGAGGTGATCAAATCCACCATTTCCTGCACTACGTTGACGTTGGGCATTAACACATAGCCAAACTCATCAGCATCGGGGTGGGCCGGGTCAAAAACCAGCTTGAAATCGCGCCGATCTTCCATCACCTCTTTGATTTGGCAGTCTTGTAATTTACTGTCAAGATAGGGGCGAGTCCCGCGGGCACCACTGAAATAAGGGGCGGTTTCGAAAATGGGCACCTTACGACGGTAGGGGCCGCCGTCAGGGGTGCGGGTTGTGTTCATGTGGCTTAAGTTCATGGCCACAAGGTTCATGCGTTGACGTTGACTGGTCAAGCCCGATTGGCTAATATCCATTGCGTTTAAAAAATCCATGAGTATCCTCCCTTAACCTTCCATAGCCTTTTTCAGGCCGTCAAAAGATTGGGCCAACATTTGCACGGTGGTATTATAAATTAGTTGATTTTTGGTAAGCAGAGTCATTTCTTTGTCAATTTCCAAAATGTCGTCTCCATATTCGTCTTTGCCGTAAGGAGCAACTTTGACGGTGTGTTGAGCCTGACGGAAAGCGCGGTTGACATCTCGGGTGTTGATGTGTTTCACATCGGTGCTAATGGGGTCGAGTTGATTGGGCGTCATGGCCAGTTGATCAACTAAGACCTTTTCGAAATTTAGGTGGCGAACTTGATAGCCGGGAACGTCAATGTTAGCTAAATTAGTGGCGGTTAAATCATGGCGTGCCAAACGCAAACCCAAAGAGCCGCCCATAACGTGGAATTTTTCGGCAAATAAACTAGTGCTCATTTTCGTCACCTCCGAATGCGACGCTGTCAAAAAAGTGTCGCTAAAAGTAAGTTGACAGCATATTATGCAACTTGGGGGCCAACTTTTTCTCTTGGCCCTTCTTCGGCCTCCGGTCAGCGATTATTTACCAAAAGAAATCTGTCCGTGGAGGCTAAAGCCTCTTTTAAGGGCAGATTCTTATTTGGTCAATAATCGCTGACCTTCGGCAGCCTCCTTGCTCTAGCCTTTAAAGGTTTTATTTGGGGAGTGGAGCGGCTTGTTTAAGATGTGGTGGGTTGGCCCTTGGGGGAAGCGTCTGTCGGAGCGCATATTTTTTGGTGGTAGCTATGTTGGCTGTGTGATATTGTAGTTTTAATGATTTGTGAGGTTTTTATGGAAATAATTCTTTTTGAGCCGGAAATTCCTCCCAACACCGGTAATGTTGCTCGTTTTTGCGCCGGTTTGGGGCTTTCTTTAAACTTAATTGAGCCTCTTGGTTTTCAGATTGATGACAAGCAGTTAAAGAGGGCCGGTCTGGACTATTGGCCTCATGTGGATTTAAAAGTTTGGCCTGACTGGCCCAGCTTTAAAAAGGCTTGGAGCGGTGGGCCTCTCATGGGGACATCAGCGCGGCAGGGTCGGCTCTATTGTGAGGTGGATTTCCCCTCAGATGTTGGCTTGGTTTTTGGGCCGGAGACAAGGGGCCTTCCGCCGGAAGTTTTGGATGATATGAATGAGCTTCTGCGAGTGCCTTTACGCCCGGAAGTGCGGAGCATCAATTTGGCCACTTGCGTGGGGCTGATTGCCGGGGAGGCCTTGCGGCAGGTGGGGCATTGGGGCTGATTTCCGTGTTGATTTGTGGGGAGGCCTTGCGGGCTCTGCCTTGGCAATATTCTGGAGAGACAAAGGACGTAATATGTCAGGAATAAAAAGCACATTCAAAGCTTGGTGGCAGGCCTCTCGCCCCGCCTTTTATGTGGCAACTTTAATTCCCTTAAGCCTTGCTTTTGTGGTCACGGTGAAAAATACGGGGCGTTTAGAATGGAGCCTCTTTGGGCTTATTTTGTTAGCTTCCTTTTTCGTCCACTTTGCCACCAACCTGGCAAATGATCTCTTTGACCACTGGCAAGGAATTGACGCCGGGCCTAATATCGGGGGGTCGCGTGTTATTCAAGAGGGGAAAATAAGCCTTGTGACCTTGGCTTCGGTGACCGGATTGCTTTACGCTTTGGCGTTGCTGTTGGCTGTTGTCATTGTCCAAAAGTCGGGGCAAAACATTTTATGGGCTCTGATTATTTTCGCCGGGCTCTCCAGTTTTTTTTATGTGGCTCCACCCATTAAATATGGTCACCGAGCCCTCGGGGAGCTCTTTGTCTTTCTCAATATGGGGCTCATTATGGTTTCGGGCGCCTATTTGGCGTTGGCCCAATCGTTTACGCCATCGGTTGTGGCCTTGGCTTTGCCCGGGTCGTTTATGACGGCCGGGATTCTCTATTTTCAGAATTTGCCGGAAATCGAAACCGATCTGCTTGCCGGGAAACGCACGGTGGCCAACTATCTGGGGAAGGAGAGGGCGCGGCTCCTTTATTTGTTATGGTGGCCTTTGGTGTGGCTTTTGATGGTGAACTTGTGGCTTTGCGGTTTGGTTCACTGGGTTATTTTGCTGGGGCTGCTGAGCTGTCCGCTTCACATCCAAGCTTATAAAAAAATCAAAGCCTTAGGTGATGGCGATTGGCTCCCCTTAGATGCCCATGGGCACTTAGTCCGCAAGCTCGCCTTGATTAACGGAGTTTTGGTGATTGTGGCTGTTGGGTTGAAATAGGGTTGCTTGACAGGGCAAGATCGTCTTATTTGTTTTGCAGTAGCTTGCCAAATAGCTGATATAGCATATGAATTAAACTGCTGTTGGAAAGTTAGAAGGGCGACGGAGGAAAACTTTGCAGCAAATTAGTCGGTAAAATTTTATCTTCCACTGTTTGAGCGTTAGCGAGTTGTGGGGGATAAAATGCCGACTTATTTGCGAAAAGTTTTTCGTAGGAGCCCGAGGTAATTAGCAAATTAAGACACTCTTGCCCTGTGACCCTTGAAATTAATCCTTGACAAATGCTTGCTGGTGAGCCATACTATCCGGAGTAATATTAAGAGGACGAAATGCAAAATTTCCATAACAACTTTTTTAAATTTTTTAGCTTTTTTAAAAGCCCACCGAGACAGGCACGGAAGGGATTCTGATTGTATTAGCTAAAGACTTTGCAAACGGCCGCTTTCGTGAAAGAAAGCGGCCGTTTTTATTTTAACCATTAAGGGGAACCTTATGATTTTAGATGTTGCTATTTGGTTGCTTTATGCTGTTGTGTTCGTTTGGCTGGCCCGCAAAGGGCGCGGCTATGATGTGACAAATGCCGGTAAAGTGGGCTTTGTGGCTCAGGCTTTTGCTTACGTGGCCACTTATGTTTCGGCAGTGGCCCTCATTGG
>CAYJAF010000063.1:0-13965 GCA_964368195.1 uncultured Thermodesulfobacteriota bacterium
GCGAAGCACCAGCCGGAATTCACTTCCGGCGTCTTTTGCGAACGCAAAAGGGGTGTGAAAGCCGGCGTGCCTTGCTGAAAATACCCGAAAGGGAGTTTTCGACATCAACTAATTAGCCGACCGCCGAGCAGGTGGCCTCTTCGTGCGTGAAGGAGCCGGGCGGCTGCGCCGAACGGTTTTTTTTAAAACTTTCCGGGCCCCAAAGATTAGTTCCAAAAATTGGTCGACGTCGTCCACTTCAATGAATTCCATTTTTTGGCGAATTTGCGGCGGAATGTCTACTAAATCTTTCACATTTTGCCGCGGGATAATTATTTTCTTTATGCCGGCCCGAAGCGCAGCCAAAGCTTTTTCCTTCAAACCGCCAATGGGCATAACCTGGCCCCTTAAGGTAATTTCCCCGGTCATGGCCACATCTTTGGGGACAGGTTGCCCGGTGAGCGCCGAAATGAGGGAGGCCATGAGAGAAACCCCTGCCGACGGGCCTTCTTTAGGCACGGCCCCGGCCGGCACGTGAACGTGAATATCTAAATCTTCATAAAAATCAGCGGCCAAGCCCAAATCAGAGGCGCGCGCCCGGGCGTAAGCCAAAGCCGCTTGGGCACTTTCCTTCATAACTTCACCCAGCTGACCGGTCAAAGTGAGGTTTCCTTTGCCGGGCATGGTGCGCACTTCAATATACATAAGCTCGCCACCAAACTCTGTCCAAGCAAGGCCCGTGGCCACCCCAACTTGGCCGTCGGCCCGTTCCGGCTCGGGCAAAATCTCCGGCGGCCCCAAGTATTTAGCCAAAGAAGAGGGTGTTATGCGGAAAGCTCTGTCATTTCCTTCGGCCACTTTACGAGCCACTTTACGGCAAATGGTGGCCAGTTTTTTATCGAGATTGCGTAAACCCGCCTCTTGGGTATAGGAAGTTATAACGGCTTCCAAGGCCCGATCGGTAAAGGTGAGGCTCTCTTTTTTCAAGCCGTGGTCGACAATCAACTTAGGGATCAGATGGCGTTTGGCAATCTCTATTTTTTCTTCAGCCGTATAGCCTGAAAGCTGAATGATTTCCATGCGATCTTCCAAAGCCTGAGGAATGGGGTCGAGCAAGTTGGCCGTGGTGATAAACATGACTTTAGAGAGGTCAAAGGGCAAATTCAAATAGTGATCAGAAAAGGCATTGTTTTGCTCGGGGTCTAAAACTTCCAACAGAGCAGAGGCCGGGTCGCCGCGGAAATCAGCCCCGATTTTATCTACTTCGTCCAGCATAAAAACGGGGTTGTTGGAGTTTGCCGTCTTGAGCCCTTGAAGAATGCGCCCCGGCAGAGCCCCGATATAAGTGCGCCGATGACCGCGGATTTCTGCCTCATCACGCATTCCACCCAAAGAAAAACGCACAAACTTACGCCCCATGGCCCGAGCAATCGATTGGCCAAGGGAAGTCTTACCCACACCCGGCGGGCCCACAAAACAGATGATGGGCCCTTTTTGCTTTTTATGAAGCTTACGCACGGCCAAGTATTCTAAAATGCGGTCTTTGATTTTATCCAAACTATAGTGATCGGCGTCTAAAACTTTTTTAGCCGCCACTAAATCCAAGTGGTCACGGGTTGAATTAGACCAGGGAAGATCTAAAATCCAATCGAGATAAGTTCGAATGAGGCTTGATTCAGCGGCGTCGGGGTGAGTCCATTCCAGGCGCGAAAGCTGACGCAAAGCCTCGGTGGAAGCTTCTTTAGGGAGGCGTGCTTTCTTTATTTTTTCGCGGTATTCGCCAATTTCATCGTCTCGGGCACTCTCTTCACCCAATTCGCGCTTAATGGCCCGCAATTGTTCCCGCAAGTAATATTCCCGCTGAGATTTATCCATCTCCTCACGAGCTTCGGAATCCAATTTTGCCTGCATGGCCACAACTTGGAGCTCTTGGCTTAAAAAGTCACTGACCAAGCGCAAGCGCTCCAAAGGCTTGGTTGTTTCCAAGATTTTCTGAGCAAAGCTTATTTTGACCCGCATATTAGACGTGACCAAATCAGCCAAACGCCCGGGGTCGTCAATGCTTTCTAAAATTGAAACAACCTCATCAGACAAAACATTTTTAAATGAGAAAAGTTTCTGGCTTTGCTCACGCACATTGCGCATCAAAGCCTCTGACTCCACCGAAGCTTTTGGGAGACGAGAATCTTTAACAGCCTCGGTCTCGACCATGAAGTAAGGCTCAGACGAGGTTAGTTTTGTCCAGCGCGCTTTACCTTGGCCTTGCACTAAAATTTTAAGGCGCCCATCGGGCATTTTGAGCTGGCGCATAATCACAGCCACCGTGCCAACTTGATAAATATCCTCCGGGCCGGGCTCTTCTCTTTCTTGGTCGCGCTGGGCTACGATCAAAATACGCTTATCGTTTTCTTGAGCGGCGGCCACTGCGGCTAAAGAGACATCCCGCCCAATGAAAAGAGGCAGAATCATGTCGGTAAATATAACAACATCTCGCACCACCAAAAGAGGCAATTGGTTTTGCAAAGCACCTAGA
Source organism: uncultured Thermodesulfobacteriota bacterium (assembly GCA_964368195.1). Lineage (GTDB taxonomy): Bacteria > Desulfobacterota > Desulfarculia > Adiutricales > Adiutricaceae > Adiutrix. The sequence goes on from CAYJAF010000063.1 coordinate 2,513, forward strand.
CTTTTTTTACTTCTACTCAAAAGCGACCTCGCCATATTAAGGAAACACTGAATTTATTAGCGTTTCTTTGCGAATTTGACAACATTACCAACTTTGCCGCAGCCCCTAATGAAAGGGGAGCCGTGCTCTTCCGTCCCCAAAAGAGCTCATGAAAGGCGTCGAGCCTTGCTGATTTATTCTACTTAAGACTAAATCAGCGTTTCCTTAAAGAAAATTCCACAAAAAATTATCAACTAAAACCGATTTCAGTATACCACAAGTCCACCCAAATCACACCCAAAATAAGCCATTTTACACAATTCATTAATGCTTTAAGCACCAACTACCCGATAAATATAAAAAGTCCCTTACAAATGGGGAAGGAAAATTGAAGCCATAAGCACTACTGCTAGAGCGTTAGCGAGCCCGCGGCTTAAATTTGCAGGCAAGAGATGAAAAGTTGCTCCGCAGGAGCCTTCAAAACTGTAAATTAGATTGACGTGCCGCCCCTGAAGTTTAATGACACTATTTTTTTATTTTGTGATATAATTATATAGCTTGCGTATGTATTCAAGCTTAAAGGCAAAAACTGCGCCAATAAAGGCACTGTTTTTGCTAGGCTAAAATATGAGGGCTCAACTCCATGAAAACGCCCTCCCTTGTTTGCGTTTGGGCAGCAAACTGAATCTTTGACTGAAACGGTGTATAGTAATGGACATAGCAACTATTGTTGGCATTTTATCGTGTATCGGGCTTTTGGTCATCTCCATGACTATGAGTGTGGGGCTAGACGCTTTTTTAGACATCAACTCCGTTTTAATCGTCTTTGGCGGCACAGCTTGTGCCACCATGATAAGCTATCCCTTACGGGACTGCCTAAACACCTTGAAAGTTTTGAAAAACGCCTTTATAACTCAGCCCACCACCATTGGCGAGCTCATCACCGGCTTCACCATTTTGGCGGCCAAAGCCCGCAAAGAGGGGCTCTTGGCTTTGGAAACAGATATTAAAAACATGAGTGATCCCTTCATGAAGCAGGGCCTGCAACTGACTGTCGACGGCCTTGAACCTCAGGCAATCATTGAAATTTTAGAAACAGAAATCATGTTTCAGGAATCACGGCACCGCCTGGGGGCCGACATCTTCCAAACCATGGGCAATTTTGCCCCGGCCTTTGGCATGATCGGCACTCTCTTGGGGCTCATAGCCATGCTCCGCCAACTGGACGATCCGGCCTCCATCGGGCCCGCCATGAGCTTGGCTTTGGTCACAACTTTTTACGGAGCCATTTTATCAAACATGATTTTCGTGCCCATTGCCGGAAAGTTAAGAGCTCGCAGCCAAACCGAAACCCTGACTAAAGAACTGATTGTTCAAGGAGTTCTCTCCCTTTGTCGCGGCGATAACCCCCGCATAATAGAGCAAAAGCTGCACTCCTTTTTACCGCCGGCCGCCCGCATTTCAATTTTCAGGTAATGCCGATGCTGAGCTCTTTGTTAAAAGCAACGCCCCCAAGGCCCCATAATTCCACTGCCGCACCGCCTCTGGCGGCTTCGGCAATTGAGGGGCATTTGCTTCTTTTTACCACTTTGATGCTCATTTTAGTCAGCTTCTTTTCCCTTTTGGTGGCCCAATCTCATTTTGACGACACCAAATACTCAGCGGCCCGAGATTCACTTCACTCCAGTTTCGGCGTGATGAGCGGCGGAAGAGTGGCCATTGGCCCCGATTCTGGGCTCCCTGTGGAGGGTTTATGGCTGGGCGAAGAGGGAAAGATTGTCCTACCTGACGCCGAAATGGCCTACCTGAGATCTTTACTGGCTCCTGCGCTTTTAGACCAAGAGGCCAGCCTTCATAAATCAGCAGATAAACAAATCATTTCCCTGGCAACCGGTATGCTCTTTGAAGTGGATTCCACCGAGCTTACAGCTGAAACACAAGCCGTTTTAGGGGCCTTTGCCCAAATGGTGGGGCAGAATTCTTTTCCCATCACCATTGAAGGACACACAGACCAACTCCCACCTCAAACAGAAGGAGCAGGGAGCAACTGGGCAATTTCCGGCAAACGAGCAACAGCGGTGTTGGATTTTTTAATTGGCCCCGGGGGATTGGATCCCGAACGTTTAACTGCGGTGGCCTATGCCGGCACCAAACCCCTTTACCCCACCATGACTCCCCAAGGGCGAGCACGTAATAATCGGGTGGATTTAGTGTTGGATTTTTCACGTTTAAGCGCTGAAGACAGGCGAGAATTGGCCGAACAAGCCACGACTTATCAGTTCCAAGGCTTTGATTTCCTTCTGCAAGATGACCAAGGCCGACTGCCGGATGCCACTGGGAATTAAAGGATGTTGCAAAAAGATGGGGGAAATTAAGCCCACCCCCCTTAATTCAGAAAGAACTTTATGGTAAACTCTAACCCTGAAGCCAACATATCACAAAACTTACGCCAGCGGGGACGCTCTCGCCCCGATAGCCCTGTGAAAACAGCATGGCTGGCCACTTTTGCTGATATGGTGACTTTGCTCCTGACTTTTTTGGTGCTCATCATCAGTTTTGCCACGATGGATCCGCGCACAACTTTTCTATTGAGCCAAGGAGTCCTGGAAGATACTGCCGAGTTCGAACAAACAGCCGATGGGACCATGTCATATTCCGACCGAGCCATGCTGGCCCCGGTGGTTGAATTGATTGAAAACTTAAACGAATTGCCGCCAGATATGGCCTTAGATCAAGACGTGATTAAAAATGCCATTTTCCAGCTTGATCCTCCTGAAAACGTAGCCGAGCAAAGCACCGGCAATGATGAGGGGAGCTTGACAGAAATAGCCTCTGAAACCGAGGCGGCCGATGATGGCATTGAGATTTACCACGATGACCGCGGCTTTGTTCTACGCTGGGATTTAGCCCTTCTTTTTCCGGAAGGTAACACTGTTTTGCAAGAGGAGAACTTGCCGCTTTTAGAAAAAATGGTTGCTCTTTTAAAGGATCTCCCCAACCAGCTCTTTAGCATAGAGAGCCACACCAACCCACTTTCCCCTTTGGAAGGCGGCGAGACTAAAGTGGCTTACGACTTGGGTATGGCCCGATCAGAGGCGATTTTAGATTATTTTCTAAAGCAAGGTTTAAATGAGAAGAAATTCCGCCTTGCCAGCTTCGGGGGCTCTCAGCCCCGCACCCTTGATCCGGAAATGGCCTGGGAAAACAGCCGCTTGGAAATTGTTATTTACAAGCCTGATCCGCTGAAAGTGTTGGGACGTTAAGGAAACGCTAATAAATCAACGTCTCTTTAAATTTTCAATAAATAATTGCCGCTAAAAAGGCGAAGAAATATGAATAACGGAGGAAAAAATGGCCAATAAAAAGAAACAAGAACCTGCTCCGGCTGAAGCTGAACCCACTACCGCAGCAGAAGGCGACGAGGCCCCACCTAAAAAAGGCGGGAAGTTAAAGCTCATTATCATTGGTGTTTTGGGCCTGCTCATTGTGGGCGGCGGTGGTGTCTTCGTTGGCATGACCTTTTTAGGCGGCGGCGGAGACGCCCCGGCAACTCTTCCTGTTGAGACGGCTCCTGAGCCTGGCGAGGATACCGAAGAACCCATCACAGCTCCCACTGAGCTCCCCGAAGATGAAGAGGGCGAGGCGGCGGCTGAAGGCGAAGAAGGGGCCGCTGTCGAAGAGGATACCGGGCCGCAGAATATCGAGTTTAAATCCTTCATCGTCAACTTGGGCGGCAGTGGCGGCAAACGCTTTTTAAAGCTCACCATGAGCGTGGAAGCTGAAGACGCCGACCTGGCAGACGAAATAAATCAAAAAATGCCTCAATTCCGTGATATTATTTTGCTTCTGCTCTCAAGCTTAGCCTATGAAGACATTGCCACCCTAGATGGTAAGCTTCGCTTGCGCAACCAAATTCTCAACCGCCTCAACACGCAACTGACTGAGGGCAAGGTGAAAAATATTTATTTTTCGGAATTTGTTGTGCAATAACAACGGGAACGCTGCTTAACCAGCGCATACCAAAATCCGAAGCAGCCTTAAATTGCCCGGCCACAACAGCAAGGCAATTTATTCTGCTGAAAAACCAAGCACGTAAACGCAAGATAGCCGGGGTCGCTTAAGGAAACGCTAATAAATCAGCGTTTCCTTAAATAATCTCAGCTTTCAAGCAAACGGCTTTGAGGTGCCTATGGCCAAAATTTTATCTCAAGATGAGGTGGACGCCCTTCTCAAAGGTATGGGCGGCGGCGAGGTGGAAACTGAAACCGATGATAGCGGCACAGGTGAGGGCATTACCAGCTATGACCTCACCAACCAAGACCGCATCATTCGGGGCCGGATGCCCACCTTGGAAATCATAAATGACCGTTTTGCTCGTTTTTTCCGCCAAACCATGAGCACAGCCTTGCGAAAAGTCATTGATATTTCGGCTTTTTCTATTGATATGATCAAATTTGGTGAGTTCATGCGAGCTCTCCCCGTTCCCACGAGCCTCCACATCTTTAAAGCCGAGCCCCTGCGCGGCCATGCGGTCATGGTCATTGAAACTAAGCTCGTCTTTAACTTGGTGGATAGTTTCTTTGGCGGTAGCGGGCGCGGCTACATTAAAGTAGAGGGGCGCGATTTTACGCCAATAGAATCTCGCCTCATCACCAAAATCATCAAAATGGCCTTAGATGATTTGGAAAAGGCCTGGAACCCGGTGCATCCTCTGACTTTGAGCTATGTTCGGGGTGAGACAAACCCGCAATTTGCCTCGGTGGTGGCGCCCACTGAGGTGGTTATTGTTATCAAGTTCGAAGTGGAGCTGGAACAGACCGTGGGCACTTTAATTGTCTGCCTACCTTATTCCACCATCGAGCCCATTCGCTCCAAGCTCTACGCCGGGTTCCAAAGCGACCAATTGGAAGTTGATACCGCCTGGATAAACCGCTTTATCGAACGGGTGCGCGAGGCCGAAGTGGCCATGAGAATCGAATTGGGCCGAACCATGATTTTGGGGGAAGACTTGATGAACCTAGCCATTGGAGACGTTATCATGCTCAAGCACGATGTGCGCGAGCCCTTGGAACTCCAGGTGGAGGGCGTGCCGAAATTCAAAGTTTTTGCCGGCACTTCCCGCGGCCAAAAGGCTGTGCGGGTGGTTAATGACATTTCGCCCAAAATCTGGGAAGAATAATACCGGCTTAAAGAAACGCTAATAAATCAGCATTTCCTTAAACATATTATATTTTTTACAAAAAAACACAAACAGGGTGCTTGGGTTTTTCTTTTTACTAGATGGTGACGAGTCTGACGATTAGAGAACCAAAAAGTCGCTCGCAACGACACTATAAACCGAACGCACCGATAAAATAAGAGGAGAACCCAAATGGCTGATGCGCCTCCCATTTCCCAAAGTGATTTAGATAAACTCATGAGCGATGACGACGGCCTGGAGCAAGATTGGGGCGACCCCGGCCCGGCCATGGCCGCTCCGGGCGATATTGACGACAGCCTTGACGGCTCTTTCGGCCCGCCGCCACCGCCGCCCACCACCGACGGTGCCAGCCGCCCTTTAGATTTTATTTTAGATATTCCCTTGGAAATTTCAGTGGAATTGGGCCGGGCTCGCATGGTCATTAATGACCTTTTGCAATTGGGTCAAGGCTCGGTTATTGAGCTTTCCAAGCTGGCCGGGGAACCTTTGGAAATATTTGTCAACGGCAAATTGGTTGCTCGTGGCGAAGTTGTGGTGGTCAATGAAAAGTTTGGCGTGCGCGTCACCGACATTGTCAGCCCCATGGAGCGAGTTAAAAGCCTGACCTAAGAAAATATAAAAATACGTTTCCTTAAATAAACGTCAATGAATCAACGTTTCCTTAAGGAAAACTCTCAGAGCCTCAATCTTGTTTGAGAGAATTTATGAAACACCTTGCCTTCATACTCTTTTGGGGATTTGGCCTTTTAGTGCCAGCAGCGCTTCAGGGGCAGACAGATGTTGCCCCTGCCGGTGAAACCTATGCCCAACAAGGGGCTCCCGTAGAATCAAACCAGGCTCTTGCAACAAGCCAAGACCCAAGCGCCCAAGCAGCCTCGGCAGCTTCCCAAACCCCAAGCTCCCAAAAAACAAACTTGACCATGGGTGGAGCCAGCCAGTTTTTAAGCTTTGATTTTGTCTGGGCCTTGGGAGCTTTCATCTTAGTTCTGCTCCTTTTGCTCCTCGTTTTAAAGCTCATTGGCCGCTTCAGCCGCTTCCGGGTCGGGCGCGGACGGCAATCGGTTTTTGAGCTGAAAGGTGTTTTACCGCTAGATCAACGCAAATATCTGGCTGCCGTTGAAATTGACAATCGTCTCATTGTCATTGGAGTGGCCGGAGACCGCATCTCCCCTGTGGCCCACTGGGCTATAGATGACCTCAAGGAAGATGATTTGGAAAACATCTTTGCTCTCTCCAAAGACTACCCCAAAATCAACGATAACGAACCTTCTTTTAATTTACCAACCTATGATGAGCTTGAAACTTTAGCCAAAGCTCCCCCAAGGCCCAAAAAATGAAGACAAAAATAGCGAGCCTGGTCGTTATTTGCCTGGCAATTTTAGTTATGGTCGGCCCGGCGTGGGCCCAAAGCGTTCCCATTCCCACCATCAATATCACTATGGATGGCACCGACGATCCCGAACGCATTTCCACCACGCTAAACATTCTCTTCATCATGACGGTGTTGACTTTGGCGCCTTCTATTTTAGTTTTGATGACCTCTTTTGTCCGCATTTTAGTCATCTTTTCTTTTTTACGCCAGGGCCTCGGCACGCCGCAAACGCCGCCAAACCAGGTGCTCATCAGTTTAGCTCTTTTTCTGACCTTTTATATCATGACCCCGGTCTGGAAAGATATTGAAGCCAACGCCTTTAAACCATTCATGGCCAACCAAATAACCCAATCAGTGGCCTTGACCCGCGCCCTGGAGCCCGTGCGGGAGTTTATGTTTTTTCAAACCAGAGAAAAAGATTTAGCCCTGTTTATGGAACTGGCCGGCCAAGACCGCCCCGTAAATAAAGATGAAGTTCCCACCATGAGCCTCATTCCGGCCTTTGTCATCTCTGAGCTCAAAACGGCCTTCACCATTGGTTTTATGCTCTATATACCCTTTATTGTAATTGATATGGTGGTGGCTTCCGTTCTTTTGGCCATGGGCATGATGATGCTTCCACCGGTGATGGTCTCTCTGCCCTTTAAACTGATGCTCTTTGTTTTAGTGGACGGCTGGAATCTCGTAGTGGGCTCGATTTTCCGCAGTTTCGGCGATGTGGCCCGCCTCATCGGGGGGGCGTAGCCAAGGGGATTTGGCCAACTCTTTCCTTTTCCCCAAGTTCACTTAAGGAAACGCTGATTCATTAGCATTTCCCAAAAAACAAGTGAGGTGTGATAATGACTCCTGAATTTGTCATTGATTTTGGGCGCGCAGCCTTGGAATTGATGCTCACTTTGTCCCTTCCCATGCTGGGAGTCGGGCTCGTGGTGGGCTTGCTTGTCAGTATATTCCAAGCCACCACCTCCATTCAGGAAATGACTTTGCAGTTCATTCCCAAAATCATTTGCATTGCCATAACTTTAGTTATCACCGGCCCTTGGATGCTAGCTGAATTAATGGATTACTGCCTGGAAATATTTAATAATTTCCCAGAATGGGTTCGCCTGACCGGAGGCTTGAGCACCGAAGGCATGACACCACAATAAAAAACAGGAGACTTATTTGGGCGCCCCAATCATCAATGCCGCTGAATTTGCTGCCTTTGTGCTGGTATTGCTGCGTCTTTCCACCATGATGGTCATGGCCCCTATTTTCAAAGAGACCCAAATCCCGGCTCAAGCCAAAGCGGCGTTAGCACTAGCCCTAACTTTTTTCATCGCCCCCATGGTGAAATACAATGCCGCCATGATGCCCATGACCTGGCTTGGCTTCGTTTTTGTGGGCTTTGGCGAAATTTTTATCGGCTTCACCTTGAGCTTTATGGTGCGAGTAGTTTTGGAAGTCGCCTATGTTGCCGGAGCTTATTTGAGTATGCAAATGGGCCTTTCCATGGTCAACGCCATGGATCCGGCCGGGACAGGCCAAACGCCCACTTTGGGTATTTTAAACTATGTCTTCTGGAGCCTCATTTTCTTATATGCCAATGGCCACCTTTTGGTTTTCAAAGCCGTTGTCGAAAGTTTCAGCATAGCTCCGCCCGGCTTTTTGAACATCTGGAACCCGGAAATTTTCCAAGAAACCATCTGGGCTCTGGCCGGAATGTATGTTTTGGCCCTTAAAATTTCGGCCCCCGTTTTGGCTACCCTATTTTGCTGTCAAGTGGCTTTCGGCATCACAGCCAAAGCTATTCCGCAGATGAACATTATGTTTATTGGCATTCCCATCTATATTTTAGTGGGCTTTGTCATTTTGGGCTTTTCCCTTGAGTGGTGGCCAAATTTAATGTCCAATGCCCTAATTATTGCCGATGAAGCCTTGGGGCGGCTATTGGAGTTTTTCCGGCCCCTTGAAACCACTTCCGGTGCATTTTAAGAAACGCTAATTAATCGGCGTTTCCTTTAAACAGAAAGGAACTCCATCCTAAATGGCTGACGGCCCAGGCGGAGAAAAAACAGAACAGGCAACCAGTCACAAGCTGGAAAAAGCCCGAGGCAAAGGACAAGTGCCCAAGAGCAAAGAAGTCACCACTGTGTTTGTGCTCTTGGCTTCCTTTGCCACGCTCATTTTAATGGCTCCCAGTATGTGGGAACGCCTTATGGGTATGTTTTACTATTACGTTTGGCGCATAGCTGAATTCGACCTGACCACTCCCGACTTGTGGCCTTGGTTTTACACCACCATGCGCGAAGTTTTTATTCTCATTTTGCCGGTCTCTGTGGTCATCATGATAGTTGGGGTGGCCTGTAATATTTACCAAACCGGCGGGTTTATTATCAATAGTGAAGCCGTTAACTTTAAAATTAACCGCCTCAATTTCATCAACGGCCTTGGGCAGCTTCTGAAACCTCGCAAAATCATGGATGCCCTCAAGGCGACTTTGCAAATCAGTGCCATATTTTACTTAACATATCAAGTGATTAGCGACAACCTTGAAGATTTTGTCCTCATGAGCGAAATGGAGCCCATTGCCATTGGTCTTTTGGCTTTGGAAATTGCTTTGGAATTGGCTTTTAAGATATTACTTTTATTAATTATCTTAAGTGTTTTTGACTTTGCCTTTCAGAAATATGTGTTCATGCAAGATATGCGCATGACCAAACAAGAGATAAAAGATGAACACAAACAACTGGACGGTGACCCCAAAGTTAAACAGCGCATTCGGCAAATTCAGGCCGAACAGTTTAAAAAACGAATGCTCGGAAACGTCCCAAAGGCGGACGTTATCATCACCAACCCGACCCATTTGGCCATTGCGCTGGTCTATAATGCCGAGTTGGCCGCAGCTCCGCTCATTTTGGCCAAGGGTGCAGATTTATTGGCCATGCGCATTAGAGACATTGCCAAGGAAAATAAAATTCCTCTGGTGGAAAACAAACCCCTGGCCCAAGCCCTTTACAAAAACGTGGAAGTAGGCGAAACTATTCCTTTGGAGTTCTATAAGGCCGTGGCCGAAGTGCTCAGCTATGTTTATCGCCTGAAGGGCAAAGCCCCGGGCGGCAAACGTTAGATGATGTCGTTGCGAACGACACTATCTGAGTCAGTTGGCAACAAACATATAAATTGAAAGGTCAGAACCGGTGGCAGACGAAAACAGCCTCCTTTATAAAATAAAAGAAAAACTAATCCAATCCGGTGGCGAAGTGGCCATGGGTTTAGGCGTAATCATCATTTTGGCGATTATGCTTTTCCCTGTGCCCACTGCGGTGCTTGACTTGTGTTTAACTTTTAACGTAACCCTCTCCATCATCGTTTTGCTCACGGCCCTTTATACCTTACGGCCATTAGATTTTTCCATCTTCCCCTCTCTTTTGCTGGTCTTAACCCTCTTTCGCCTGGCCACCAACGTGGCCACCACCCGCGTTATTTTACTGCGCGGCTACCAAGGCCCCGACGCCGCCGGTGACGTTATTCAAGCCTTTGGTTTTTTTGTGGTGCAAGGCGATTATTTAGTTGGCGTCATTATTTTCATCATTTTGGTTATCATTAACTTCATGGTTATCACCAAAGGCTCAGGACGGATTGCCGAAGTTGCCGCCCGCTTCACCCTAGACGCCCTACCCGGTAAGCAAATGGCCATCGACGCCGACCTCAACGCCGGGCTCATCACTGAAGATGAGGCCAAAGAGCGGCGCAAGGAAGTGGGTCGAGAAGCTGATTTTTACGGGGCCATGGACGGCGCTTCCAAGTTTGTGCGCGGGGACGCCATTGCCAGCATCATCACCACGAGTATCAACTTGGTGGGTGGTTTGATTATCGGCGTTTTGCGCCACGATATGGACATAGGCACCGCTGCGGCAACTTACACCGTGCTCACCATTGGTGATGGCTTAGTGGGCCAGATTCCGGCTCTACTCGTCTCCACCTCAGCCGGTATCATTGTCAGCCGCGCCGGTTCCGACGACACCATGAGCACCGACTACGCCCGTCAATTCACCCTGCGGCCGGAAGCTCTAGCTTTAGCTGGCGGCGTTATTTTCGTCTTTGGCTTGCTCCCGGGTATGCCCACCATAGCTTTCGGCCTCACCGGGCTTTTAATCGGCACCGGGGCTTTCGTCATTTTGCGCCGCCGCAAAATGGCTCAAGCTATGGCCGCAGGCGGAGGTTCTTCCGGCCCTGGGAAATCACCGACTCTCCCAAGTGGAGCCCCGGCCCCGACTCCGGGGAGTCCGGCTCCGGCTCCGGCGGCGGCTTCAAGTGGCGGCGGCGGCCCTGCTCCACCGGAGCGAGTGGAATCCCTTCTGCCTTTGGATACTTTAGAGCTGGAAGTGGGCTACGGCCTTATCCCCTTGGTGGACGACGACCAAGGAGGCGAGCTTTTGGAACGCATTCGCACCATTCGCCGCCAATTCGCCCTGGAATCTGGCTTCATTGTGCCGCCCATGCACGTGCGCGACAACTTGCAGTTGCGTCCCGGGGAATACGCCATTTTAATTAAAGGCAATGAAGTGGCCCGAGCCGAGATGATGGTTGGGCACCAACTGGCCATGGATCCCGGCGACGCCCGCAAAGATATGCCCGGCATTCCCACCTTGGAACCGGCTTTTGGCCTCCCTGCCACCTGGATTCCCGAAGAACGCAAAAACGAAGCCCAGCACGCCGGTTGGACGGTTGTCGATTTGGCCACCGTCATGGCTACCCACTTAACGGAAGTCGTGCGCCTCCACGCGGCGGAACTTGTCTCACGGCAAGACGTGCAAAAGCTCATCGAAAGTGTTTCGGGCACCGACCAAAAGGTGGTGGAAGAGCTTATCCCCGATTTGATGAACATTGGCCAAGTGCAAAAAGTTTTGCAAAATCTTT
>CAYJAF010000064.1:0-13695 GCA_964368195.1 uncultured Thermodesulfobacteriota bacterium
TTTGTCACCATATTTACCTACAACTTCTTTCGCAGTTTGCGGAGAGATTTCAGCATCGGCTAAAGCTCTTAAAGCGGGGGCGACTTTCACGTCAGCCAAAACAACAGCCTCGGGGTGTTTTGTCTTGGCTTCATCGAGCATCTCTGGGGTGACGGCTTCGGCCAAGGGACACGACAAATCATCGCGCGGAATGAGGAGCTCCGCCTCGGGTAAAAGACGGGTCAATTCTTCCGTGAGGTAAGATGGCCCGCAAATCATAAGAGGCTTGGCGGAAAGCTTCCGAGCTTGCTCAATGATTTCTCCGGCCCCACCCACGAAATCAGCGGCCATTTTGACTTCGGCTCGCTGAAAGAAATGGGCCAAAATGTCCACTCCCAACCGGCGGCTAAGTTCTTTAACTTCAGCCAGTTGGGCGGCCTTTTTAGCTGTCAATTCCGGTAAGTTAGTAAATTCCAAGGAATTTGCTCCTAAAAATACTTACAAAATAGCGTCAACGCGGGCCAGGGTTTTTTCCGGGCCGAGGATGTCTATGATTTCAAAGAGACTGGGGCTGGCAGTTTGACCGGTTAGGGCCACGCGCAAAGGTTGGGCCAAGGCTCCGAGTTTGACTCCTTTAGCTTCGGCAAGGCCGCGCAAGTAAGCTTCGAAGCTTTCGGCCGTAAAGGTTTGAGCGAGATCATCTCGCATGGAGCGTAGGAGTTCGATGTTTTCCGGGGTCAGGACTTTAGCCTCAGCTTTAGGGTCAAGGGGCGGAATATCTTGGAAGTAGAAGCGGGCTTTTTCGGCGATTTCGAGCAGAGTTTTACCACGCTCCCGCACGGTGAGCATGATTTTAGCAAGAATTTCGTCCGATGGGCGCTCAAAACCCTCTTTAGCCAAATAGGGCCAGACGAGATCCCCGAGCTCGGAAGGCGACGTCTCTTTTAGATAGTGGCCGTTAAGCCAATCGAGTTTTTCGGGGTTAAAGACGCCGGCCGAACGGCCCACATGGGCCAAGTCAAAGAGCTGACGCAACTCTTCCAGGCTGAAAATCTCCTGATCGCCATGGGACCAGCCCAAGCGAACTAAATAATTGACAAGGGCTTGGGGCAGATAACCCATATCACGATAAGCCATAACGGAAGTGGCTCCGTGTCGTTTGGAAAGGCGGGTTTTGTCCGCCCCTAAAATCATGGGGACGTGGGCGAATTTTGGCAACGGAGCCCCCAGAGCTTGGTAGAGGAGGATTTGCCTGGGAGTGTTGTTCACGTGATCATCGCCACGCACAATGTGGTTGATATTCATAGTAATATCGTCCACCACCACGGCCATATTATAAGTGGGATTGCCGTCGCTGCGCAAAATGATGAGATCGTCAAGCTCTTGATTATCAAAGCTCACCGGGCCTTTGATGAGGTCGTTCCAAGCGGTGTGCCCATCTTGCGGCCCCCTAAAACGAACCACCGCCCCGGGAGCCGGGCCTAAATTCTTATCACGACATAAGCCGTCATATTTCGGTTTGCCGCCGCTGGCCATAGCCTCTTGCCGTCTCTTTTCCAAATCCTCAGGCGCACAGTGACACCAATAAGCGCGGCCCTCGGCCAAGAGGCGATCGATATGGCTGCGGTGGAGTTCCAGCCGCTGAGTTTGGTAGACGGGTTCGCCGTCCCAATCAAGGCTCAGCCAATCCATGGCCATTAAAATGGCGTCGGTGAATTCTTGGGTGGAACGTAGAGCATCAGTATCTTCAATGCGCAAAACAAAACGGCCGCCGCTTTGACGGGCAAGGAGCCAATTAAAGAGAGCTGTGCGGGCCCCACCAATGTGGAGGTGTCCGGTGGGGCTGGGAGCAAAACGAGTTATTATTTCAGACATATATCTTTCTTTCGTCAGTAGTTATAGAGCACTTTAGATTGTGGGCTCATATTGTTCTCATATTGTTTATGATTTAAGTAAACGCTAATTAATCAGCATTTCCTTAATATTATAAAATATCACAATTTCGCAAAAGTTTAAAGTTTCTTGATAAAGGAATCAAGGCTGACGCATTTTAATTATCACCGCTCACCTTGAGGAGGTGCCATCGCCCTTACATTTTACAAGACTATGAAAGTGGAAAATAAATCACCAAAACAAACGCTTAACCTCAAAGAATATTTGCTAAAAATTAAAAATCTTCCACTTTAATTAAAGCTCACCTCAGCTCTTATCTTGACGAAACGGTAATAATCAAGTAACATTTTTAAGAATTATGTTTTAAAAGCGAATAGCTTTTATCTCCCAGCTTTTTAGGCTAGCCAGAATAAGGGCTTATGCTAAAGGCAAAGGCGCCGGCCGGAAACATTGTGGCTGATTTTATTTAACGCGCCTTAAGGGAATATGGAAAATGTCAGCAAAAAATTTAATTTATCCAACAGAAGTAATCGCCAGCCGCGTGGCTGCTTTGGGTACTCTAATCAAAGAGGACTACGGCAAGTTATTGGCCGCAGACGAAAGCCTCTTAGTGGTTGGTGTCTTAAACGGAGCCTTCATTTTCATGGCCGATTTGACCAGGGCGATTGGTGATTTTCCTTTGGAAATTGATTTTGTGCGCCTTTCCAGCTATCAAAATGATTGTGTTTCTTCAAATGAAATAATCATTACCAAAGATTTAGAAAAGAATATCAAAGGCCGTCATGTGCTCATTGTTGAAGACATTGCCGATTGCGGCCTGACTTTAGCTTGGCTTTTGGAACATTTGCAAAAAAGAGAGCCTGCGTCGCTAAAAGTGGCGGTGGCCGTTGATAAAAAAGCCCGCCGGGCCACAGAAATTCCTCTGGATTACGTAGCCTTTAGCGTGGAAGATGGTTTTCTTGTCGGTTACGGTTTAGACTACGCTGAAAATTACCGCGCTTTACCTGCTATTTATGAGATCACAACTCGTTAAGGAAGTGCTGATTTATTAAGGAAACGCATAACACGCTTAACCTTACGTTTCCTTTAAAAATAATATGGAGGCCTCCATGATTATCACTTGTGGACAATGCCGCGCCCGCTTTAAAGTGGTGCCGGAACAAATAAAAGAAAAGGGCTCAAAAGTTCGCTGCTCAAGTTGTCAGCACGTTTTCACCGTCTATCGTCAGCCCAAAGCCGAAACAAAACCAAATCAGCCCCAGGCAGTTGTGCCCAGCCAAGATGTGGACAGCTTCCTCAAGAGCCTGGCCGGAGACGACGATAACAACTCCCCTCGCCCGGATAAAAAAGAAGCCCCCTTTGAGGGCCGCGGAATATACGATCAAATTGACGATTCCCAAGTGCCGGATGACGAGCCTCACCTCGGCTCTTCGGCGACGTCCGATGAGTTATCCCTAAAGGAACGACGCGACAGACGCCGGAGACTTTATTCTGATTTGGACGAAGGCGCAAAGGAAAACGCATCCGACCTTCCCGGCAAAGATTCTAAGGCCACCACTAAAAAAGCCAACGCTCTTAAAGATGAAGAATACGAAGACTATGATGATAGTTACGAAGATGAATACGAAGACGATTATGAAGACGATTATGAAGATGAATATGAAGACGAATATGAAGACAATGACTACGACGACGAAGACAAATTGAAAAGCGGCCTAGCCGCCGAACCAGCCCAAAGAGAAGACGGAGCAAGGCCGGTCACCGTGGGCATCGATGCCCAAGGGAACTCGGCAGCAGTGCGCCCGGCTATCACTTACACCAAAAAATCGTCAACTAAGCTAATCGTGATTTTACTCGTTATCGCCATTGTGTTGGGTGGCGTTATTTGGGGAGTGATGAAATATGTCAACCCGCCCACTGCCCTCACGGGAGATACCCCGGCTGAAACAGTGGCCGAAACCAACAGCCCCATGGCTGAAGACGACGTGGCCGGAGCGGCAAAAATAACTTTCCCCAAAAACAACCAAACTCACTATTTCCGCAACAACAGCCAGGCGGGGAATATTTTAATCATCACCGGCATTGTGCGTAACGGCTACGACCACGCCCGTAAATTCATTCGCCTGAGGGGCGTTTTACTCGGAAGCGATGGGGAACCTTTGGCCGATCGCTTTGTCTATGCCGGCAACATCATCTCCGAAGCAGAGCTGACCTCATTACCCATTAACGAAATCCTGGCTCGGCTCTCCATTAAAGGCGGACAAAACGGCATGAATATGGACGTCAAACCAGACCAAGAAATTCCCTTTATGTTAGTCTTTGACCGTATGCCCGAAGGCGTGGAACAATTTCGCATAGACCCCGTTGGTTCAATGAACACAACAGAAGAATAAAGGAAAACGCTGAATAACTAAGGAAACGCTGATTAATTAGCGTTTCCTTACAACGGAGGCAAATTCGCCTCCGTTGCCGCAGCCGAAATGAGAGGAAAACCCATGGTTTTCCGGCCCGTAAGGGCTCATGAAAGACTTGCGTGCCTTGCTGATTTGTTCTCATGGAGAATAAATCAGCGTTTACCTAAGCGTTTCATTAACGTTTCCTCAAAACCCTAAAAGGAATGTGACCATGAAAGACATATTCAGCCGCCTTTCGGCCAAAGCCATTAAGGGTTTTATCAGGGATTTTGATTTCATCAAGCTGGCCGAAGAGCTGAGCAAAGGTGAACCCTGGACAACTTATGCCGGGCAAGGGAACCTACCGGCTCAAGTCTTCTATGACCAAAAAGACATAGCCAGGTTAGCCGTTGATCTGGCTGAAAAGGTGCTGGCCGAAAAAGGCGACGCCGTTGACCGCAAAAAGCTGGCGGAACAGGCCGACATCATCTCTTGCCAATTTGACCCCGAACTACACTTCACCTTGCGCGGGGCGACTCTAAACCTCATCTCGCATCTTTTTGAAGCTCCTTCAGGCCGTTTATTTGTCTCGGCCGACTCCCGCGAGTTAAAGCACCTGCCTCGCCTCAAAGAAGCTCAAGAGAAAAAGCAAGGTGTGATTTATCTCATTAACCACACCTCCCATTGGGACGAAATAATCCTCAACGTATTTTTGGAACAATGTGGCCTACCCATGCCCCTTTTTGCCGCCGGGCAAAACATGATGGCCACCCCCACCTTGACCAAAATTTTCATGGTGGGCTCTTACGTCATTTTGCGAGTGGGAGCCAGCCGGGCCTATTTAGCAACTTTAGCCAGCTATTGCCAAGCTTTAGGCGAAATGGGCAAACCCCAAGGCATCTTCTTGGAAGCTTGGTCTGGGGGAGCCCGCACGCGCGATGGCAGTTTGCGCTATCCCCGCCGCTTAGTGGCCTTACAAGGGGCCCTCAACGCCCAAAACGACTGTTTGGTACAACCGGTGGTCATTAGTTACAACCGAGTCCCGGAGGACTTGGGGCTCTCTGAAGGCAAGGGCCTAAGCTCTTGGATAAACGGTTCCCACTGGCGTTGGGAGCTCTTTAAACGCCCGTGGCAACCGAAAAAAAGCTTTGTGCGGGGAATGAAAAATCTCTACGGGCGTGCTTATATCTCCTTTGGTGAGGGGCGACTCGTCTCCGAGTTGGCCGCCGAACAGGCCGAACAAGGTGCCAGCGATTTGACAATCGACGAATTTGCCTCCCTTTACGCCATTCGGGAAATAGCTCGTGATAAAAAAATCATGGCCACCCAAATTGCGGCCCGGGCCGTTGGACGCACCAAGAAATACCCGGCCCTAATTGACGGGGCTGCTCGGGCTCAAGAGGAAATAATTAACTACCACCAAAAAACCTTTGGTCAAGACCCTGATTTTGAAGACATTTTCCACACTCATACCTTAAAAGAAGTTTTAGAAGACGGCCTTTCCTCTCTTTCAGCTCGCAAAGTTATCTCCATTCCCTGGAATCCTTTGAAGCGTAAAACACCCAAAATTTTAGCTCCCCACGGCCTGTCTTACTACGCCACCCATGGTGACCGCCGCCTCTACAGCCCTTCGGCCAAAGAGAACTTCGTGGTCTGCGGAGCCGGCTCTTGGGCTTACGGACTAACCCACTTCTTGGGCCGCCGCACTTTGGGCGACAAAAAATACAACAACTCCAGCCTCACTTTATACGATGGGGATTCCGCCCTCATGGATACTTTGGCCTACGAAAGAACCACAGGGTTTGAGTTTGCCGACTACCGTCTGCCGAAAAACATCTTCCCCACCCACGACCACACTGCGGCTTTTCGCAAGGCTACCGAAATCATTGTGGCTGCGCCACCCCATGAAATTGCCGACCGCTTGAAATTGATTTTAACCGAAGCCAAAGAGCTCCGCAGCCTCATCATTGCCAGCCGCGGCTTTGATTCCCAAACTAACCGGGTGACAATCCAAATTGCCCAAGAGGCGACTCTTGCGGCTAATCGCTCTGATATTAACGTGTTAGCTTTGAATGGCCCCTTTTCCCCCGTGGATTTGGTCAGTGAAGAAAGCGGCGGCATTTGGACTCTAGCCGGCCCGGTGCGCACCGGGAGAGCCTCGGAAGCGTTGTTGTTTAAAATGGCCACGTTTAAAGTCCAAACCAGCTCCGATCCCATTGGTGTTCAAATGGCGGCCGCTTTGGCCGACGCTTATGCCCTTTACGGCATTTTCCTCAATCGCCGGGAAAAAATCAGAATCCAAGCCACGGCGGCGGCCTCATTTTTGCGAGAAGTGAGCGTTGAGGCTAAAGCCCTCACGCTCGCCATGGGCGGCAAATCCCAAACCTTTGAAGCCGACAACCCCGCTTGGCTGACGGAATTTATGCTCCGCTCCATGAGCGAGGTCGGCCCCAACCAAGCTTGGCTGGAACGCCTTAAAGATAGTGGTGAGGCCAGCAGTGCCCAAAGCGAATTGGCCGCCCAGTGGCCCTCCCCTTGGTCAGCCGGTTACTTTGCCATTCATTCAGCTTACTTATTGGCTCAAGAGTTTGGCCTCCATCTTCCCCATTTGGAAGAAGCTCATCGCCTCTTTTGGGCCAAAGCTTAATACTGAACTAATCAGCATTTCCCTAAGCGAAAGGTTATGGATTTTGTCCGGCTCTTCTGAAAATAGCCTAAAAGGTTCACCCCAAAAATGCTCTCCTTGGCTATTGGGTTTACTCTTGACCATAGCCCTACTTTTCTTAGTGGTGACCGCCGCAGGCTCGGGCTATTTGCCCTTCACCGCCGC
This sequence comes from uncultured Thermodesulfobacteriota bacterium, assembly GCA_964368195.1. GTDB lineage: Bacteria > Desulfobacterota > Desulfarculia > Adiutricales > Adiutricaceae > Adiutrix. The sequence continues at coordinate 7,096 of CAYJAF010000064.1, forward strand.
CGACATCTGGGGAGCTTTAAAAGTAAAGCTCTGGGGTGGGGAAACCCATTTGACCGAAAGCCAAATTGCCGTCCTTTGGGACGTGCGCTTCCCCCGGGTCGTGACCGCCACCTTGGCCGGAGCGGCTTTGGGCCTCTCGGGCACCGTCTTCCAGGGGCTACTTCTAAACCCCCTGGCTGACCCCTACACTTTGGGCGTTTCCTCCGGAGCCGCTTGCGGTGCGGCCATAACCATTATTCTGAGCATAATGCTCCCGGCTTGGGGCATTTGGTCTTACCCTTGGGTTTTGACCTTAGGGGCCTTCATCATGGCCAGTCTAACTTTGGCCTTGGTCATTGCGCTGGCCAAAGACGAACAAAAGCACCTCTCGCCTACTAACTTGATTTTAGCCGGGGTGATTATGTCGGCCATTTTATCGGCCGCCATCTCCTTCATCAAATATTTGGCCGGGGATCAAGTCAGCTCCATAATTTTTTGGCTTCTGGGGAGCTTCCAAGCTCGCACCTGGGTTGATGCCTCCATTGTCTTTTCCTTTTTTTTCCCGGCGCTTCTAGCCGCCCTTTGGTCAGCGGTAGATCTAAACATCATGACCTTGGGCACGCGTTCGGCTGAAACTTTGGGCGTCAACACTCGCCGCGTGCGCTTGGTGCTTTTGGCCGCGGCCTCTTTGGCGGCCTCAGCGGCCGTATCAGTAGCGGGGATCATCGGCTTTGTGGGTCTCATTGTCCCCCACTTAATACGCCTCTTAAGCGGCCCCGACCACCGCAGTTTACTGCCCTTGTCAGCCCTTGGCGGAGCTTTTTTGCTACTTGCGGCCGACACCACCGTGCGGGTGCTTTTACCCGGGGAAATTCCGGTGGGCGTTTTAACGGCTCTTTTAGCCGGGCCTGTCTTTTTGGTCATTTTCCGCAAACGCATGGGCCGCTTGGCTTATGACTGATTGAGCTGATTTGCCGATGACTGAAACAACCGTAAATATCAGGCCAAAAGACCAACAAGAGATTTGGCTGAAGGCCGAAAACCTCACCTTTTACCACGGTTCCCAAGCGGCCGTGGAAAATGTTTCGCTGGATTTCAAACCGGGCAAGCACTACATTTTAGCCGGGCCCAATGGTGCCGGCAAAAGCACCCTCTTTGATTTACTGGCCCACTTAAAAAAACCGGCCCAAGGGAGCATCAGTGCTTTTGGTCAAAATCTGGCCGACTATCACCCCATGGAATTGGCTCGCAAGTTAGCTTTGGCCCCTCAGGATTTTCGGCTCAATTTCTCCTTCACCGTCCGTGAAGTGGTGGCCATGGGGCGCCGCCCCTATTTGGGCCGCTTGGGCCGCTTGAGCCCGACCGATCTGGACATAGTAGAAAAGGCTATCGCCGCCTTAGATTTACAAAAATTGGCCCACAAAGCAGTGACGGCCCTTTCCGGGGGCGAACGTCAAAGGGTGATTTTGGCCCGCACTTTGGCCCAGACAACACCCATCATTTTACTTGATGAGCCTAGCTCCGGCTTAGACATTGCCCATGCTCTGGTCTTGATGAACTTAGCCAAGCAAAAGGCCGAAGAGGGCTCACTGGTGATAACCGTCACCCATGATTTAAATTTGGCGGCCACTTTTGGGCACCAAATAGTTTTTTTGAAAAAGGGCAAATTGCTTGCAGCCGGGCCTACCACCGAAGTTTTTACCGATTCGATCTTAAAAGAAGTTTATGAAGCGGAAGCCAAAGTGGTGCCCGATGATTTCAGCGGCGGCTTGGCGGCTTTTTTCCGTTTGGCAGGTTCGTAATAAACGTGTTATGTCTTTGGCGCCAAAAAAGGCACGTCAATCTAATTTGATAGAACGTCATGAATTTTGTGGCGACGTAGGAGAGCTTTTCAGAAATTGAAGCCATAAGCCCTACTGTTTGAGCTTTAGCGAGTTGTAGGGCTTAATGGCTCAATTGCAGAAAAGTTACTCCGTAGGAGCCGAGAAAATAATAAACTAGATTGGCTTGCAAAAAAGGAGTTTGAATGAAAAAAATATTACTTACCGCTTTACTGGGAATATCTTTTTTCATCTGGCCAAGCACAGAGCTAAGCGCCCAAGAAAATAAAAAGCCCTTGCGCATTATCAGCCTTTATGCCGGTCACACCGAAATTTTGTTGCGTTTAGGAGCCAAAGATAATATCATTGGCGTTTCAGCCCAAGAAACTTATAATGGCCCGGAGACCGAGGGCTTTGCCCCGCCGGTTTTCAGCATTCGCGATGATGTGGAAAAATTCTTGGCCGCCCAACCTGACGTCATTTTACTAAGGCCCATGCACGTGGCTGTGGGAAGCCGAGTGGTGGGGGCCTTAAAAGATGCCGGCATCAAAATTCATGCCGCTCAAGTGACCAAAGCCGGGAGTTTATATCAATATTGGCGGGAACTGGCTAAAATTGTGGGGCGGGAAGATGAGGCTGAAAAGATGATTGCCGATTTCGACCAAGTTGTCCGGCGCTACCACCAAGCGGCGGAAAAACGCGTTGATAAGCCGGGCATATTTGTCGAATCAATCCACCCGTCAATCAAAACCTTTACCCCGGATTCTCTGCCCATGTGGCTGGTGGAATTGGCCGGAGCCACTAACGTGGCCAGCGACGCCAAAGCAACCGCCTCGGGGCTGATGATTGCCGATTACGGCCCCGAACGCCTTTTAGCTAAAGCTGACGACATAGATATTTTCATCTCCCAACTGGGAACCATGAATTCCACGCCCCAAAAGCAAGTGGAAGAACGCAATATCTATCAGCCGATTAAAGCGTTTAAAGACGGCCAAGTATATAAAATTTCCGAAAGCATCCTAGCTCGCCCCACCCCCACACTGTTAGAGGGGCTGGCAAAACTGGCCGACCTCACCGGCTTGGCGCAAGAGATGAAACAACAGGAGAGCCAAGAGGGCTCCGCAACTTCCAATGGAGAAGCGGAACCCACCTCAACTGATAACCAATAAATACGGCCTTAAGGCCGCCACCAAACAATTGAATGTAGCATTTGAAGGAGAAGATTTTAATGGCTGAAAAAATAGGCACCCTTTACGGTATTGGCGTTGGCCCCGGAGACCCGGAATTATTGACAATTAAAGCTACTCGCATTTTAGGCGAAGTTGACCTGATTTTTACCGCCGCCTCACCCGGCAACGATTATTCCATTGCTCAAAACATTGCGGCCCCTTACTTAAAGCCTGACCTTGAAGTTCGTCGCCTCAACTTCCCCATGGTGGGTGATGACGCCACCTTGAAGACAGCTTGGAAAGCCAACGCCGAAGAAGTGGCGGCAGTTTTGCGCACAGGGAAATCAGCCGCCTTTTTGACTTTGGGTGACCCCCTGACTTATAGCACCTACGGCTATATTCTACCTTATTTGGCCGAGATCTTGCCCCAAGGTTCGGTGGTGACCATTCCCGGCATCACTTCCTACCAAATGGCCGCCTCTCGCCAAAACCGCATTTTAGTCACGGGCTTGGAATCTTTAACCATTATGAGCGGTGTGGAAGACCCCAAAGTGCTGAGCGATTTGCTCGACAAAAGCGACAACGTGGCCATCTTAAAAACATACCGCACTTTTGGTAAAATCAAAGAAATGTTGAAGGGTAAAAACCTCCTTGGCAATGCCGTGCTTTACTCCAAAGTGGGCCTGCCCGATGAAGAAATTTGCACTGACTTGGAAAATTATCCCCACGCAGAACCTCCTTACCTTTCTTTGATGATTATTAAAAAAAGTGGCCAGAGCTAAGAAAAAAAGTCCGTGGGCCCTTTGGCGTCCCACCATAGTCGTTGCGGCCATCACTTTAATTTGTGGAATGTTTTGGCCAGATGAAACTGCGAACTTCTTGCGCCCAAACAATTTGGGCACAGAAGTTCTTGTGCCCATGTTGCGCCTTTTGGGCTTTGTCACCTTTGGTTTGCTGGCAGCTTTGCTCATCGAAACCTTGGGCTGGACGGTGGCCTTGGGGCGCCTTGCGGCACCCTTGGCCTCGTGGGCCCACCTGCCGCAAGTAGCTGTGGCCAGCTTCATCACGGCCTTGGTCTCAAACCCTGCGGCCAACGCCATGCTCTCTGAGGCTTTGGAAAAAAAGACCTTGAGCCCGCGAGCCCTTTTGGGGGCGAACCTCCTCAACGGCTCGTGGCCCTCTTTCATTGTCCATTTACCCAGCACCTTGGTCGTGGCCACCTCTTTTGCCGGGCGAGCAGGGCTGGCTTACGTGGCCATAATGTTCACAGCCGCCACTTTGCGCCTCGTAGGAGCCGCCTTCCTGGGACGCTTGATCTTGCCTCCGGTGGTGACAGAAGCACCGGACGCCCCGGCACAAAAACGTAAACCTTTACGCGAAATATGGCCGGATCTACGAAAGCGCCTCACCAAGCGGGTGATCACTTTGCTGAGCGTAGCCGCACCCATTTTCTTTTTGATAACCTATGCCGCAAACCTCGGGCTATTTGCTGAGTTGCAAGATTTTTCCGCTACTCACTTCCCCGATTCTTTCTTGCCGGTGGAAGCGGCGACTTTGATTGTTTTTTCCCTGACGGCTGAGTTTTCCTCCGGCTTTGTGGCGGCGGGGGCACTTTTGCAAAATAACACTTTAACCATGGCCCAAGCGGCAGCAGCTTTAGTCATCGGCAATATCATAGCCACACCAATCAGGGTGATTCGATGGCAACTGGCAGCTTTTATTGGCTTTTTCCAATTAAAGCTGGCTCTAATTTTGATTTTATGCAACCAAGCCTTTCGAGTGATCAGTTTAATAACGGCCCTGTTTATTTTCTGGCAAATTTTTGGTTCATAAAAGAAACGGTGATTTATTCTGCATGAAGAATAAATCGCCTAAGGCAAGCACCTTTCTTCATGAGCCATTCCGAGTGGGAAAATACTGTTTTTACTCATACTACTGACTGCGGCGAAGTACGCTATTTACCTACGGTAAAATTGCCAACTTCGCAAGGAAACGCCAATTAATCGGCGTTTCCTAAAAAAATTTAATTTTAGGTAATTTTTTTATTGACTAAAACTCTCTTTTGAGATATAAAAGTCAAGTTGAATGATTGAGCGGGAATAACTCAGTGGTAGAGTGCAACCTTGCCAAGGTTGAAGTCGCGGGTTCAAATCCCGTTTCCCGCTCCAAATTATTTTTTCAAAATTATCAGTTTCAAAATATTTTGACTTCAAAGCCCTTTAGTGGAATCTGCTTTGAAGTCTTTTTTTTATAACATTCTTTTTACGCTTCATAACGCAACACTTTCAAAAAATCTTCCTTCCTCTATCCTCACCGAAGAGATTTCCACCCCAATATATGACACTCCACAAGTCAACATAGCCCATATCTTCACCTTGGCAAATGACGCTTAATTATAGTATAATTCTACGATAAAGTTTCTAAATGAAAAAAAATAATAAGAAAGGAACACCGTGCTATGAAAACTGAAGTTTCACCTTGCAAACATTTAAAGAGCATGTTACTTTTACTAATAGTAGGTGGAACCTTAGCTTTGAGCTCGTGCCAAAGTGGCCCCTTTTCACCGGAGGCTCGGGCACAAGCAAAAGCTCTGAACCAATATAAAGCCCTTTTAGAAGCTAATTTACTTAACGATGAAACATTTGACTGGGATTCCCTTTCATCTGCTTTGATTTTAAGAGTTTTACCTTATAACAAACAAATTGACCAAGCCGCGCAATATCGCTTTTATAATGACCCAAATTTTACCAGAGAAAGAAAAATTTGGGTCGCACGGCCAAAATCTCTAAAGGAAACACAAGTTTTTTTCTTCGGGCTTTTCACCCGTGATTTAAAGGCCGAAGACTTAACGGAAAAAAAGCGTTTCCGCCCGGAACTCCTCACGCCAGCGGGGCATCTTTTAGAGCCGCTAGCTTTAAAACGTTATGGGCGCGACAACCCCTTTATCCGCGATACTTTCCCAGTGTTTAACCCTTGGGAAGATGTCTATATGGTCGCCTTTCCGCTGGATACCAATGTGAGCGGCAGCCCCTTGGAGTTTATACTTCAATGGCCGGGGGGGACGCAAAACTTGGTTTTGCCCACAAACATCCAAAATATTTCTAACCTCAATTAAACGGTTTAAATGAACTTTATATTAACCACCTGTTGTGCTTTAATCATAGCCTTCTTAATGGCTTCTTCTGTGGCCACGGCTAACTCTGAAATGATTCCCGATGCCGTCATCTACCCGGGAGATCGTCCTGGGCATATTATGGTCGTGGATAAAGCCGAACAATTTTTCTATCTCTATAGCCACAACGGCCAGGGCAAAGTTACTTTAGAAAAAGTGATGAGCTGCTCCACCGGGGAAAATAAAGGCGATAAGCTGGTGGAAGGCGACAAAAAAACTCCCAACGGCTTTTATGTCTTTAACAAAAAACATCTCCCACGAGAGTTGCCCCCCATTTACGGCACCTTGGCCTACCCCATGGACTACCCCAACTTTTGGGATAAAGCCATCGGGCGTGGTGGCTACGGCATTTGGACTCACGGCATCAATAAGCCCCTGACAGATTACGATTCCAACGGTTGCGTGGAATTGGAAAATGCCGACATTGCCCAAATGGAAGAAATATTTAAGCTTTTTGACA
>CAYJAF010000065.1:0-13227 GCA_964368195.1 uncultured Thermodesulfobacteriota bacterium
AACTTTTTTTCAAAAAAGTTTCCCTCCAGAAAACTCTTGAAAATTGATTTCCGTGTGGTCGAGGCAGGGTAAGAGCGTCTTATTTTATTTTGCTTTCAGTAGGCAAAAATCCGATATTATTTAAAAATTTATGGCCGCACAAAAGTGCAAGGGCGACGGAGGAGAACTTTTCAGGAATTGAAGCCATAAGCTCTACTGTTTGAGCGTTAGCGAGCCCGCGGGCTTAAGGGCTCAATTACAGAAAAGTTGCGCCAACGGAGCCCGTAGCGCCGGCAAATAAGACGCTCTTGCCTTGCTGGTCGAGGAGTTTTCTCTGAATTTTGTGCAAAAAGGGGGTGGGGTAAAATTTTTGCGTACGTCTACTGTAAAATTACCTCTCAGGCATTTTACAGTATTAATAAATCAACATTTTTAGTTATTTAACGTGATTTCTTTAATTTTTATTGTTATGGGGAGCTTTGTTTTAAATTCGTTAGAATTTTGGTATTTATACAGTTCTTCAATTAAAGTTTCGGGGTCATATTTACCACTGGCAGCTAAAACATCACGAATAGCAAAAATAACTTCGGAGCTTAAATGATTCATATCGTTGCTTTTTTTCTTTGGAATATCCATATATGGCAAACGTAAGTCACTAAACAGCAAGTTTTTATTTTCAGTTAGTTCTTTAACGTCAAGATCAACAGTGCCGTAGACGACTGATTTTATTTCCAGCTCTTTGCCCAATTCGCAAAAAGTTAAGAAGTCAGGATATGTACCTGTAAAGATGATAGTATCATATAAATTTTTTGCTGTATAATCACGCATGATGCGCGAAAAGCTATTTTTTCTGAACGGAGTTTGATAATTCAGCCGATAAATATGCGTAAAAACTTCAGTGCGGTGAGCTATGCGTTCTAAGGCCGTGGCAAAAATATCGCCATAACTGTTTTTATCGGGAGCGACAATTAAAATATTTTTATATTTATTTGCGTGTATGTTTTTTATTATTGCTTCCGTCCAATTTTCTATGGCTGGGAAAAAAGTTATGTAATTTTCCGGCTCTAAAACAGGCAAATTTTCAGAAAAGGTCGTAAATGACGAGACTAACGGCAAAGCTTGATATTGAGATAAAGCGCGCATGGAAGGAAGATAAGCAGAATTAAACGGCCCGAAACATAAGGCTATATCTTTTTGCATGCAAAACTCTTGAATTGCGCTATTGTGACTCGGCAAATTATTGGCATCTATGACATGTAGTTTAATTTGTTTCTGCAAAATGCCACCATCGCTATTTATTTTGGCGGCCGCCTCTTTTATGCCGTCTAAAGCATCACGAGTTAAAGCGTTGTTGAGGTCGCCAACAACCCCAATATTAAATGTTTGCCCTGCGCTTACTGCCGCTAAACGTTGGCGAGCAAAGTTTTTTCTGGTTTCATGTTCAACTATCGAGCCAAAATTAAAAACACCTAAAGCGTTTAAAAGAAAGAACGCTAAAAAGATTAGTAATATTACTATAATTGTATTTTTCATTGCGCTTTTACCTTTATAACTTTTGACGGCTAGCAAGCTCGTTAAATACTCCACCTAAGTCGATTAACTCTTGATATGTTCCGCATTCCACAACTCTACCTTTGTCTAAAACGTAAATTCTATCAGCATTGATAATAGTTGATAAGCGGTGAGCGATTACAATGCGGGTCATCTTCAGGCTTTCCATATTTTTCTTAACTATTTCTTGAGTCATATTATCTAATGCGCTGGTCGATTCGTCCATGATTACCGCCACCGGGTTGCCAATTAAAGCCCGGGCTATTAAAATGCGTTGCTGTTGCCCACCTGAGATGCTATCCGGAGTTATTAAAGTGTGAATTCCCATTGGCAAATTGGCAACATCGTCGGCGTAAGCTGATAGTTCTAACGCTGCGAAGGCGTCGGTTTTGTTGTATTCGGTGCCGATGGTGATGTTAGCTAAAATAGAGCCATTCATCACTTTACTGTTTTGTAAAATTACCCCTAATTGCCTCCGCACAGCTTGCAAATTGAGATTACTCAAATCTTGATTTGAATAGTAAACGGCCCCTGATTCAACCTTGTCAAGCCCCAACAAAAGACGCACCAAGGTGCTTTTGCCGGCCCCTGAAGCGCCAACAACAGCAATAAATTCACCGCTTTTGGCCTCAATGGAGACATTTTCGAGAATTAACGGGCCGTCTGGGTCATAGCGGAAATTAACGTGAGACAAAGAGATATTGCCGTCGAGTTTCCCGGGTAAATATTTGGCTTCACCATCTTCAATTTCAGCTTCAAGAATTGGCATAATGCGGTCTACTTCCGGTTTAATGGCCAAAAGAGTCCAAAGGCCGGAAGCCAAGCCCATTACGCCGCCTTGAAAATTTTGGAATGCGGCCATGAAGGCTAAAAAGAGCGGGAGCTCTAAATTGGTTTCCATAAATCCACCGGCTAAAGCATAAAAAATCAGTGAGATAACGGTCGGGAAAGCCGTTGTAAAAACATCTTGGTAAATTCCCAATGTAGAAATTTTATATTGTTCTTTACTCATTGTGGAAAAATCGTCCATAAAACGATTTATTACTTGCTGTTCAGCCCCGGCGTTGCGGATTTTACTCACCCCGTCTAGAAACTGTTTCAATAAACCGCTAACCCGACCGCTGGCGGCGGCGTGGGCGGCCAGTGGTTTTAGGTTAAACTGCGAGAACAAGAAAAAAGTTACGCTATAAATCAGCACCATTATAAGCCCGGCGAAGGCCAGTGATTTACTGTAATAAAACATAACGGCCAAACTGAATATAGCAAAGAAAGAAGATAAAAATTGTTGTGAAATAACGTTAAAAATTGTAGCTTGAATTTGGGTGGCTCCCAAAACTCTTTGAGTCATATCACCGGTATCACAAATTTTTAACGCTTTTGGTGATATGCGCAAGATATGGTCATAGACGGCCGCCTGAAAGCGTTCGAATTGGTGGGAGCTAAATAGCATTAAAAGTAATGACGGCACGACCCCTAATAGAATTTGACAAATTAATAACACCGTTAAAAGAATGCTAATCTGTCCCAATTCCGGTAAATTGGCCGTTGGGATTATTTTACCGGTGATATAGGCCGTTGCCAGAGGCGACACTAGGCTTAAAACTGTTGAAATTAAGCCGGTGATGATAATTACGGCAAAAATGTTTCCACTGTTGCCAAAAATGAAGTTTAATAATTTTTGCTTGTTTAATTGACCAGTTGGAAATAATTCGTAAAAGCAATAAGCGGTTAGTTCAAGATCTGCGGCCAAGTTAGGGGTGAGGGGTTTTTTCTTATGGCCATCATAGATGTCGCCATAAGTGGCGCCATTGGCACTTGGGTAAATCACAAGTGCTTCACCGGTTGATTTTCTAATGCCTAAAATCGGCCTGGCGTTTTGTTGGTATACGTCTTCGGTTAAAGTGACTTTACGCATTCGCCAGTTACTGTTTTGGCAAAATAGTTCAATGCGTTCGGCTGTGCTTAAAGTGTCGGGAGCACTTTTGCTTTTATCAAAGTTCAAGTGATAAATTTTAGCAATTTTTTGTAAATTGATTAATAAACTATCAGTTTCAGCAGAGACTTTGTGGTCGCCGGCTAATTTAAGAGAGGCTACTTTGCCTAAGGCGGCCACTTTATTTGTTAAAGATAGGGCCGTAATGGCGCGATTATCTTTACGCAAAATTTGTTTTTTATCGGTAGTAGTTTGGTATTCTTTGATAAATTCAAGATATAGCTCTTCTGGGTTTTCTGAATTCCATTTTGCTTGCCAAGTTTTAAGATCAAATGAGTCGGTTTCTTTAACAGTTGAGGTTCCAACGCTAATCAAAGCAAACGCATAATCTTTTGCCAAATAAGTTATTTTAGGAATGGGGGGGAAAACATCACCACTTTGTAAAGTCATAACAAAAGAGTGAGCCTGCAGTTCACCGTTTTTTAATTCAATTAAAAATAGATTTAATTCACCCTCTACAACCAGTTTTGGCGAGGTGATTTCATCTAAAAAATAATGGGAGCTTGCTGTTAACTTTTCGTTTTTCATAAAGCTCCTTGTTCCAATTTCATAAGCGCAGCATAACTGCCGCCTGAGCGCATAAGCTCATCGTGGGAGCCTCGTTCAACAATTTCACCATTTTGCAAAAAAATAATTTCATCGCAATCACGAATAGTGCTCAAACGGTGGGCAACTATAAGGCAAGCGCAACCACGCCGCCGAATGGCCTTGTCGATAGCTAACTCAGTTACGGGGTCTAACGCATTGGTGGCTTCGTCTAAAATTAATAGTGGGGTGCGGTAATGGAGTGCGCGGGCAATTTCCAAGCGTTGCCGTTGGCCACCTGAGAAGTTGGTGCCGTTTTCCGCCACCGGAAGTTCAAGCATGGAGCCCCGACTGTTAAGTTCTGTGTCCAAAGCCGCATCGCGGACAGCGGTTTGTAATTCTTTAATGTCATATTTAGGGGCAAAAAGCGTTAAATTTTCGTCAACAGAACCGGAAAAGAGCATAATGCTTTGGTCAACTGTCCCCACTGCCAGATAAAATTCACTGCGTTTATATTCACTGATGTTTTTATGATTGAGTAATATCTCGCCGCTCCAGGGCTTTAAGGTTCCATTTGCTAATTTACCGACCGTGGTTTTGCCAGACCCTGTTGTGCCGACTAAGGCCACCCGTTTCCCCGGCGTGACTTTTAGCGAAAAATCTTTTAAAATCGGGGCCATTTGTTTACTGTAACCAAAGGTGATATTTTTCATTTCAAAGTGTGCATAGTTCACCGAATGGGGAGGCTCTTCGTCTTCTGCGGCAAAAGTTTTTTCCTCATCATATTTATAGACGTCATTAAGGCGCTCGAGATCTGCTTTCATGGTTTGTAGATCGCTGCTGGCCAATAAAAGGGCGGTAAAGGGGCCGGTGAAGCTGGCCATTAAAGTTTGAAAGGCGAACATTCCCCCAAGGGTGAAATCTCCGCTAATAATTTCGTAAGCGCCTAAAGACAAAATCAAAATAGAGCCAAAGCCGTTTAAAAAGGCCGGAAACATATTGAAATAGGTGGAAAAAGTTTGAAATTTCAGTTGTTTTCTATTCAATTCGGCCAGATGACCTGCCCAGTGCAAGAATATGGCGTCTTCACGCCCCGCCGCCCTCAGATTTTCCATCATGTCCAGGCCGTTCATTACTGAGTTTAAAATTTTAGTTTTAATCATCAACAAACTTTGGTTCAGCACCTGCCGCATTTTATTGATTATCAACAAAAATAAAAATTGCAATAGCACAAAAGCAACAGCGACAAATGAAAGTAGCGGACTAAATTGGAACATCAAAATAAGGAAAAATCCGGCGGTAAAAAATTTAACAATATTATCGGCAAAAGTGCCAAAGGCCGTGTTGGCAACGGTATAATTTAAATTGATTCGGTTTTGCAAATCACCGGTTGAGCGCTGCCCGAAAAACTCCATCGGTAATTTAAACAAATAGTTTAACATCTCTAGAGTTTTATTGACGGCCAGCTGCAATTCACCGCGGCGCAAAGCCAATTTAACTAAAAAGCTCAACACAATTTCTAAGGCAACGCTGAGGGCAAAAAGGCATAAAAGCGGCACCAGCCATTCAACTTTGCCGGGCAAAACGTCATCGACAAAAATTCGCATCAAAGTCGGAATGGTGATTCCCGGAATTACAAGCAATAAGCCGCCCCACACGACAGCGCTCATTACTGTCTTCATCCCTTTTAGCATTGGGAGCATAGCTTTTATAACGTTTAAAGGCCGGCCGCCTTTTTCAAATTCTGCCGTAAGTTTAAACGAAAGGGCCACCCCCGTATAAGAGGCGGCAAAAAGCTCTTTGTCAACTGCTCTGGGCCCCACGGCCGGATCGTTGATATAAAAATATTTTCCGTTGCGTGAGCGCCCTTCATAAACGACAAAATGGTCAAATTCCCAAAATAAAATTAAAGGTCGCCCCAATTTATCCAACTGCTCTAGGGGCGCTTGGAAGCCTTTTGCCTCAAGGCCAAAACTTCGGGCCGCTTTTAATATTAGCGAGGCTTTGCTGCCATTACGAGACACCCCACAAGTTCCGCGCAATTTTTCCAAAGGTTCATAGCGGCCAAAATAAGCCAAGACCATACCCAAAGAAGCTGCGCCGCATTCGGCAACTTCCATTTGTAATATGGTGGGGACTTTAATGCGATATGGATTTAAGAAGTGGAGCAATTTTAACCACAAACTCATATTGTGGGCTCCTGGGTTTCTCTTAAGGTTTCGCCATGGAAAAGTTTTCTTATTCCGGGTATTATATATGAAGCAGGGGAGCGATATTGAGTATTTATCATTATGGAACCGACCATGCCGCCGGTAATTGGGATGCCGGATTCATTTTTGCTGGTCCATAAGAATTTAGTTCGCGAGTTTTTATCAGGAATCAATTCCAAAGCCACCCGCACCATGGTGGTTTTCCCGGCGATCATCTGCGTTAAACTCATGTTCATAAGTTCTGCCTGAATTGATTCAACATTCACCGCCAGCGGGCTAATTTCGCGAACTACACAGCGCAAAAAACCATAATCTTTAGACGCAATAGCCGAAGGCGAAAAAAAGCCGCTCATTCCGGTTTTGATTTTTTTAGCCTCCGCCACATTGATAAAAGCTAAAAGATATATTCCGTCTTGGTGGTTAGAATCGATTAGCGCAATTTTTTCGCCGGCTTGAACAAAAGCCCCTTCTTCTTTAAAAACCTCACGCACCCGCCCCTCAAAGGTAGAACGGAGCCAGAAGGCTTCGTTATATAATTCTCTGGCTAGTAATAAATCGTGCAGTTTTGCATCAAGTTTTTGGGTTAAAGTTAAAAGCTCTTGTTGGCGGTTCCACAGAATATTTTCATTTTCACTGTCAGAATTCAAATTTTGTAAAAGCGTTGATATAAGGGCACTTTCTGCCCGCAATCTCTGGTCTAAAGATTGATAATAAGTGACTTTGGGCTCAACGCTGATGGCTAATAGTTTACGGTGAATTTCGGCAATTTCGTGGGCTCGTTTTTTGCTCTCTTCATTTTGGGTTCGCAAATTCTCAAGTAAATCTTTTTTCTTTGTTTCAGTCAGAAGCAGCTTTTCCGTAAAAGCTTCCAACTCAACAGTGAGAAGTTCAATTTGCGATTTTAAAAGAGCATATTCAGATTCCAACCTTTGCACCCTAAAAAACTGTTCCGGGTTATAGATTTGGCCAACAATTTGATCTGGCTGAACTAAAGACCCACCTTTGATGTTCAAATGGGAAATCGTGCCGCTAAAACTGGCTACTATGGGTCTTGAACCTTGGGAAAGCATTGTCACGCCCACCCCCGAGACACTTTCGGCCATGCTCCCATAAAAGCCCCAAAAAATCATGGCCGCAAAAAAAAGCGTTATGGCCCATAGGAGAATCCATGTCCACCGCGATTTGGCGCCGACCAAGACGTCGCCGGGGGCGTTAGTGTCATTTTTTTCTAATGCTTTTTGGGAAAACTGTATTTTGTCGCCCATAAAGACCCCCGTGAAATTAGCACGCATTTACCTAAGGAAACGCTGATTTATTCTGCTTGCAGAATAAATCAGCTAACGCTCGCCGCCTCACATGAGCCCTTCGGGACGGAAAACCATGGGTTCCCCTCTCATTTTGGCGGCGGCAAAGTAGGCAAATTCGCCTACTTTGCAAGGAAACGCTAATTAATTAGCGTTTCCCTAAAAGGTTTCGCATAACCGACTTAATTTTTAAAAATCAAAGCTACCAGGTTGATTTACTATAAATTTTTGGGGGAACTTGTGCCACAAAGCTCCCCCATGAGGGCCTACGCATCTAATTTTTTTAGCTTAATTTTCTTTGTAAAAATAAATAGATGTAATTACACATGTTTTATAAGTTTAACGCAAACTAAGCGAACCCGAAGGAGGTGCTTCTCCAAAAGATTTCGCAATTTTAATTCCGCCTTATGAGCGAAACGAAGGCACCCGCCGAAGTGAAGCGAAGCCGAAGGAATTAAAATAAGAAAGCTTTTGGAGAAGCACCTCCAAGGTGAGCGCCGAAAATTTAGATGCGTAGGCCCTATCCCCCATCTCCCATGAAAAATTATTTTTTCGGAGTCTAAAGCAGTTTACTGACTCGGGCTTTCCTTAAAGCATCGCTCCTAATTGGGCTGCCGTAAAGGTTTGGCTTTTGCCGTCAGAAGAGTGAAATGTTACGCCGCCGTGTTTGCCGGCAATTTCAATTAAGCGCGAGAACGCTTTATCGTTAATTGGGAAATTCATTTTTGAAGATAAAGTGGTGTCCCCTTTTGTAGACCCATAAGTGACAGAGAATCGTTCAACTTTCTGGCTGCCCGCACCCATATGCTGAATAAAACCGCTCAAATCCTTTGCATAAGTTCCGCTTGTGGCTCCGCCAACTATGAACTCCAAATCTTCATCGTTTATCATTTTAATTTCATTATCATTCATCTCTATACTCCTTTTGTTGTGGTGTCCTTTTTAATCTTCAAGTTTCTGATCAGAGGTGAAGCCGAGGACATCGGAGCCTTTTGTTATAAGTAACTTTTCGGCTTTCTGTTTGTTAGACTTCACTTGTTTTTTTAGCTATGTAGAACAAACTCTAATATAGTAGCGTTTCCTTAAAAGTGGTAACTGAAATTGAGCCCTAAACTGTAACTATGGTTGTCTGAGCCGGCAAGCTGGCCACCGACTTCAGCGCCGAAAAAGAAATTTTCCGCTGAATGAACGCCTAAGCTACCTTGCAGCATAAAAGAATCACGGCTGCCCAAGGGAGTGTTTGAGTTTAAGTGGAAATTTTCATAACCGACGAAAGCGGCGGTGGTGGCAAAATCATCGCCCGAGAGGCGATGTTGCCAGGCGGCTAAAAGGTCGGCAACCAACGTGCTTCCAGTTTCGGAAATAGGCCATACACCACTGACATGGCCGCCTAAAGCCAGAGAAAAGGTGTCGTTTGTGCCGCTTTGCAAACCAAGGCGCGAGGGGGCCCCGCCTGTTTCGGTGAAATCCGGTCGGTGGACAAAGGAATAATCTAACCAAGCCAAGGGCCCGGCAGTTATGTTATTGAATTGCCAATCTTTCCCCGCCCCCAAAGTGGCGTTGCCGACAAAATCTACCCAATCACTTTCATGAGCGTTTAAGTAGCCCGGAAGAATCACTTCTCGATTTAAATCATTCTGCTCAAATCCCATGCGTAGACCGCCATTTAGATAAAAGCCGTCCCAAGCGTCCGGGCGGTATTGGCTGTGGAGACCCAATTGAATGCTTTGGGTTTTGGCCTCAGCTGAAAGCGGCGCATCCATTTCCAATTTGCGGGCTGAAATGGCGGCGTGCGCACCCCAAGTCAAGCCTGAATTCAAAGTGCGGTCGAAGCCCAATAGTAAGCCGTAAGCATCGCTGTCCCAGCCGATTTGTTCGCCCGTTGTGCTTTGAGTGCTAAAAGACCCCAAAACAGTCCCCCAAGTTTGCCACGAGTCACTATCGGCAGCAACTGACGGAGCACCAAACGGGCTTCCGGTGGTTGCTGTATAATCTCCACTTTTGGTTGAAGTTAGCATTTTATGGCGTAATAAGTTATTTAAAGTATGCTGTTGTTGAAGGCTGGCCGCCCCCAAAGCGCCATATGGTTCCGGGCTCATTTGGGCCAGAGCTGTGCTGACGTCTTGGCCGTTGGGGTTGGAAAAATCCAAAGCGGTGAGAAGGTAGCTCATGTTGTTGGTGTCGGGGGCAAAAGAAATTTCTCTGAGAGTCTGGCCCACAGCCGCACCGTTGCTGTTAGTGGCATATTGACTATAGGCGTCGGCTTGGCGGGTGATGCTTACGGTGCTTGCCGCAGTGAGGCTGCCTTCTAAAGTGGTGGTTAAGGTTGGGGAAGTGGTGTTGGTCACTACTTGTAGATTGGCGGTGTTTAAAGTTCCGATCCCGGTGTAATCAATAAATTGGTTAAAGCTGAGTTCCGAATCATTTGCGTAAAAATCGGCTTGGGGTGCCAGAACCAGTTGTCCGGCTAAGCCGTTAGTGTCGGCTATGGCCAATTGTCCGTAATTGCCGGTTTGATCATAATTAAGTAATAGGGTGCCGCCAACGGTTTGGGTGTAGGTGCCGACGTTAAGGGTGCTGGCCCCGCCGGTCAGTTGGGCCGCTCGGCTTGCGCTGGTGAAGACGCCGGGGGCTACGACACCGCTATTGTAAACCGTTTGGTGAACCGTGCCGTCGCCGCTGAAAGTGCCGCCGAGGCGAACCACGACATCGCTATTGGTCAATTGGCCGCTATCGGCCACATTTTCCCGAGTCATCAAGGCCAACTCACCGCCTTCGACTAAGGTAGCTCCTTGGTAATCATTGTTTCCGGACAGAATTAATTGCCCGGCCCCGGTTTTACGGATACCAATATTATTGCCCAAGGGTTGTAAGGCGAGGGCGTTGTTGTTGCGTCCGGTGGTTCCGGTTGTTTTAAATTCATCGTGGTGGTATATGTCATTCCATTGTTGAGTGGTGATGTCATTACTAAATTCAGATGAATACCCTTTGGTATCGTAAGTTTCCAAGGCCGATTGGTACCCGGCCCCCAATTCCGGCAAAGTCAAAACGTTGGCGGTAGTCATGCGGTTAGCGTCCAGTTCGGCAATGCCTTCCACAGCTTTCCCTACGTTTAAAAAGCCTTGGCCGAAAACCTCTTCGGCGGTCAACTCGCTGGCGACAAAATGTTTTGTCTTTAAACTTCCATCACTGTTAGTAAGATTCGTTTCAATGATAGTCAGAACTTCAGCCACGTTGTTTGCGTCAAAATCTATTAGCCAGAGCTCTGGGTTTGCTACAACTACCGGAGCGATATATTCCATCGCTTCGGTCACAGTGTTTATTGCTGGGCTAGTTTGCTCTATAAAACTTAGATGTATTTTGAGCGTCCCGTCTGCATTATCATGAGTCACGATATAATCAGGCATATTTGTCGGGAAGCTGGCGGTGGACAAAATGGCGTCGCCTAACTGTTTGCCGGTGAGCCAAGGGTGAGCTTGTTCAACTAACGCCGCCGCCCCGGTGACCACCGGAGCTGCCATGGAGGTGCCGGTGTCAGGCATATAGCCGTTATTAGCTGCATCCAAGGAATAAACTTCGCTGCCGGGGGCGTAGACTGTCCAACGTTCGGCCCCTTCGGCCAAATTGGAAAAATAGCCAATGCTCGTGGAAAACGTTTTATTACCAGCACTAGTGGTTGCTGTGTGGATTGTAGGAGTGACGGAACCATCTGAATTTATAGTGAAATTATTAGTTGAAGTTGTGTCGGCTGCGCCCACGGCCAACCAGTTGCCCAATTCCGTTCCGGTGTAGCGAGGGAGTAGTGATTCCACTGAAGCCGAACCATGGCCGGAGTTTCCGGCAGCGAAAACCATGAGGGTTTCGGGGTTAGCTAGAGCGTAAGATCTTAAATCGCGCAACAGGGGATCATCGGGATCATTAACACCATCATTGACGTCGTCTATGGATGTATCATAAAGCAGATTTTCTTCCCAAATCGGGTAATAATTGCTGCCCCAACTGTTATTGACCACTCGCATACCGGGGTTAGAGCTGAAAAAGTTATTGACATTAACGGGTAGATTTGTAGTTTGGAAGCCGGCTTGTGGATTGTCCGGGTCTTTAATGTCAAGTAAGAAAGGCGCCCCGGCCAAGGAAGCGTTATAGGCCACGCCATGCATACCGACTCCATCGCGGTTGGCGGCGGCCAAGCCGGCCACATGACTGCCGTGGGTGTTTCCATTCCAATCGGGAGTTAAAATATTGCCATTATCATCAAATATCGGAAGGCTAACTGCTTTGTCCGAAATTTCAGGGTGGTCAAGGCGCATGGGCTCATCAATCACCCCGATTGTTGTGCCAGCCCCGGTTAAGCCGTTGTCGTAGGCGCTTTGGGCATTGATGTAATCCAAAACTCGACCACTGGCCGCTTTTTCTGCGTTATAATCCGGTGTTTGCGCCCAGGTCGGGCCCAAGGGAGTTAAGCTGGCAGCTAACAACAACAAGATAGCGGGGGAAATACGCATGGCAATTTATCCTTATCTAATTTTTTATGATACATTATGTTAAATGAAAACACAAGGACAAGTAAAGGTTAGAGCAGGGTTTACGCATCTAAATTCTCGCCGCTGAAATGAGAGGAAAACCTATGGTTTTCCGTCCCAAAAGGCTCTTGTGAGGCGTACGTGCCTTGCTGATTTATTCAGCGTGCAGAATAAATCAGCGTTTCCTTAAGTAAATTAAAGCTTGTTGGCACTTTCACCGCCCTTAAGTTCTTCGTATATTTGGCGCATGGTGGAGCAGTTCAAGGGATCATTTGCATCTCCGTATTTGGCCCAATTTTCATAAAACCAAATTTTATAATCAATTGTGGCTAAATGTTTATTTAAAAGCTCGAGTTTTGCGACGATAATTTCCCGTTGCTTTTCAAATAATTTTTTGCGTCCTTCCATGTTTTCGGAAGCTTTGTCTTGGCAGAGAAGCAAATATTCTTTAATTTGCGCAATGCTCATGCCTGCATCTTTTAAACAGTGAATAATATTTATTATTTCAATATTATCATCAGAATAAATTCGTAATCCGTTTGCTTTTCTTTCCACGCTTAGCAAACCCTCTTTTTCATAATAACGCAAGGTGTGCTCGGTGAGCTTCGTTACCTTGACCACTTCTCCGATAGAGTAATAGGGCATAAAAAATCCTTGTATATATTTAAAGCTTGACTTAGAGCATACTCTAGAGTGTAATATTATTTTATGACTTTAGTCAAGAATGATTTTGAATAATATTTTGGGTGCAGTCTTTCATCTTTTTGCGGCATAAAAAAATGAAAGACTGCGCTTGTAAAACTTTTTTTGCAAAAAAAAGATTCCTCAAAAGGAGCTTGAAATGATTTACAAACAACTCGGTCGCACCCAACTATCAGTCAGTGCCATTGGTCTGGGGAGCGTGGCCTTTGAGCACCTTGACTACCCGGCAATTAAAGATTTAGTTGACACTTCCGTTGAAGAAGGGGTCAATTTAATTGATGTTTTCACAGCTAACAGCCGCATCCGTCAAGATGTGGGACGTGCTTTGGCCAAAAGGCGAGAGAAGTTTATCATTCAAGGGCATTTGTGTACCATGGAAGATGACGAAGGCCAAAATGTGCGCGTCCGAGATGGCAAGCTGGTCGAGGAAAATTTTGAGC
>CAYJAF010000066.1:0-13058 GCA_964368195.1 uncultured Thermodesulfobacteriota bacterium
GTGGTTATTTATTCGAGCGCATACTCGCCTTGATTCGTTACAACCATCGTAAAAACCCACGTAAAAATTTACTGCAAAAGCCAAGGCGATCGGCAAGAATTAAGACGCTCTTACCCTTGAAAAAATTCTTTAAAATTGCTTTTTAATATAAATTATGGCATTATTAACTATTACTATTAAAAAATTAAATATAATTTTAATTTTTTCAACAACTTATTTTCAAGGAGATGACTCATGAAACACCTCTTTAGTTGCGCTCTTTTGGCTGTCGCCCTTTTGGTCGCCACCCCTCTTTGGTCAGCCCCCCCAAAAGACATTTTAGTGGTGGGCGTGGCCTCTGACCCCAACACAATGGATCCGGCGGTGACCATCGACAACTTCGATATGCGCCAAATCCTGCCTGTCTACGACCGCCTGGTGCAATATAAAACCGTGGACGGCCTCGGCACCACCGAAGTGGAACCCATGTTGGCCACCTCGTGGGAGCCTTCCGAAGACGGTAAAACCTGGACTTTCAAACTGCGCGATGACGTCAAATTCGCCGACGGCACCCCTTTGACTGCCGACGCCGTTAAATACTCCTTTGATCGCGTTTTGGGCCTAAAAATGGGCCCGGCCGGTAACTTCGGCTCTGTGGATAAAGTGGAAGTTGTGGATCCGCAAACCGTTCGTTTTACCTTGAAATACCCCTTTGCTCCTTTTTTGCAAATCTTGGGCACCAGCGGGGCCTCCATTGTGAACCCGAAAGTTAAAGAACACGAAAAAGACGGCGACATGGCCCGCGGCTGGCTTGCGCAAAACATGAGCGGCTCCGGCCCTTATGTCCTCAAAGACTGGGTGCGTGGGGAACGTGTTGTTTTGGAAGCGCGCGACGACTATTGGGGCCCCAAACCCACCTTCAAACAAGTTATCTTGCGCACAATGAACGAAGCCTCCGACCGCCGTTTGGCTTTGGAAAAAGGCGACATCGACATCACAGAATCTCTTTTGATTGACCAGCTCCCCGAGCTTGAAAAAAACCCCGATCTCCACATTGGTCGCTATGACGGTCAATTTGTGGAATATGTTTACGTCAACAATACCCGTGCGCCTTTAGACAACCCCAAAGTGCGCCAAGCCCTCTCTTACGCCATTGATTACAACGGCCTTATCGAACACGTTTTACAAGGTAACGGCCAACAAATGCGCGGGCCCATTCCCAAAGGTATGTGGAGCCACGACCCGGAAGTTTTTCAATATACCCTGAACGTGGAAAAAGCCAAAGCCCTTCTGAAGGAAGCCGGCTATGAAAAAGGCTTGAAGCTCACCTTGATCTACTCAGAACGGCGTTCCACCTGGGCGCAAATTGCCACCATCATGCAAAGCAATTTCAAAGATATTGGGGTTGAGCTGCAATTGGAAATGATGGCTAACCCCACCTTGCGCGACCGAGTGGCCAACAAAGATTTCGACTTGGCCTTGGGCGCCTGGAGCCCCGATTTCGGCGATCCTTATATGTTCGCCAACTTGTGGTTTGACTCTGAATTCCACGGTATGCCCGGCAACCGCTCATTTTACACCAACCCCGAAGTTGATGTTTTACTTCGGAAAGCGGCCGAAAGCACCAACCCCGAAGAGCGTTTAGAGCTTTATGAAACCGTGCAAAAAATGGTTGTGGACGAAGCTCCGTACCTCTTTTTATACCAGTTGAAAGCCATTGTCCCCCAACGTAAAGACTTGAAGGGTTTTGTCTTTAACCCCTTGTTGGAATCGACTTATAACTTCTCTACCATGAGTAAATAAAATAAATGTCGAGCTTGTAAAACCGTAAGGAGCTATTCCATTTGGAATAGCTCCTTATCTGAGATTCGACAAATTTCAAGTAATAACGGTCACTTTTTCGCTTCCAGAAAGAGTTTGACCGATTATTATTTTAACGCAGAAGGTGCCCTTTTGCCTCTTTTTGAATTTATCATCAAGCGCTTAATTTCCGCTGTTCCGGTGCTTTTAGGAGTGACAATTTGCATATTTGTCATTTCCCATTCCATTGCCGGCGACCCGGCTTTAATGATTGCCGGCCCCCGCGCCAACCAAGAAACTTTAGATGAAATAAGACGCCTTCACGGCCTCGACCGCCCTCTTTACGAACAATATATCATCTATATGAAAAATCTGGTGCAAGGAGACCTCGGGCAATCCATTCGCAACCAAAGGCCGGTAACCCAAGACCTGAAAATATTTTTTCCGGCCACCTTGGAACTCTCTTTAGCCGCCATGCTAATTTGCCTTTGCGTGGGCATTCCTCTGGGCATTTTTGCAGCCGCAAACAAACGGAAACTGGCCGACCACCTCACCAGAATCTTTTCCGTTATCGGAGTATCAACCCCGGTTTTTTGGCTGGGGCTTATGCTTCTTTTGCTCCTTTACAGCTCATGGGATCTGCTCCCCGGTAGCGGTCGCTTGAGTATTTACTACTCAGCTCCGCCCAACGTTACAGGGATGTATACCATAGACGCCCTTTTAGCTGGCGATTGGAGCCTTTTGCGCAACGCCCTAAGCCATATTATTCTGCCGGCATTTTGCCTCTCATACGTCTATTTGGCCATCATCACCCGCATTGTGCGCTCCAGCATGATTGACGTTTTAGGGCAAGACTATATCACCACCGCCCGGGCCAACGGCATTTCCGGGTGGAACATTCTCACCAAACACGCCTTTAAAAACTCCCTCATTCCAACAATTACAATTGTCGGGGTTTCCTTTGGCGAGCTATTGGGGGGAGCCATTTTAACCGAAACCATTTTTAATTGGCCCGGCATGGGTAAATATGTTGTTGATTCAGCTAATTACTTAGACTACCCAGCCATCATGGCCTTTGCTTTAGTTGCCGCTTCAGCTTATGTTTTCATAAATTTAATTGTGGATGTTTTATATGCTTTGGTTAACCCCCAAATCAGATACTAATGCGGAATATTTTCATAAAAAGCGTAAACAGTCTTCCACCTTGCACCTTTTACTGCGTAATCCGGCAGCAATTGTGGGGGGAGCAATTGTGGCTCTGATGGTTTTTTTGGCCTTATCGGCGCCCTATTTAGCCCCTTACGACCCCAATACCATTGATTTGCCCGCACGCCTTTTACCCCCCGGTGACGCACATCTATTTGGCACCGATGAATTGGGCCGCGACCTCTTCAGCCGCATTCTTTATGGCGCTCGGGTTTCCCTTTTCATCGGCTTGGTAGTCATTACCATTGCCGGTGGTTGCGGCACAATTATCGGGGCCAGCTCAGGCTACCTCGGGGGACGAATCGACCATTTCATCATGCGCATAATGGACATTCTCATGGCCTTCCCCAGCTTAGTTCTGGCCATGGCCTTGGCGGCGGCCATGGGCCCGAGTTTACGTAACGCCATTTTTGCTGTCAGCATTGTGCAAATTCCCAAATTCGCTCGGCTCGCTCGCGGTAGTGCTCTGGAAATAAGGGAAAAACTCTATATAAAAGCGGCAAAAGTCACGGGCTTTTCCACCCCTTGGATCATTTGGCACCACGTTATTCCCAACAGTTTAACATCACTCATCGTTTTAGCCACCTTGACCGTGGGGGAAACCATTTTAGTGGCCGCCTCTTTAAGTTTCATCGGTCTGGGAGCCCAGCCGCCAACACCGGAATGGGGGGCCATGATTGCCTCCGGGCGTCAATTCCTTTTAGATCAATGGTGGTATCCCACTTTCCCGGGTATTTTTATTGGCCTGACGGTCATTGGCTACAACATTTTAGGCGATGCCTTAAGAGACGCCCTCGACCCTCGCCAGCGTGGCTTGAGTCGCAGGTAAAGTTTACAGAAGCCCTGGAAACTGACCACGGCAATCTAATTTGATAGAAGTTAGTTTTGTGGCGCCGGAGGAAAACTTTTCAGAACTTGACTGCTAAATTTAAGCCCTATTGTTTGAGCTTTAGCGAGTTTTAGGGCTTAAATTGCAGGCAAGAAATGAAAAGTTATTCCGTAGGAGCCGGGGAAATAATAAATTAGATTGACGTGACTATAAAAAGGAAAACCTTTGACAGACTTATTGACCATAAAAAACCTTAACATCAGCTTCGACACCTATGGCCCCCCGGCTAGGGTGGTGGAAAATCTAAACCTATCCATAAAAAAAGGGGAAATTTTAGGTCTGGTGGGAGAAAGTGGCTGCGGAAAATCTGCGGTGGCCCGCTCTATTTTGCGCCTACTTCCCACCCCGCCGACCCGCTTAAACGGCCAAGTTAATTTTGACGGTGAAAATTTACTCACCCTTTCCCCCCAGCGGCTAAGGAAAATACGAGGCCGGAAGATCTCCATGATTTTCCAAGAACCTTTAACTTCCCTTAATCCTGTCTTTACCATTGGCCAACAAATGACAGAAGTTCTGCGCCTCCACACCGATTCAGACCGCCACCAAGCTCGCAACATTGCTTGCGAATTTTTAGCCAAAGTGCGCATCCAATCGCCGGAAACTGTATTTAATAAATACCCTCACGAGCTCTCCGGCGGCCAACGCCAAAGAGTGATGATCGCCATGGAGCTCTCTTGCCAACCGGATTTACTCATTGCCGACGAACCAACCAGCGCTCTGGACGTCACCGTGCAAAACCAAATTCTGGCCCTTTTGGAAACCCTGACTAAAGAGCAAAACATTTCAGTTCTATTCATCACCCACGATTTAGGTGTTGTCGCCCAACTATGCGACCGCGTGGCAGTTATGTATGCCGGAGCTATTGCCGAATTGGCCCCCGTTGAAAAGCTTTTTGCCCACCCAGCCCACCCTTACACCAAAGGGCTTCTGGCCGCTGTGCCCAGCTTTCTGCACCCCAAAGATGAATTGCCTTCAATACCCGGGCAAGTCCCTGACTTAACAACGCCGCCCCCGGGCTGTCGCTTTACCCCCCGATGCTCACATAAAACCAATATTTGTAGCCAAGAAATCCCCTCTTTGCTTACAATAAATGATCACGCCGTGGCCTGCCATAACCCAGACCCTTTGTGGAAAACTGAAGAGTGAGGATAATTAGCCATGACAAGCACTTCACACACTCCTCTTTTACAACTGGAATCACTGCACAAAGCTTATCCTTTAAAGAAGTCTTTTTTGCGCCCGCAAAAATATCTCCATGCTGTCAACAATATTAATTTAAGCATAAATCCCGGTGGAACCATGGGCTTGGTGGGGGAAAGCGGTTGCGGCAAAAGCACTGTGGCCAGCCTCATTTTACGCCTTTTAAAGCCGGATAGCGGCCGCATTTTATTTAAAGGACAAGATATATCTTCAATAAATAGAAAACAAGCCATTCAACAGGCTAAAATTCAAGCTGTGTTCCAAGACCCCAACTCTTCCTTAGACCCCCGCATGACAGTGGAAAAAATAATTTCCTATCCCCTTTTACACCATCGGAAAGTGGGGCTGAGCGAAAAATATGATATTCTCATCAACACTTTACAAGAAGTCGGCTTAGGCCCCGAGCACCTGACCCGCTTCCCCCACGAGTTTTCCGGCGGACAACGCCAACGCCTCAGCATTGCCCGTGCCTTAGTTGTCAAACCTGAATTCATCGTGTTAGACGAACCCACATCCGCCCTTGATGTATCAGTGCAGGCCCAGATTTTATCTCTCTTGGCCCGCCTCCAAAAACGTCATAACTATACCTATCTCTTCATCTCTCACGATTTAGCCGTGATTCACCACCTCTGCCAAGAAATTGCCGTAATGTATTTAGGGCATTTAGTAGAACGGGGGCCGAAGGCAGAAATCTTTGATCGCCCTCTTCACCCCTACACCAAGCTCCTTTTGGCCTCAGCCCCCGAGCCCAATCCCGCCCGTAAAAAAGCGTGGCTCACCTTAGAGGCAGAAGAAGCCGAGCCCAGCGAAAACATCGGCTGTCCCTTCAGGCCGCGCTGCCCTCAAGCCGTGGAAATCTGTAGCCAAGAGATCCCCACCACCACCGAACCGAGCCCCGGGCACTTCCTCAAATGTTTCAACCCAAGCTAAGGGGCACAATTTGCTTGCACTCAAATAATAGGCTCAAACCCTAACAGACGTAAGCACCCCCGAAGGCGAGCGACGAAAATTAAGACGCATAGGCCCTAGCGGCTTTAATCACGTCAATCTAATTTGACATAAGGGCATAAAGTTAGTGGCGACGAAGGAAAACTTTTCAGAAATTGACTGCGAAATTTAAGCCTTACTGTTCGAGCTTTAGCGAGTTGTAAGGCTTAAATTGCAGGCAAGAGATGAAAAGTTGTTCCGTAGGAGCCTTGAAAATTGTAAATTAGATTGCCCTGATCGGAATCCTTTCTTTTTTTTATATTATTGTGTATAATATTTAAGGAAACGATAATAAATCAGCCTTTTGCCAAAATTTTGAAATTTAAAAAATCAACTGAAGCCAATTAACTTTGAGCCAAAATTCAAAGATGTAAAACATAACCCACTATTATTTAAGGGAATATTAAAATGAGCGAGAAAATTACCGCAACCATTGACAAAGTCTGCCAAGAAACCGACTGTTCCGACAAATTTTCAGCCCTTGATGCCGGACAAAAAGATCTCTTTAAAGACTTCACCTACTGCCCATATTGCGCCGAAGAAATGACCTTAGTCTGCAACCAATGTCACGAACAATTAAACAGTTCCGATTATAAATACTGCCCCTGGTGTGGCGCCGGTTTCACTGCTTGAAAAGCTGTATAGGAAACGCTGATTTATTCTGCTTGCAGAATAAATCAGCTAACGCTCGCCGCCTTTCATGAGCCCTTTGGGACGGAAAAACGTGGGTTTTCCTCTCATTTCGCGCGGCGAAGTTGGCAATTTTGCCAACTTCGCAAGGAAACGCTAATTAATCAGCGTTTCCTATAATCTAACCAATTGAATTACAAGGAGAATAAAATGAGCTCCAAATTGCCTAAAATTCAGGATTTTGATTTAAAAGGAAAAATTGTTTTGGCCCGTGTCGACCATAACGTAGTGGAAAAAGGCGTAATTAAAGACGCCTTCCGCATTGATTCCACCTTTGGGCTCATTTATCACATTGCCGCCGCCGGGGCCTTCCCAATTCTAATGACCCATGCCGGCCGCACGCGCTCTAAAACAACCGGCGAGATTAAAAGCGGCCCCGACACCTCAGTGGAACCCATTGTGGAATATATCAACCGCAAACTTTCTGCCACCTTCCAAATTCCCCAATTACCCATCGACCCCAAATGGGGCATTGTGGATTTCCGGGCCGAACAGCTACTCCCCCTTTTGGAAGACCTCAAAGCCCGTAAATTCAGTGGTTTATACCTCCCCAACACCCGTTGGTTTGCCGGGGAAGAAGCCAAAGATGAAAAGACCGAGGCTTTGGCCACTGAGCTGGCTAAAGTGGCCGATTACTACGTTAACGACGCCTTTGGCTCGTGGCAAGCCCACTGTTCCACCTTTAACGTGGCTCAAAAAATGCCTTCGTGCGCCGGTTTTTTAATGCAAAAAGAGCTAAAACATCTCGATTCCGTTTTAAATGCCCAAAAACCTTTGGTAGCAGTGGTGGCCGGTTCTAAATACGACACTAAAATCGAGCCCTTGAACAAGCTCTATGATGATGTGGATTATTTACTATTGGGCGGTGTTATCTACAATGCTTTTTTAGCAGCCAAATATGACGTGGAAGTGGCCGGAGTTGCGCCGGAAGACGTGGCTTTGGCTAAAACCCTGGTGGAAAAAGATAAAAATACGGGCAAAATCTTAGAGCCAAGTGTTTTGGTGGAATCACAAATTTTAGACAAACGCGACCCCGCAAAGGTTCGCTTAGTTAAAACCCAAGATTTCCGCCCCGGGCAAAAATATGCCTATTTCCTTGATATTGCGCCAGAATCATTTGAAAATGCTGAAATAAAAAGCGCCATTTTAAACGCCAAAACCATTTTCACCAACGCAGTCATGGGCTTTGTGCCCAATTTCGGCGAAGGAAGCGCCGCCCTTTACGCTCTCATCGCCCAAAACAAAGATGGCCTCAAGCTCTACGGCGGCGGCGATACCCTCACTGAGTTCAAAAACCTTCAGCCGGGTATTTACCTCGATGCTTTAGACGATCCCTCTTACTATTTCTTTACCGGCGGCGGCGCTGTTTTAACAGCCATCGCCCAAGGCAGTGCCCACGGCCTCAAACCGGTGCAGGCCCTTTTGGCGTAAACAAATGAGGGGAAACCGCAAATCACCCCTCCCTGCCCTTCCACCTTTCCTGGCCCGTATAATCTATACGGGCCTCGGTTTAGGGCTCTCGCCCAAAGCGCCCGGCACGGTGGGGACGCTATTGGGTATACCCATCTTTTGGCTCTGCCAGGATTTCTCTTGGTGGCTTTACGCCGTAATCACCATCATCATAAGTTTACTGGGCTGGTGGGCTGCCCAACAAGCCGAAGAAGATTACGGGCAACACGATGCCCCACAAGTAGTCATTGACGAAGTGGCCGGTTATATGGTCACCATGTTCCTCGCCCCGGCCCTCCCTTTTATCTGGCTCTGGGGTTTTTTGGCCTTCCGCCTTTTTGACATCTGGAAACCCGGCATAATCGGTAAAATTGACCGCCAAGTTCCGGGGGCCGGCGGAGTCATGCTCGACGACATCGCCGCCGGGCTCTACGCTTGGGCTTTGCTACAAATTATCGGCTTTATTTTCGCCTAAAAATTCTCAACACAACCACAAATAAATCATTCAAACCTCACAATTACACTTGCACTCCCACCTCGAAACAAGTAAAATAACATATTATACCTTATGCCACCACAAGTTAAGTGTGGCATTTTTCACTTTCAACATACAAAATATGCAAACCACACATCAAAACAACACAAGATGTAGTAAAATGAACTTTGATTTAAAACAGCTGAGCCAAACTCTAAAAGAACGCAAATTAACTGTCGCCACAGCCGAAAGCCTGACAGCTGGACGAGTGGCAAGCACCTTGACGGAACAGCCCGGCAGCTCTGAATTCTTCCAAGGGGGAATTGTAGCCTATTCAAACCAGCTGAAGCTGGAACTTTTAGGCGTGCCTTGGGAAGTTTTGGCCGAGCATGGAGCCGTAAGCGAACAATGTGCCCAAACCATGGCCCAAGGAGCAAGGCGCAAATTGGGAACCAAAATAGCCGTGGCCACCACCGGCATTGCCGGGCCCGACGGCGGCACTCCACAAAAGCCGGTAGGGCTGGTCTGGCTGGCCGTGGCTGACGGGCACCAGGTTACAACAGCCTGCCACCACTTCCAAGGCGACCGCTTGGCCATAAGCGAGGCCGCCACCGAAAAAGCCTTGGAGCTTTTAAGCGCCCAGCTGGAAAAATAAATTATCAGATAGGTGTTTTTATTATGAAAATACTTTTATTAATACTATTATTACTGCCGGCGGCCCCCCTCCAAGCTTGGGAACCCTCTTTCAGTTATGGCTGGGGCCAAGCCGAAAGTGAAACTTTCGATTTCCGCCTGACTCACTATTTCGAACCGTGGGTAGAGCGGGAATCATACACCATAACTCCTTTGGCTAACATTGGGGGAACTGTTTGGCAGCACGATGGCCGCAACGAAGAAGTTTGGGGGGCGGTGGCCGCTTTGGGCCTTGACCTCTCATTTAAACTATCAGACACCTTCCAGCCCTATGTTGCCCTCACGGCCGGCCCATCTTACATTTCTGAAGACGTCTTTATGGATAGACAATTGGGCGGACGCTTCATCTTTAACACCGAGCTGGCCTTTGGCGCCCACTTTGGCCCCGAACTAAAGCACCGCTTTGCCGTTGATTTAATGCACTACTCCAACGGCTACACCTACTACCACAACGATGGCTTCAACTCCCTGGCCCTAAGCTACGGCTACAACTTCTAATTCCCACGTCAATCTAATTAAAGAGTTTTCTGGAGGGAAACTTTTTTGAATCTATACCGGTGTTATTGTGTTATAAAATGTAGCCTTTGAGAGTGCGGTTTATTTTGCACTACCACCTGTAGTAAGTTTCCCTCCAGACCTCCCTTCAAAAAACTTTTACGGGTGATGAGTTTTGGTTTTTTACTTCGTAAAAATCCCAAAACTCATCACCGAAAATGTTATTTAAATGGAAGCTTTGGAAGTAAAATCTTATTTTAAAATAACTTTTCCACAAAATCTCTGAAAATTGATTTTTCTGCATATCCCCCTAGGGCCTACACGTCTAAATTTTTTTGAGTATAATTATATTTTGCAGGAAAAACTGTTGTAATCAAATATGATTTGCAAGAAAAATCTAAAACCTATTACAAGCAAGCGAAGCCGAAGGGGGTGCTTCTCCAAAAGATTTCGCAATTTTAATTCCGCCTAGCTGAGCGAAACGAAGGCGTCCGCCGAAGTGAAGCAAAGCCGAAGGAATTAAAATAAGGAAGCTTTTGGAGAAGCATCCCCAAGGCAAGCAACAAAAATTTAAACGCATATCTCCTGATTCTAATCCCAATTCTAGTTAAAATCTGCTATAATTCAAACTAGAATAGAAATCAATTTTCTTGCTAGAATTGTTTGGAATAAGGAGATAGAGATGAAAGCAGGCATTATTGGTTGGCCGGGCAATGGCCGAGACGCCATTTTTTCAGCCTTGACAACTTTACAGCGTCCACCTTACGGCAACACCGAGCCCCGTCAAGGCGAGGCTTTGGTCATTGATGAACGTTTAGAAGAACTCCGCGACTTTTACCAGCCGCAAAAATATACCCCGGCCAAAGTTGAATTTTTACTCCCCCACCCGGCGGGCACCCCGAAAGATGCCTTGAAAGCCGCTTTGGAAAAAGTGCGGGATACTGATGCTATTTTAGTGATTTTACGCAACTTTACCCCGGAAGGCGAGTTCGACCCCGAACCGGCCAAAGAACTCAGCGAGCTGGAATCAGAGCTCATCATCAGCGATTATCTGGTAGTGGAAAAACGCCTTGAGCGCATGGCCGAGGAAGTCAAACGAGGCAAGAAGAACGACCCCGAAGAACTGGAGCTCCTCAATTTGGCCAAAGACGAGTTGGAAGCCAACCGTCCTTTGCGCTCTGATGCCCGCTTTGCCCGCCACCCCAAATTAAAGGGCTTTGCTTTCCTTTCGGCCAAACCTTTATTGGCCATCTTAAACAATGAAGATGACGATGGCAAAGCAGTTCCTTTGGGCGGAGATTGGCCGTCGGTGGTGGTGCGCGGCCGTTTGGAAGAGGAGCTGGCCAGCTTGGAAGAAGAAGAAGCCGCCGCCTTTTTAGCCGACTACGGTTTAAGCGAAGGAGCGGCCGCCCGAGTTATCCGCGAGGTCTACAAACTCATGGGGCTTATTAGTTTTTTTACAGTGGGGGAAGACGAATGCCGCGCCTGGACAATTCCCCAAGGGGCCACCGCTTGGGAAGCCGCCGGGGCCATTCACTCAGACATCCAAAAGGGCTTCATTCGGGCCGAAGTCGTCTCTTACGAAGATTTTAAGGCGGCCGGAGGTTTAAACGAAGCTAAAAAGAAAGGCACCTTCCGCCTGGAGAGCAAAACCTATGTGGTGGCCGATGGCGACATTGTCCATTTTAGGTTCAACGTTTAACTGATATGTCTGACCATGGGGAAATATGGGGCGAATCAGAGGCCATTTTAGAGCTTAAAAGCAAGCTGGCCAAGGCCGCCAAGGTCAACCGCCCCATTCTCATCTTGGGGGAGCGCGGCACAGGTAAAGAGCTGGTGGCCGCCCGCCTTCACTATCTCTCTCCACGCTGGAATAAAGCCTACCTTACTTTAAACTGCGCCGCCCTCAGCTCTAACCTTTTGGAATCAGAACTGTTTGGGTCTGAGCCGGGGGCCTTTACCGGCGCGTCGCGTCACTTGCGCCCCGGGCGTTTTGAAGCTGCCGACGGAGGCACTCTCTTTCTTGATGAAATCAGCCATCTAAGTTTAGAAGCCCAAGCAAAAATCCTACGCATTGTGGAATACGGCACCTTTCAGCGTCTGGGGAGCCACCGAGAACGGCAGGTTGACGTGCGCCTGATTTCGGCCAGCAACACCTGTCTAAAAAAATTGGCCACCGGCGGGCAATTTCTCCCCGACCTTTTAGATCGCCTCAGCTTTGAAGTGCTTACCCTGCCCCCTCTGCGCCAAAGGGAGGGCGACGTCGTCCTTTTAGCTCATCTCTTTGCCGCCCGCATGGCCCAAGAGCTGGCTTTGGCCGAAATTCCGCAAATAACCCCCCAAGCTTTGGAAATGTTGATAGACTACCCTTGGCCCGGCAATGTGCGTGAGCTCAAAAACGTTGTGGAACGAGCTGTTTACCGCCAAAACTCACCTTTTATCAGAGCAAATGATTTAGAGCTCCACTTCTCTGTGCCGAGTGTGGAAGTTCCCAAAACAGAAGTTCTCCCAATAATTGAAGAGCCAAACAAAACAAACACAGCTCACGAAACAAGTTTCCCACCTTCCCAAACAAACTTGCCGAAAATAAACTGGCCGCTGAAAGC
Source organism: uncultured Thermodesulfobacteriota bacterium (assembly GCA_964368195.1). Lineage (GTDB taxonomy): Bacteria > Desulfobacterota > Desulfarculia > Adiutricales > Adiutricaceae > Adiutrix. The sequence goes on from CAYJAF010000066.1 coordinate 12,470, forward strand.
CGGTGAATTCGACGCCCACCTTGCCGACTTTGCCTTAGAGATCATCGACCAAGCACTAAGCCGCACCCGCTACAATCAAAAAGAGGCCGCCCATCTTTTGGGACTCAGCTATCATCGCTTCCGTTTTTTACGCCGCAAATATAGCATTTTAAGTTGACATCACTAATGTCAACTTAATTAAAGACACACTTTACTTTGGCATCGGGACGTGCAAGTTAATTGCACTTATGCCAAAGCAAGTGCTTGACTGCTATCGCAGTCAAGATAGTAATTTCAACTGAAATTACTATACCAACAAGAAAAATCGAAAATTAAACAAACCGGCTCTCCCAAAAATTGAGAGAGCCGGTTTATTTTCTGGATTAACACAGGGAAATCAATTTTCAGATATTTTGTGGAAAAATTATTTTAAAATAAGATTTCACTTCCAAAGCTTCCATTTAAATAACATTTTCGGTGATGAGTTTTGGGATTTTTACGAAGTAAAAAACCAAAACTCATCACCCGTAAAAGTTTTTTGAAGGGAGGTCTGGAGGGAAACTTTTTTGCAAAAAAGTTTCCCTCCAGAAAACTCTTGAAATTGATTTCC
>CAYJAF010000067.1:0-12970 GCA_964368195.1 uncultured Thermodesulfobacteriota bacterium
CGGCATCGGGCAGATGCGAAGCATCTGTGGGTGCAGGGCGAATGCCCTGCCGGCAGGGCCGACAGCCAACGCCGACGCCGCTTCGCTTGCTTTGAGGAGGACTAGTGACTTTAGTTTCCGAGTAGTAACTAAACTCACCCATCTTGCTCTGCTAAAAGCTACTACTCGGAAACGAAAGTGGCTTGTTAGCTAAATAGCAAGCTTGGCCAACAGGCCAAGCGGCATCGGGCAGATGCGAAGCATCTGTGGGTGCAGGGCGAATGCCCTGCCGGCAAGGCCGCCTACCAACGCCGACGTCGCTATCGCTTGCTTTGAGAAGAACAAGTGACCTTAGTTTCCGAGTAGGGGATATTTTGTTTCTGTTCTTGCCGTCGCCTCCGGTCGATAATTGTATTCCAAACGAAAATCCGCCCGTGGAGGCTTGCGCCTCTTTTAAGGGCGAATGTTCATTTGGAATACAATCACCGACCTTCGGCCTTATCAACCTTACCCCCTCTTGCATCACCCAAATCCTCTACTCGGAAACGAAAGCCCCTTGTTAGCTAAATAGAAAGCTTGGCCCTATGGGCCAAGCGGCATCGGCGTAGGCTGTCGGCCCTGCCGACTATTGGTTGCTGGAGAAGTCGCCACACTCAACTTTTACTTTCAGGGTTTCTAGAACTCCGATGACCACGTCAGCCGGGGTTGTGCGACAGAGGGCCAAAAGGCCGGTGGTGAGCATGACGGTGGGGAGGGTGGCGAGGGCCTCTTCATCGCCTTCGGCGTCTAACTCCTCCACCAGTTGCATGGTCATTTCCATAAAGCGTTTGCTGAGCCGTTCGTTTATTTCAAGCTGTTTGTTCATATTTACCTTCAATTATTAGCCTTGGGTTGATAAATAGGGCACGCTACAGGTGCGGCAAGCCGGTATTTGACCGTAGTTTCCCTCAATGTGGGCTGCCCGCAGAGTTAGGTATGGTTCATCGAGCCAGATTTCGGCAATGGTTTTTTCATGTGCGTTGCCCATAATGAGGCGTCGTTCCCAATCGCCGCAACAGGGGCCCACGGGGCCATCCCAGAAAACAAACATTCTCCGAAAGAGATCGGGGCAAATGAAATCGGGGAAGAGTCCGTAGGCGGCATTGTAGTCAAACCCCATGACGCTGGGGAGGCCAAAGCCAATTTCAGCCACGCCTAAATTGCGGAAAAGTTTGATGTAATCAGCTTTTATACGGGCCAAATCAGGAGCTTCGGAGTTTTCCGGGAGCACCATGGAGGCCCGCGTCTGAAGAGCGTTTTTCCCGAGGTAGGTTTTCAGTTCCATGAAGGCGGCAATGTTAGAGATGGTTTTGTTGAAATTCGCTCCCACCCGCACAGCTTCATATTCAGCGGGATAAGGAGAATCGACGGAAAAGAAAATATCAGTGAGCCCGGCTTTTAGGAGGTCGCGGCCCAAAGCTTCGGTAAGAAGGGTGGCATTGGTGTTGAGCATGACCCACAAGCCCTTTTCGGCGGCCAAGGCTACCATTTCGGGTAGTCGCGGGTAAAGGAGAGGCTCGCCCAGAAAATTGAGCTTAATGGATTGGAGACCATTGGCCGCACCTTCGGTGATGAGGCGGGCGTAAAAATCAAAACTAATGTCGCCCAAAGGAAAAGGAGCCCCTTTGTCCTTAAGGTAGGTGCGGGGGCACATGGAGCAACGCAAATTGCAACGACTGGTGGGGTCTATATCTAAATGGAGAGGAAAGGAGCCCGCATCTTTCGTTTGGGGACGGGCCTCCCAAGCGGCACGGTAATCATGCCACGCTTGGGGGCGATGGGGGCGCCAATCGAGTTCCGGGGGGGCCGCAAGCTCATAGTAAGTTGGGCTGCGATAGCTTATTTCTTCGGTCATATTTAATTAGCAGCTAAATAAGCGGCGATTGTCCCATCATAGGTGTTGGTGCGGGCGTAGACTTTTTGGGCTAAGTAGCGCCTGGTATCCAAGGTGGTGTGGCCGTCTTTTTGGAGCTCCTGGCTCACGCGCCCATAGTCGGTGTTGTCGCAAATAACTGTGACGTGAGCAAAGTTCTTAGCCGAAGCCCGCAGCAAAGTCGGCCCACCAATATCAATATTTTCAATGGCTTCTTCGAAGGTAACGTTTTCTTTGGCAATGGTTGCCTCAAAGGGGTAGAGGTTGACCACCACTAAATCAATGGGCCCAAAGCCGCTTTTTTCCATTTGGGCCACGTGGTCAGGAAGATCGCGGCGGAAGAGAATCCCGGCGTGGATTTTGGGGTGCAAGGTCTTCACTCGACCATCTAAAATTTCCGGCGAACCGGTATAGGCGGCCACTTCGGTGACGGCGATTCCGGCTTCGGTCAGGGCTTTGGCCGTTCCCCCTGTGGATAAAATTTCTACGCCTAAGCTATCTAAAACACGGGCAAATTCAAGTAAACCTGTTTTGTCAGAAACGCTGATTAGCGCGCGTTCAATTTTTTTCATGTTACACCTTTAAGTCGTTGAATTTTTAAAATAATTTATAAAAAGTATTCTCACCTCTATCTTTTAACAAAGTAAAAGTGATAACGGTGATTAAAATATAAAATCTTACTCAATATCAACTGATGAATCTGTAGTTGAGGAAGCCGTAGTTGAGGAAGCGGCCAATTCCTCATTTTCCCGAGAAATTTTAATGATCTGCCAAATGGCCCGTTTCAAGGGAAGGAGTCCTTGCCCGGTGGCCGACGATATAGGCCAAAACTTCATTTCTGGGGCTGCTTTTTCCAAAGCCGCCAAAGCTTCAGCTCCTTCGGCTAAATCCATTTTCCCCAAGACAAATAGCTGCTCTTTTTGGGAAAATTCAGGGTCATAAGCATAGAGTTCATTTTTAATTTGCTCTAAATCTTTGAGCGGATCTTCCATATCAAGCCGCAAAGGATCCAAAAGATGGATAAGCACAGCACAGCGGCTCAAGTGTTTGAGGAAGCGATGGCCCAAACCGGCTCCTTCGGCGGCTCCGTCAATGAGGCCGGGTAAATCTGCCAAAACAAAAGTGGGGCTGTCGATGACTTCTTTGCCTTCCACGGCCACCACGCCCAAATTGGGAACCAAGGTGGTGAAGGGGTAGTCGGCGATTTTGGGTTTGGCGGCTGAAACCCTTGAAATTAATGTTGATTTCCCAACGTTGGGATAGCCCACCAGACCGGCATCGGCCAGCAAACGAAGCTCTAAGCGCAGACGGCGGTTAAATCCGGGTTCCCCCGGCTGGGCAAAGCGGGGGGTGCGGTGCCCACCGGAGGTAAAATGGGTGTTGCCCAAGCCTCCGCGGCCACCTTTGGCCGCCATGTAAACAGTCCCCGGCTCGGCTAAATCGGCCAAGAATTCATCGGTTTCAGCGTCAAAAACCACGGTGCCCGGGGGGAGAGCCAAACGGACGTCGCCCCCTGCTGAGCCGCTCCGCCGTTGGCCTTCGCCGGGGCGTCCGTTGCCTGCTTTGAAGTGCTGGTTTAAGTGAAAGCGCAGGAGGGTTTCTTTTTGGCTTGTGGCTTCTAAAATGACATCGCCGCCGCGGCCGCCGTCACCGCCATCGGGGCCTCCTTTGGGAATGTATTTTTCCCGACGGAAGCTGACGCAACCTGCCCCACCTTTGCCTGAGCTTATATATATTTTAGCTTGATCGATAAATTTCATGTGTAATTTCTTATAGTTGATACTAATTATTGTAGTGAAAATCAGGTGTTTTCAGCAGCCATGATAAAATTGGTAAAAAGAATTCGACTGTGGGCCTCGGCCAGCTGGCCTTCGGGGTGCCACTGCACACCGATTAAAAACTTGGCTTCGGGGTGTTCCAGAGCTTCGATGAGCCCGTCTTCACTTTGGGCTGAGGCCACCAGCGAAGGAGCCAGTTCTTTTATTCCTTGGTGGTGCCCACTATTGACCATGAATTCGGAAAACTCCATGATTTCTGCCAGTTGAGTGCCATCAATAAGTTGGACGACGTGGCTTGCCCGAGCTCGGGGCAAAGCTTGCTGATGAGCCATCGCCCCGGGTCGCAAAGAGAGGTCAGCCCACAAAGTGCCGCCAAAGACGACATTCATCACCTGAAAGCCCCGGCAAATGCCCAAAACCGGCTTGTTGGCCTTAAAAGCTGCCGTTAGAAGGGCACTCTCCCAGAGGTCGCGAGAACGGTCGACGCCACGACAAAACTCAGGATGAGGCTCAGCAGATGAAGGCCCCCAATCGCTCCCCCCGGCCAAAATGAGCCCATCGAGGGTGGTCAAGTAGTTTTGAGCATTTTGGTAGAGGTGCGCCGGGCCTTTATCCTCTTTTTCAGCGGGCACGTGCTGCAATAAAGTGCGCACTGCCGGAAGAAGCACCGGCAAGCCCCCGGCTTGGGCCACAGCTTCGGAATAAAGGCGCAGTTGGCCATCTTTATCTAAGTTAAAGCCTGAGCTTCCCCAATCGCTTTGGGGGGAATTGCCGCAAGTTATGCCGATTACTGGTTTTTTCATCGTGACAACTTTTTCATTGTGGCAGCTTTTTTAAAAAACGCATATTTATCTACGTTTCTTTAGAGGAGCATCACTGTGGCAAAGCCATCTAAAACCACTTCGCCATTTTGGTTTTCCACCCAAGTGTGGAGCTTAAATTGCTGGCGCCGGTCTATTTTTTCCACAACTTCAACTTTGGCTGTGATGGTGTCGCCGATGCCAACAGGTCTTTTGAACTCGTAGTTCTGGTTCAAATAGACCGAGCCCACCCCGGGGAGTTGGGTGCCTAAAACAGAGCTGATGAGGCTTCCGGCCAAAATGCCGTGGGCGATGCGCTTTTTGAAAAAGCTTTTGCGAGCAAATTCGTCATCTAAGTGAACGGGGTTGTAATCTCCGCATAAATCTGCTAAATCACGCACTTTTTTATCTGTGACCTCTAAAGACATTTCGGCTTGTTGGCCCACGCTTATTTCGGAAAATTTATAGGTTTTCATGACAGATCCTGTTTATTGTATTTTGCAAGTTATTAATTTATCATTATTAAATTGAAGTTAGCCGTGGAAAACGTTAAATTTGCGGCAACCAGTGCCCACTCTTTTTGGTCTAAACGGAAGTTAAAGCTGGCTCCGGCGGCTAAAGTTTTGGTGAGAAGCTCCCCGGCTTCAATGAAATTTAACTGAATGCGGGCCCCGTCTTCGGTTACGTCTAAAAGCGTCAAAACAAGGCGTTGACCAAAGAGGAAGCGGCTCTGTTTAGTTTTTAAAGTGATGGCCTCTTGGGTGGGCAATTGCCGCAAGCCTTGGCATTCCTCCAGCTGGTTTCGCAAATGAAGGATATGTTGCTGCTGGATTCGCAATTCACTTCGGGCGGCTTCCAAACGCGGCAAAACCTCTTGACGGCCATGGTCATAGCTAAAATAGTAAACCAATGCGCAAAGGACAAGCAAAGCCAGCCCCCGCCAAAGTTTATCTCCTTTAACCGGTTTAGTTTCCACGTTTTATTGGTCTCCAAGTTTTTAAAGGAACGCTGATACACTCTAGAATTAATTCAGTGTTCCTTAAGAAGCCGTAAAGCCTATTTCCTGCACTTTTTGAATCAAATCTTCTCGGCTGACCTCTCCCCAGATGGTTACTTTCTTTCCTTCTAAGTCAACCTCAGCTTTTGTTACACCCGCAACTTTTTCTAAGGCATTTTTTACGCTTGCCACACAGTGTTGGCAAGTCATACCCTCAATTTTTAGTTCTAAACTGTTCATAAAATCCTCTGACAATAAACACAAAATGTTAAATTAAAAGACCCAAAGCCACCCGAGAGACAAAATCAATGGCATCGTGTTGGCTTTGGCCGGAAGGCTTTAAGACACAATCGTCAACACCGTTGCCTGGGGTCATGGCTTGGCTGAATTTCGCTTGGTTGGCCGTGCAGATGACAAAGTAGCAGGGGATTACTTTGTGTGTAAATTTAATAGCTTGGCATAACTCAATGCCGGTTTGCCCGCCGAGCTCGAAATCACAAACAATAAGGCGAGGCCTTTCCCCGGTGGCAATGGCCAGAGCGTCATCGGAGTTTTGAGCTGTCAGCACTTGGAAGTTGTGTTCCGTTAGTATTTTCTTTAACAATTCCAGCTGGTAAATTGAATCTGAGATTAAAAGCACTCGCCTGTCCAGCGCAGAGCCTGCCAAGAGGTGGGCAATGAGCTTTTGAAAGTTGGTGCTTTTTGTGCGAGTTTGCCCCAATTCCTCTTCCAGAGCCAAAATAGCCTCTTCCGATTGAGCGGGATTTTGGGCTTTAAAACGCAAGCGGCCCGGCCCGGATAGAGAGCGCTCTATGTAGTTTAACAGGGCCGGGAGAGAAAAATCAGGTGGTAAAATCGCAAAAGCCCCTTCATTGAAAGCCATCATGAATTGCTCTCGGTCAGTTGGGGGGCTCGTTTGGTTTTCCAAGAAAATGAAAGCCGGTCGGGTCATTTCGTCGGCCACGGTTTGCATCAGCTTAACGCTGAAAGCATCTTCCGGCCAGTAGTCAATTATTACAACATCTGCATTCAATTCAACTATTTGGTTGGCAATTTGAGTTAAGCTGACGTTTGGCTCAAAGGCCTGGACGGCTTCTGCTTGATGTTTTGTTTCATTCAAGGCCTCAATGATTTTAGCCGCAAGCTCGTTGTCTTTTAAGCTCAGAAATATTTTGGCCATTTTTACTCCACTTTTAAGTTTTCAAATTCAGTGACACTATAGTATTTAACCAGTTGCTCTTTAAAGAAACGGTTAACTTCCTCCAAGCTGTAAGTGGAGGAAAACATTATCTTTAACTTAGAGGTGGCCAAACCTCGTTCAACTTTATCCAAAGGCGGAACCGTATCTAAAAGGTCACAAATGGCAGCCAGTCTTTTTAAAATCAAATAAACTACTAAAGACGGATCTTGGAACGAGGAGCCAATGTTGATGACAGATTGGAAAATAGAGGCTCCCGGAGTGTTAATTTTGGCGTAATAGAGGATATTGGCCAGGGGCGAAAGGCGGAAGGTATCTTGAACTTCTTCGTCTTTTGCCACCACCTCAGAATTTTCCGAACGACGATAGCTGGCCAAAGTGGCCAAGAGATCGGCATCTGTCACTTCATAGGCGTGACCATTTCGGATTTCAGCCAGGCCGTGTTCTAAGTTTTTGACTGAATCTAGCAATAAATCAATAATTTCTTGGGTTACACTTAATTCTTTTTCCCTGATTTGGTCTAAGACAGTCTCCACTTCGTGAACAAAGGCCCCAACATTGGTGAAGCCCGTCATGATGAAGTTACCCTTGATCGAATGGAAATGGCGGAAAATGGTGTTGACGCGGCGAATGTTTTCGGGGTCTTTTTCTAACTGGAAAATATCTTCATTTAATTCATTTAAGATGTTGTGAATTTCAATGAAAAACTCTTCGGCCACGGCATCATCCATGCCCAGAAGCGAAGTTGCTTCACTGCTTGTCTCTTGGCCTTCTTGTTCTGTTTGTGTGGTGGCAACAATTGGTGCTGCTTTCGGAGCTTCGCCAAATTCTTCGGGCTCGTCGTCAAGGTCTAAAAATCCTTCTAAGGCCGCCCCTTCGCTGTTTTCCATAGCGCGTCCGGTGGCCAGAGCAATGAGTTCGTAAGGGTCTAAAACCATGCCGAGTTGGTTGCCGCCCAAAATAGTGCTCCCCGAGACGCCTCTCACTTTAAATATTTCCGGCAGCGGGATTAAAACAAGCTTTTGCGGCTGAACAAATTGAGAAACTTTAAGGGCAATGCGCCCGTTTTTAGCATCAATAATAATGACGGGCAGGGTTTCCACATCTTCATTTAAAGGGAGCCCGGAAAGAAGATGGCGCAAATCGTGCAACGGGATAATATTTCCTAAGTATTTGATACTTTCGGAGTTTTCCATGGCCGTAATTATTTCTTCGCGCAAAATGGCCTGAGTCGCCACCACATTACCGATTGGCACGGCGCAAAAAGTTTCTCCGGTGCGAATGACCAGGGCGTCCATGATGTTGACGGCCGATAGTTGGGGGATTTTATAGGTGAAAATGGTGCCCCGTTTGGCACTCGTTTCAATGATAACTTCCCCCCCCAAAGTCTCCACCGTGTTTTTAACTACGTCCATACCGACGCCGCGGCCGGAAATTTCTGTGGCTTCAACGTTGGTGGAAAAGCCGGGTTGCATAATGAGGTTTTGAATCTCAGACAGAGGCATACTCGCGGCTACTGTTGCCGACAGCAAACCCTTTTCCACGGCAACTTGGCGAATGCGCCCCTCGTTTAAACCGCGGCCGTCATCAGAAACTGAAATATAGGTGTAACCTTCTTTTTTATAAGCATTTAAAATAAGTTGGCCGGTTACATCTTTGCCTTGGCTCTGGCGGTCAAGGGGGTCTTCTAGGCCGTGGTCAATGGCGTTTCTGATTTGGTGGGCCAAGGGCTCATAGAGCTTTTCGGCCACTGTTTTATCGACTAAGGTGTCTTCCCCTAAAATCTCAAAGTTGACCTGGCGCCCTTTTTTCTTAGCAATGTCGCGAACTAAACGTCGGAAACGCAAGAAAGTATCGCGGATGGGCACCATGCGAATATCCATAACTAAATGGTGAAGATCAGAGGAAATGCGGTTAGAAGTCAGGGCCGCATTTTTGACCATCTCCATGGAACTTTTGTCAATACTGGTGGCTAAACTCGAAAGGTGCCGTTGCAAAATAGAAATGTTTGAAGCCGTAATGATTATTTCACCGGTCAAACTTAAGAGACGGTCGAGGTGAGAAATCTTCACTGCCATCCTGTCGATTTCAGGGGTGGCTCCGGGATTTGCAGTAGTTTCGTTGGGAGTGGGATTACCAGTCATGGTCAAAAATCCTTGCCAATACAGTGTTGACCATTTCCGGCGTGGGGGGTTTCGTCAGATAGTCGTCTGCCCCCAGCCGTAAGGCGCGAAAAATATATTTGGAATCTGCGTGGGTCGAAATGATAACCACGGGAATATGACGCCAAGCCGGGTTGCTTTTAATTGCTTCTGTCAATTCAAAGCCATCCATCTCAGGCATAACTAAATCGCTAATGACCAAGTCGACAGGCGTTTCTTTGAGAGTTTCTAAGGCGACTAAGCCGTTTTCAGCTTCGCGGGTGCTTAAGCCTAAAGATTGCACCAGCTCTTTGACTGTCTTGCGAACTGCTGAGTAGTCATCGACTACTAAAACAGTTTTCCCTTGCCAAGGAGTTTTCCCTGCCATTTTTTGCTCCATCCACATTGCCCGGGCGATGTTTTTTCGCCATTTTAAAAAGCATAAAGTTTTATACCACTTTTTAAATTATATCATTTTTTTACAATTTTGGGGAAGAAACTTTTTAATTACTCAGGGCAAGAGCGTCTTATTCGCTACTTCCTCGGGCTCCTACAGAGCAACTTTTCCGTAGGAGCTTTGAAAATTTTAAATTAGATTGACGTGCCAATTCCTCCCCCCAGTGTCAATTTCCTTCGGTGATATTTGGGGATGACGCATTGTCGTGAGGCGGCACGGTTATGGCTTTATCTTGGGGGTTTGGTTGCCAATTGGGGTTGTATTTTTTATAAAATAATAAGTGGTTTAACTCGGCCATGGCCAGCTTTTGCTTGGCAACGGTTAAATCTTTGTGAATGGAGAGCACTTCTTCTTCGCTGAAATCTTTCATTTTCATCAGGGCTTTGGCTAAAGCTTTAGTTTCCTTACGAACATCGGCCCGTAAAGCTTTTACCTCTTTATGCATGGCGCTGAGTGATTCGTGGTAGACTCGCACGGCTGCCACGTCGACCGGGGTCACTTGGCGAAAGGACTTGAGTATTTTAGCCGCCGGAGTAGCCGGAGTGCTGGGTGCAGCTTCGGCCTGAACTTTTGGAGTGGGAACGGCAGTTTCCGTTAACCTTTCCGACTCTTGCCCCCCGGCGGTGGCCGAAGTGGCGAAAATGATTGTCATTAGTAAAATGAAGGTCTTCATGAGTTGCTCCTTGTTGGTAAGAGGTTTATAGATTTATTGGCGTGGGTCAAGGGCATCTCTGAGCCCTTCGCCCATTAAGTTATAGCTGAGCACTGTTACTAAAATGGCTACCCCGGGGTAGAAGCTGAGCCACCAGGCACGGCTTAAGTAATCTTTGCCGTCGGCGAGCATGGCTCCCCAAGTGGCCGTGGGCGGCTGGACTCCCAAGCCTAAAAAGGAGAGGCCGCTTTCAGTTAGAATGGCCCCGGCCACTCCCAAGGTGGCACTGACTAAAACAGGAGCCAGAGAGTTGGGCAGCAAATGACGCCAAATGAGGCGGAAGTCTGAGGCTCCCAAAGAGCGGGCCGCCAAGGTAAAATCACGATTTTTCAGGGTGATGAATTCGGCGCGCACCAAGCGAGCTACGCCCATCCAGCTGGTGAGGCCAATGACTATCATCACATTCCAAACGGAAGGCTCCAGCAAGGCAATGACGGCCAGCATTAAAAACATACTGGGAAAACAGAGCATTAAGTCGCAAAAGCGCATAATGGCTCCATCGACCACGCCGCCGTAGTAACCGGCTAAGCTGCCGAAAAAAAGCCCAATGGCTGTGGCTAAACCAACGGCCACAAAACCCACTTTCAAGCTTATTTGGCCACCCCAAATGAGCCGAGAAAGAACGTCGCGGCCTAAGGAATCTGTCCCTAAGAGGTGCTCTTGGCTAGGCGGGGCAAGGCGGTTGCGCGGGTCTAGGCGGTTGGGGTCGTGGGGGGCCAGCCAAGGGGCCAAAGTGGAAATTATAAGTAAAGTCAAGACCAAAAAAGCCCCCACCAAAGCCAGGCGATTGCGCGCAAATTTTTGCCAGAACATTTTTAGGGTCATTTGTAAGGTTCTCTCTTTATTTCAAACTTGGGCGTCGCGAATGCGGGGATCGACTAGGGCATAGCTTAAATCAGCCAACAAGTTTCCAATTAAAGTTAAAACAGCGCCCATAACTAAGCCGCCCATAACTAAAGGATAATCGCGGCTCATCACCGCAGCGTAAAAGAGTTGGCCCAAACCGGGGATCGCAAAAATAGACTCAATGATCACCGAGCCGCCAATGAGGCCCGGCACCGAAAGGCCCAAGATGGTTATGACCGGAATGAGGGCGTTACGCAAAGCGTGTTTATAGATGACTATCCGCTCTTTCAGACCTTTAGCCCGGGCCGTGGTGAGGTAATCTTGGCGGATAACTTCCAGCATATTAGAGCGCATATACCGTGAGAGCCCGGCCAGGCCGCCGATACTTGAGACAAAGAGCGGCAAGGCTAAGTGGCTGGCTAAATCCACAAACTTTCCCCAAGGGCTCAAGCTGTTGTAATCAAGAGAAGTGAGGCCGCTAATGGGTAGCCAGCCCAATTCCACCCCGAAATAGCGCATTCCCAAAAGGGCTATCCAAAAACTGGGGGCCGCAAAGGCAATAAAAAATAACACTGTGAAAAAACGGTCGCCTAATGACCCTGCTTTCACGGCGGAATAGATGCCCACCGGTAGTGATATGATGAGGATAATAAATAACGAACTCACATTGATAGCTAAAGTGATGGGGAGCCTTTCGGCGATTTTATCCCAAACGAGGCGCCGGTCTGGGGCAAAAGAGCGCCCTAAATCGAGCCTGGCCAGGCTTGTGAGCCAATCCCAATATTGAATGTGAACCGGCCTATCTAAGCCGTATAGTTCGATGAGGCGTTGTTTGGCCTCCAAAGTCACTTGGGGGTTTAAATCGGTAACTAAATCAGTTGGTTCACCGGGAGCCAGGTGCATCACTCCGAAACTGATGATGCTTATGCCAATCAGGGTTGGAATCATCATAAAGAGGCGTTTCAGAGTATATTTGAGCATAATATCCTAATTTTTCAAGTCAATCTCTTGACAATTTAAAGCTGGTGTTTAATTTATTTTGGTAAGGGCTTGCGACCCTTATGAGTTAAAACTCTACTACATTTTGTGGCTCTAAAGCCTAACTATACATAATATACATTAAAGGAGGCATAAATGTCCATATTCAAATTTCATTCAGCTAAAATGGGGCGTTTTGGTGTGCCTTTTGGTGAGCTGGAAAAAATGCGTGACCACATGGAGAGCGTCTATAACTCTTTGGCCGGGAGCGTTTCGCAAATTCATAAAAAATTCACAGCTTATCCGTTAGTAAATTTGGCCGAAGATGGGGAAAATTTGTATTTGACTGCTGAACTGCCCGGAGTCGACGCCTCGCAGCTTGACATTTCAGTCAAGGGCGATAGCTTAAGCTTAAGTGGGAATTTGGGAGAAGTTAGCGAAGCTGACACCGGCGAAGTTAGCTATCACCGTCGCGAGCGGGAACGAGGAACTTTTTTTCGTTCGGTAAACTTGCCGGTTAAAGTGGAGCCCGAGGCCACTTGCGCTGAGTTCAAAAATGGAATTTTGACTTTGACCATGCCTAAAGCTGCGGAAGCTAAAGCTCACCGCATTGTGATTAAAACTGAGGAGGGAACTTCAAATGTCTGATATTTTAGTGAAACAAGAGTGCGGCAGTTCCTGTTTTGTTCCGCTGGTTGATATTTTCGAGACTCCCACCGGCTTGAAACTGATTGCTGATATGCCAGGGGTGAGCGCTGAGACTTTGAGTGTTGATTTAGAAGGGCAAACTTTGACCATCAGCGGCCAAGTTTCGGCATTGCCTTATGCCGGGAAATCTCTATTGCAGGAATATGAAACCGGCGATTACTACCGTCAGTTTACTCTTTCCGGTAATATTGATGGGGGCGGCATTACCGCTCTGTTAAAAGATGGAGTGTTGGAGCTCAACTTGCCTCGTTTGGCTAAACCGGCCCCTCAGAAGATCAAGATAAACACTTTGAAATGCTAGCGCATTTCCACCGATGCCGGCAGGGCGTTCGCCCTGCACCCACAGATGCTAGCGCATCTGCCCGATGGTCGCTATCGCTTACTACGAATAGAGCAAGCAACATTCGTCTCCGAGCAGAAACTTTGGGCGGAGCAAGCAGGGCGTTCGCCCTGCACCCACAGAT
>CAYJAF010000068.1:0-12551 GCA_964368195.1 uncultured Thermodesulfobacteriota bacterium
CCATGGCAACTACAATGTGTCCCGGTCAAAACATGGCCTTTTGGCGGCCCGATGATATTTTCGAAATTGTCTGCCCCAATTGCGGGGGAGCGGTGGAGTTCTTTAAAGATGACGCCCGGCGGCGTTGCGTTAGCTGTAACCACGTTTTTGCCAACCCCAAACTCAATGAAGGGTGTGCGGCGTGGTGTAAGTTCGCCGACAAATGCTTGGGCTTAAATGACGAAGTGCGGATTGATTAGCGCATTTCCTATAAAATATAAGGAAACGCTAATTAATCAGCGTTTCCTTATCTCTGGGAGGTATTTTATGGCTGTTGGAAGTTGCCCCGGCTCACATCGGGCTGATTGGAAACTTGGTGATATTTTTGAGCATGCTTGCCCAAGTTGTGGTTACAAAATGGAATTTTTCCGTGATGACACCAGGCGCCGTTGTGAAAATTGTAATGAGTTGCTAGTCAACCCCAGGCGCCCCAAAGTTGGCACTATAGAAGTTAATGTTACTGAAACTTGTGATGAGGCAAAAATCTAGTTTTATTCTGTATTTAATTGGCATTTTAAGTGGAAAATAAAGTAATTACAATAGTAGGGGTCGGCCTTTTAGGCGGTAGTTACGCCATTGGCCTAAGTAAAGCTGGAAACACTGTCTACGGCATTGATGTCAATCAAGAAAGCTTGAATTTTGCTCTTGATCGAGCTTATATTGCCGCCGGGGCCGTTAATGATTACGGTGCTTTTCTTGCTCAAAGTGATGTGGTTGTGCTTTGTCTCTACCCTAATGATTTAGTGACGTGGGTTAGGGAAAATGCTCATTTCATTAATAAAAACGCTATAATCACTGATGTTTGCGGGGTGAAGACGGCGATTGTTGAAACTGTGCAAACTATTTTAGAGCCCTACGGCCTGGAGTTTTACGCCTCCCACCCCATGCGAGGCAAAGAGACCTTGGGAGTCAAGAACGCTGATGCGGCCATCTTCCATGACGCCAATATGATTTTAGTGCCAAGTGAACGGAACACTCCCCGCGGTGAAGAGGTGGTTAGGAGCTTGGCTAAAACTTTGGGTTTCACCACCATTGCGAAGCTTTCACCTTTAGAACACGACCGCATGATTGGCTATCTCAGCCAGCTCACCCACGTTATTGCTGTCAGCTTAATGACTGCAAATGACAATGAAGATTTAGTTTTATACAGTGGGGATAGCTTTCGCGATTTAACCCGCATTGCCAAAATTGACGAGAATCTGTGGAGTGAATTGTTCAGTGCCAATAGGGATATTTTGTGTAATGAAATTGAAGTTTTTGCGAAAAATCTTTTGAAGCTGAGGGATTTTATTAAAAATGATGATCTTGAGGCAATGAAAGAGATGTTTATTCTTTCCACTGAACGACGTAAATTGTTTGATAAAAAATAATTAATTTAAGTTATGAGATTTTTTTGGGGAGGACTTTTGTAAAAGCCCTCCCCAATTATTTTAGCAACACCCGCCGCCGCAGTCGCAAGAGCCGCCCCCCGGTTTCGCCGGAGACGGGGAAGCGGCCGCCCCTTGGAGCCAAGCGGCAACTTCGTCTTTTGTGGGCACCCGACCGGAGCACTTGATCTCGCCATTAATCATCACAGCCGGGGTGGCCATGACGCCGGCGGCCATCATGTCTTTTAAGTCGGAAACTTTAGTCACTTCACCGCCTCCGCAATCGGCCAGAGCGGTTTTGACAATGTTTGCGGCATCTTCACAACGGGCACAACCGGGCCCAAATACTTTTACTTCCATGATATTTCTCCTTTTTTAAAGAATGTAGTAATTTTTGTTGAAATTACTATCTTGATTGTGAGAGCAGTTTTATTTTGCAAGGCAAAATAAATCAGCGTGTCCTTTTAAAATATTATATAGGGGCCAAGAAAATTAAATAGCCAGCCCACTAAGGTTAAGATGATTGCGATATAGAGCAAAAAGGCGCCTTGCAGTTTAGCGGTCATGATTTGCCGCAAGAGAATGAGTTCCGGAATGCTGGCGGCCACCGCAGCCATGCCGAAAGCCAAAGTTGTGCCCAAGGGGAGACCCTTTATAAGGAGGCTCTCCATCACGGGGATAACGCCGGTGACGTTTGAATAGAGCGGGATTCCCAAGAGCACGGCTCCCGGTACTGTCCACCACTGGCCGGAGCCCAAGTTTTCAGCGAACCAGTTTTCCGGCACGAAACCGTGCAAACCGGCGCCCAAAGCAACGCCTATAATCACCCACTTCCAGACTCTTTTGAAGATGGTCACCATTTCGCCGTAGGCAAAAATGTGGCGTTGGCGCACGGTTAGTTTTTGCCCAGGCTCGGTGCCCGCTTGGAAAGATGGAGCATTTTCACGCGCTTCCAAGACAAAGGGAGCTAGCCAGCGGTCAGCCTTTAAGGTATCCATCACCCAGCCGCCCAGCATACCGGCCATGAGACCAACAGCCACGTAGATAATGGCGAATTTCCAGCCTAGCAAACCCCAGAGAAGCACCACGGCAATTTCGTTAACTAAGGGAGAAGTGATGAGAAAAGCCATGGTGGCCCCCACCGGTATGCGGGCCATGGTGAAGCCCAAGAAAAGGGGAATGCTGGAACAAGAGCAAAATGGCGTTACCGCTCCAAAGCTGGAGCCCAAAGCATAGCCAACTAAGGGGCGTCGATTTACTAAGTAATCCCGAACTTTTTCAACATTCAGCGAAGCTCTCAGCCAAGCCAGAGCATAAATGAGCGCAACTAAAAGCAGTAAGATTTTAGCCACATCATAGATGAAGAATTCCAAAGCACCGCCCAAAGGTGAGCCCGGTTCAAGGCCCATAACCGAAAAAACAAGCCAAGTGGCCGTGCTTTGGGTGTGGATATAGGCCACAGCCCAGATGGCGGCTAAAACAGCTAAAGTGATAAAATATTTGCCAAGCCATGCTCCGTTGGAAGGCCCGGTGTTCTCCGGGGGAGGTGTCGGGGTGCAACAGCTGTTTTGGGTATCGGCAGACATAGGGAAACCTCGTTTATTAAATTCTTACAGTAGTTGAAATATTAAAATGTTAGCTGAAAAAAATTTACCTTAAGGAAACGCTGATTAATTAGCGTTTCCTTAAATAGGAGGTAAAATTTCCTCAGCCACTCCACTTTCTTTGCGAAAACAGCGGCAACGCTCCGGCTCATCAAAGCAACACTCAGAAGTCAAATAGGCAATCAGCTTTAGCATCAAAGGGATATTGGCACTATAGCGTAAAAAACGCCCTTGCCGTTCAACCTCAATAAGTTCACTTTGCACTAAAGTTTTGAGGTGAAATGAAAGGTTCGTAGCTGCTATGTTGAGCTCTTTGGCAATTTCGCCAGCCACTAAACCACCGGGTGCATTCTTGACCAAGAGCTTGAACAGATCTAAGCGCAAGTCTGATGATAGGGCTTCAAAAATGTGGCTGGCTCGTTTGCTTTCCATTGGCGGAACTTTCCTCGGGGGCGGGTGATAATTTTGCTCCCATACTTTTACATTTCAACTATAGTTCAACTGTTGAAGCTTGTCAAGATGTTTTTAGCACGTCGGTTTAATTTATTATTTCCCGGGTTTCTATGTGTTTAAATTTTCATCGCTCCCCTTTCGGTTTCGCTTACTTTGCAATTAATCGTTCTTACGTCAACTATCTACCTAATAAGAACTTTGTCAGGGGCGAAGCCGGGGACACTTTCAGAAGTTGAGCTTTAATTTTAGCTCCGCCTGTGAGCGTTAGCGAACTTTAGGAGCTAAAATTAAGTCAACTTCTGAAAGTCGTCACCGGTCTGAGTCCCACCAATATGTAAACTGAACTAAGCGAACAGGAGATTAAAATGATAAGTTATTGATTTAATTTGGCATTGACTTTGGCCATGAATTTTTCATTGGAAATAATGAATCGTTCGTGGCTGCCTTCACCGATGAGTCCTGCTTCATCGTAAGCTTTTACCTCAAAGGTAAGTTTTTTGCCATCAACTTCTACCAGTTCACTTTTGGCGCATACTTTCATACCCAAGGGAGTTGCGGCCAGATGCTTAATGTTGACTTGGGTGCCCACGGTGCCTTGTCCTTCATCTAAATGGTCGGCAACGCTTGCGCTGGCAGTGAGTTCCATTAGGGCGATCATGGCCGGAGTGGCAAAGACATCTAAACTGCCGCTACCGATAAATTTGGCGGTGTTAGTTTCATTGACAATGGTTTCTCTTTCGGCTTTAAGTCCAATTCCTAACATAATAACTTTCCTTTAGTTTTCAGTGGCGACTAGATAGTATCATTGCGAGATGAATTTTTGAGTTATATCAAGAAAGCTCATCTGACGCAGAGAGAACCAAAAGTCGCTCGCAACGACACTATCTAAAAAAGAATGTAATTCCCCAAACTTGGGGGAGGTGATGACTTTCCGGCCCGGTTTTGGTTCGTGCGTCCGGCGGCATCGTGCCCGGCGGCACTTTTACCATACCACAGACGGGCCTCGGCTAAATCCTGGGTAACTCCGCGACCACTTTCGTAAAGGTATCCGAGTTCGTTGGCACTTCTGGCCACCGGAGGAGCCGAGTTACACCCTTGTCGCGCCCAGTGGGCGGCCCGCATATTGTTTTTATCTGTGCCAACGCCGTCACGGTATAGCCACGAGAGGTTACTCATAGCCAAATAGTCACCTTTTTCCGAGGCTCGTAAGGTATTGCGGAAAGCTTGGTTGGGGCTGTCTATTTGTTCCGTCAAATTGAGGAAGGCGGCAAAGTTCATGGCCGGAGTAAAGTTCCGGGTGGTGTCGTCTCGCAGTAACTTTAAAGCCTCTTTGGCGTTTTCATGCCCTGTGGTGGTGAAGGGCGGTGGCCAGTGGCCGGGGTGGGTGGCCCCGAAGAATTGAAGCTGGGCTAAAATGGTGTTGAAAACTTGCTTTTTAGCCGACGGAACTTGAACGTCCTTCACTTGCTGGCCCATGATATAACGATTATCCATGAGAATGGCCCACAGGGTATTGAGCTCTTGAGCCTTGGCCGGGGCTTGGCCGTCAAGACCGTTACGCCGAATGATCAGAGCGTAAAAAGTGGCCTCGGGGTCACCTTGTTGCACGTAAGGCCAAAGGGCGGCGTAGGCTTCTTTGTATTGACCGCGGGCAAAGAGCTCGGAGCCGGAACCTTCAAGGGGGAGAGGAACCGGGCTTTGCGGCGGAGTATAGGGGGCGGCTTGGTAATTAGTTGGCGGCGGCAGGTCGCGTTCTTCAATATAGGATGGGGGAGTGTGGAGGTCGCCGAGTTCGGGGTCAATTTCGTCAGCTGTGGCAAGTGGCGCCAAAAGAAGGAAAAGGCTCCCGACAATAAGAGCGAACACTTTGTAAATATTGGCCATAATTAACCTTCTTAAGTGATTATATACTTTTTGCGCTTTGAATTAATTGGCTTTTGGTGTTGGAATTTAAGGAAACGCTAATAAATCAGTGTTCCCTTAAATATGCTAAAAGTTCAGTTTTCACAGTTTGAGGCCGGAGCTCAGCTAAATATGCTAAAAGTTCAGTTTCCACAGTTTGGGGCTGGAGCTCAGCTAAACAGGGGAGCTCACATTTTTTCTTCAAACAGCCAAGGCAGGGGAGTTTTGGCGTTAAGATTTTGAAGTTTCCGCCAAAGGGCCCCGTGCGATGGGGGCGAGTGGGCCCAAAGAGGGCCAGGCCACCACTGCCGACAGCGGCGGCTAAATGCATGGGGCCGGTATCGGCTGTCACTACGGCGCTTGCTTTTTCCAAAACAACGGCTAAAGTAGGTACGCTAGTTTGGCCGCACAAGTTAAGGGCCTTAGGGGCGGCAGAGGAAATGGCCTCAGCCCAAGGGGCATCGTCGCGTCCTCCGGTGACGACCAGGGGGATTCCTTTTGCCGCTAAAGAACCTGCCAATTGCGCCCAGTGCTCTTTGGGCCACCTTTTGGTCACCCATTTGGCCCCGGGGTTCAAAACCACAAAAGCCCTTTCTTCATAGGAACTTAAAAGTGGCGTCAAAAGGGCGACAGCCGCTTCTTGGGCCGTGGGCGGGGCTTGGTAGTAAGGGGCGAAAGAGGCGGTGAAGTTTCCGGCAGTTATGTTTTGAAGGTGCTGGCCGTAATGGGGGTGGGGTTCCGCCCCGAGGTAGGCTGCTGCTTCTAAATAACGCCAGGAGGCGTGGACTTCCGGGTCGTAGGCCGGGATCTTTTCATTTAAAAAGCGGTGTGCCTGCTCGCGAGTGCGGTCGTAACCTATTTTGCGCACCCCGCGGGCCAGCCAAACTTTCAAAGCACTTTTGGCCAAGCCCTGAAGATCTAAGATAATATCATATTTAACAGACCGTATTTCTCGTCGAGAAGCCCGCAAAACAGCTTGGGCCGCCAGCCATCGCCCGGCTTTGAAAAGGCGGCTGACTTTGTGGCGGGGGGAAATGATGATGCGGTTTAAAGCCGGATGGCCCATGAGAATGCCGGAAGCCGGTTTTTCCACCAACCAATCAATTTGGGCGCCGGGATAGTGCTCTCGCAAAGCCCAAAGGGTGGGTAAGGTCATAACCACATCACCAAGGGCGCTCATTTTTATGATGAGAATTTTGGGAGACTTAGCACTCACAAAGTAATCCACTCATTTTAGTTGATATTTTTAGCTGTCTACAATTCACGATAAAATCCATTCCACGGCCCGGCGTAAATTTGGGGCTGCTAAGGTCGGCATTATTTTAAGCCCTTCTTGCGCTTCCGTCAAGCCGTGTCCTGTTAAAACATGAATCGAGCGTCCGCCAAGTTTTTCTGCCATGCCCCAATCGCGGGCCCGATCGCCAATCCAAAATGATTTTCGCAAATCCAAATCGTGTTCATCAGCCGCTTGTTTGAACATTCCGACCCCCGGTTTGCGGCAGTCGCATTCACGCACGAGTTCCGGCCTCGTGCCTTCCTGGGGGTGGTGGGGGCAGTAGTAAATGGCATCTAAGTGCCCACCGCCACCTGCGGTCAAGAGTCCATTTATATGGTGATGAACTTTTTCCAAATCATCTTCGGAAAAGAGTCCCCTTGCTATGCCCGATTGATTTGTTACTAAAATAACCTTGTAGCCGGCTCTGTTTAAGGCCGCCACTGCTTCCCCGGCCCCGGAGGTGAGCTTCACATCTTCCGGGCGGCAGAGGAAATTTACTTCCTCAATTAAAGTGCCGTCACGGTCGAGGAAGACGGCCGGTTTTTGGTTGGGGTTTGTTGGTGGTTCGAGCAAATCGAGGGCTGTTTGGGCCACGGCTGAGGGGGTGATATTGTCAAAGCAAACTCTCTCTTCTAAAGGACATTCCCGTTTGAGGCAAGGAGCGCATGGTGACGTGGAGACCAAGCGGCGGCTCTTATGACTCAACGGTGCCGTGGTGAGGGGGTTAGTCGGCCCGTAGACGGCCACCAAGGGAGTGTTTTCTTGGGCTCCGGCCAGGTGCATGAGCCCGGAATCGTTGGTGAGGACCAGGCCCACTTTAGCTAAAAGTGCCCCGGTGGTGGCTAAAGTTGTTTGCCCGGCCAGGTTGATGGTGTTCGGTGGTAGTTGCCGAGCCAATTCCGCTGCCACTTCCGTCTCGCCGGGGCCGCCTAAGATAATGGCCCGGCCCGGGTGTTTGGCTAAGATTTCACTGGCTGCCGCTGCAAAGTTGGCCACCGGCCACCGTTTGGCCGAGCCAAAGGCAGCGCCCGGGGCTATGGCGAGAGCCAGTTCTCCCTTGTCGAATTTGTAATTTGCCCATAACTCTTCTGCTTGCAAAATAGCCTCAGAGCTTGGGTAGAAGCGAGGTTGACTAAAGGGGGCGGCCAGCCCGCAAGATTCCAAGATGTTTAAATAGTAAAAAACTTCGTGGCAAAAGCGGTCTTCGGGACGCAATTTAACGGCATCGGTTAGTAAAAATTTGCGTCCGTCGCGGGCATAACCGATTCGCTTATTAATACCGGCCAAGCGCGCCAGAAGGGCGGCCCCAAAGGCATTTTGAAAGAGCACGGCTAAATCAAATTTTTCGGCTTTCATTTGTTTTATGATGGCCCGATGTCCACGGAAACCACGGTGAGAGCCGCCTTTGTCGTAAGGTAGGGTGCCCGTTACTCCCGGGTGGTTTTGGTAAATATCCAAGGCCCAGGGGCGAGTCATGACGGTCAATTTGCTTTGGGGAAAATTGGCCGCAAGGGCTGCCAAAGCGGGCAAAGTCATAACCGCATCGCCCACCCAATTGGTGCCGCGGACTAATATATTGCTCTGATTCATTTTTAAATAACCTTGTAGCTTTGATACGTTAATTCTTGACAACATTATCTAGGCTCCTACGGAGTAACTTTTCCGAAATTGTCTGTATTTTTGCCCTAAAGTTCGCTAAAGCTCACAGGCGGGGCAAAAATGGACAGTCAATTTCAGAAAAGTTCTCCTACGTCGCCGCAAAGTTCATGATGCCCTAGCAAATTAGATTGACGGTCAACTTTAGGAAGTGTTCCCTTCATTCGCCGTTCATTCGCCGCCCGGTTTGTCGTAAAATATTTAAATCTCATGTGTTAGCTAGGCTCTTGGCTTGGCGAAGGCGCATAACTGCCTTTTCCCCTTCCACCGCAAAAAAGACAATGGCGCCGGTCACCAGAGGATAGAACCAATCCAAGGGGCTCAGAGGAACCGTGCCGATGAATTTATTCATTACCGGCAAGTAAGTCACGGCCAGTTGCACTACCAGCATGATGGCCAAAACGACAAAAATGGCTTTGTTGCCGAAGAAGTCAGAGCTCCAAGCAGAGCCTAAAATGGAACGGCTGTTAAAGAGGTGGAAGGCTTGACAAAAAACAAGGGATTGCAAAGTTATGGTGCGCACCCTTTCGGCTTCCATGTCGCTTTGGAACATTAAAGTGCTCATAAAAAGTAGCAAGCCGCCAATTAAGAAGGAGACATAAAAAATGCGCCAGATGAAATAGGAATTCAAAAGAGGCTCTTTCGGCGGCCGGGGCGGGCGCTTCATGATGTCGCCTTCGGCTTCTTCAAAAGCCAAGGCCAATGACAAAGTCACGGCCGTGACCATATTCACCCACAGAATTTGCACCGGAGTCAGGGGAAGAGTGAGCCCGAACAAAATGGCCGCCATCATCAAAAAGCCTTCGGCTCCATTGGTGGGGAGAATGTAGAGAATCGTTTTTTTGAGGTTGGCGTAGACTCGGCGCCCCTCTTCCACGGCAGCCACGATGGTGGAGAAATTATCGTCGGCTAAAACCATTTCCGCTGAATCCTTGGTCACCTCTGTGCCTTTAATGCCCATGGCCACCCCGACTTCGGCTTTTTTCAGGGCCGGGGCATCGTTGACTCCGTCGCCGGTCATGGCTACCACTTCGCCTTCGGCCTGCAAGGCTGCAACTAATTTCAGTTTGTGTTCCGGCGATGTGCGGGCAAAAATGTCGTAACGCATTGCGGCTTTTTTCAATTGCTCGTCCGACATCTCGGCCAACTCTCGGCCGCTTACGCCGCTCTTTCCGTCGCCAATACCAAGCTCAAAGCCAATGGCCTTGGCAGTCTCTAGGTGGTCGCCGGTAATCATCTTCACTCTGATTCCGGCCTCGTGACAAGCTTTGATGGAATCCGGCACTTCTGGTTGCGGCGGATCGACCATGGCCGCGAGCCCCAAGAAGATTACTCCTTCGGTCAAGAGCTCCGTGGTCAACTCCGGCTGGCCCTCAATTACTTTATAAGCTCCGCCAATGAGCCGACGCCCCAAGGCCGCTTGTTTTCTAATCTCTTCGGCCCAGTAAGCTCGGTCGAGCTCGCTTGCCTTGTTATCGGCCATTTCCAAAAGGCGATCGGGGGCGCCTTTAATATAAATAATGCTGTTTTCAGCGTTTTGGATTAAAACGGCCATATATTGGTAGTCGGAATCAAAGGGAATCATATCAAGTTGCTTCAATCCCTTATATTCAATGGGCGATTTGGCCACCAGCGCCAAAAGAGCTCCTTCGGTGGGGTCGCCTTTCACCGTCCAGCGTCCTTCTTTATTTTGGGTGAGCTCCGCTTCATTACATAGGGCGAAGCAATAGAGCATTTTGTTCAAAGCCTCATGTGAACCGAGCTCCACCACTTGACCGTCAGCTGTTATTTCCCCTTGGGGGGCGTAACCACTTCCGCTCACTTCATAGCCGGTGGTGGCCGTGACAACGGCTTTCACCGTCATTTGGTTTTGGGTCAAAGTTCCTGTTTTATCGGAGCAAATGGTGGTCACGGAACCTAAGGTTTCCACTGAGGGAAGGTTGCGGATAATGGCTTTGCGCCTGGCCATGTTGCGCACTCCCAAGGCCAAAATAATTGATAAAATAGCAGGAAGTCCCTCGGGGATCGCCCCCACCGCAAGGCCAATGACCGCCAGTAAAAGTTCCGATGGTTCATAGTTCTGGAAAAAATGGGCAAAGAGGTAAACAGCCACCGAAATGGCAATGACCGTGAAAGAGACTACTTGGCCAAAGCGGTTAGTGTGGCGGAGCAAGGGAGTGGTGAGGGTTTTCACTTCCGCCATTAACTGGTTGATGTGACCAATTTCCGTCTCACTGCCAACGGCCGTGACAACTCCTTCGCCGGAACCGGTCATGACGGTGGTGCCGGAATAGGCCATGTTGTGGCGATCGGCTAGTGGAGTATCGGTTGGCACGGGCTCGGTGTTTTTTTCCTCCGGCACAGCCTCCCCGGTGAGGGCCGACTCTTCAATGCGTAAGTTATCGGCCCGCACAAGGCGCAAATCGGCCGGGACTTTGTCGCCGGGGTTGAGCCAAACCAGATCGCCCATGGTCAAATCGGCCAGCTCAATTTCCAGGCGTTTGCCGTCTCTGGTGACGTGGGTCTTGGTGGGGAGAAGCTCTTTGATGTCTTCTAAGGCTTTTTCGGCTTTATTTTCCTGGACAAAACCGATGATAGCGTTGAGCACTGCCACTAATATAATTACTGTGCTGTCTACATAGTGCCCTAAAACCAAAGTGATGAGGGCGGAGAAAAGCAGAACGTAGACTAGAATGTTATTAAAATGTTTAAAGAATTTGACAAGAAAATGCTCCCCTTCAGGTTTTGGGAGGGCGTTTGGGCCAAACTCTGCCAAGCGTTCTTGGGCCTCTATCTCGCTCAAACCGGCTTCTTGGTCGGTTTCCAATTCCCTTAAGGCTTCATCGATGGATAAGCTGTGATAAGTTGTCTTTTTTTCAACATATTCAGTGCGCATGATAATCTCCTTTACGGGGGGAGCTTGGTTTGAATGCAATCATTTGAGTCGTTAGCTAGTGTTCTGTTTGGTTAGTCCTGTTTATATGGCAGCGCCGGGTTTCGCCGGAGACGACTTTCATCAGTTGCCTTAATTTTACCCCGACTGTGAGCGAAAGCGAACTCTAGGGGTAAAATTTGCGGTCAAATTCTGAAAGTGTCTCCGTCTTCACCCTTAGTCTGAAGCTAACTTGAGTATAAAAAAGGACATTAGTTAATCAGTGTTACCTTAAATTTTTTCAGCTTTGTTTATATGCTCAAAGCACAAATCAGCCCAAGAATCGAGCTCGGCCAGACCCTTTAAGTGGACGCTAACTTCAAGACCGGCTTCCTTTAAAATGGAGAGCCAACTGTCTGGTTCGTCGCCGGCCATGTCGTTTTTGGCGTGGTCTCCGGCCACTAACATCAAGGGAGCCAAGAGCACCTTGGAACTTTTTTTAACCTCCGGCAAAACGTCGTCAAGTTCGGGGTTACCTTCCACCAAGGCAATTTGGACGGGAATTTGATATAATTCGTTCATGACTTTGGTCAATTGCTGATAAGGTGAATTACCCAAGTGGGGATGCCCATGGCCCATCAGGAGAAGGGAGCTTGCTTGCTCTTGGGCTATTTTGACCAGCGGAGCAAGAGCATGGGCCACCGAATTCATCCAAGCCGCATCTCCGTTCCCAAAGGCCGGGAGCCCCAAACGGAAATCAGCAATTGGGGTGACTTGTTCTGATTTAAAGGTTTCGGCCTTACTTAAGGCTTTTGCTAAAGATTCGAGCTCGCTCCACTCGGCACCATGGGTTATATGCAGAGATTGCACAGTGATGTCGCGTTTGCCTTTTTCCAAAAGGTCGGCTATCACCGCTAAAGGGGAGGAGAGGGAATATACTTCAGCCGGAATTTCAGGGTGTTTGGCCTTGAAATCAGCATCACTCCCTCTTTTTTGCCAAGTTTTACGAATGAAGGCCGCTGTGGCGGCTAAATGAATCTCAGTGTTGGGGAGTTTGCCCCGGAGCTTTTCTAAAAGGCTCAGCAAAGCCACAAAGGCTTGAGGGTCAGTGGTGCCAAAGGCTGCTAAAACAATAGCTTTTGAAGTTTCTTTAGGCATGGTAAATTGCTCCTTAAAGGGCTAGAGTATGTCTTTCAACGATAACAGTATACTGTAAAAAAAGATGAGCTCATTGTCAATCTACAAATTACTTCACGGCAGGGCTGACGCATCTAAATTTTCGCCGCTTGCCTCCGGGGGGGGACTTCTCCAAAACATTCCTTATTTTAACTCCTTCGGCTTCACTTCACTTCGGCTGACGCCTTCGTTTCGTTCATTAGGCG
>CAYJAF010000069.1:0-12321 GCA_964368195.1 uncultured Thermodesulfobacteriota bacterium
GCCGTTTTAGGTGACGTGGAACACATCAAAGAAGGTGACCCCGTCAAAAGAACGGGCCGCATTGCCCAAGTTCCGGTTGGTGACGCCCTTTTGGGCCGCGTTGTTGACGGTGTAGGTCAACCCATTGACGGCAAAGGCCCCATTGAAACAAAAGAATTTTCCCGCATCGAAGTCGTGGCCCCGGGCATCATCGCCCGTAAAGGCGTCCACGAACCGATGTACACCGGCGTAAAAGCCATTGACGCCATGACTCCTATCGGCCGCGGCCAACGGGAACTCATCATCGGCGACCGCCAAATCGGCAAAACCGCCATTTGCGTTGATGCCATCATCAACCAAAAGGGCCAAGACGTTGTCTGTATCTATGTCGCCGTCGGCCAAAAGAAATCAACCGTGGCCCAAGTTGTCTCTAACTTGGAAAAACACGGTGCCATGGATTACACCATCGTGGTCTGCGCCGCCGCCTCTGACCCGGCCACCTTGCAGTATATTGCGCCTTTTGCCGGCACTTCAATGGGTGAATACTACCGCGACCGCGGCAAACACGCCCTCATCATTTACGATGACCTCTCAAAACAAGCCGTGGCCTATCGCCAAGTTTCCCTCTTGCTCCGCCGTCCGCCGGGCCGCGAAGCTTATCCCGGCGACATTTTCTATAACCACTCCCGCTTGTTAGAACGCTCAGCTAAACTGAGTGACGATTTGGGAGCCGGTTCCTTGACGGCCTTGCCCGTCATCGAAACCCAAGCCGGGGACGTTTCGGCCTTTATTCCCACTAACGTTATCTCCATCACCGATGGTCAGGTCTTTTTAGAGCCCAACCTCTTCTTTTCCGGTGTGCGCCCGGCCATTAACGTTGGTATCTCGGTTAGCCGGGTCGGCGGTGCTGCTCAAACCAAAGCCATGAAAAAAGTGGCCGGTACCTTGCGCCTTGACTTGGCCCAATTCCGGGAACTCGAATCATTTGCGCAGTTTGGCTCGGATCTTGACAAAGCCACCAAAGCGCAAATTGACCGCGGCCAACGCATGGTTGAGCTCTTAAAACAACCTCAATATCAACCCATGAGAGCCGAAAAAGAAGTTGTGACCCTCTTTGCCGGAACTCGCGGTTATTTAGACAAATATCCCATTTCTGCTGTGTTACAGTATGAAAAGGAAATGTTTGAGTTCATCGAATCCAAATATCCTGAAATTTTAAGTGAAATTAAGGAAAAACAAGATATTTCGCCGGAACTCGACACCAAAATGAAAGAAGCCTTAACGGAATTTGCCGGGCTTTTTACTCCGGCAGCAGCTGAGTAAATAATCTGGCTCATTTTTCCAAAACTAAATAAAGTGGCCACCGGTCAAACCAAGGCGGCCACTTTAGAAACTTTAAAAATTTAGGTAAATTATGGCTTCCTTAAAAGACATTAAACGCCAAATTAAAGCCGTTAAGCAAACGCAAAAGCTCACCAAAGCCATGAACATGGTGGCGGCGGCCAAGCTTCGCTCTACCCAAGGGCGCACTGAAAGCTTCCGTGATTACGCCGAAGCTCATCACCGCTTAATGGATGCCATTGGCGACCAATCCCAAGGGTTGGAACATCCCTTATTAGAAATCAATGAATCTTCCAAAAAAATTGAGATTTTAGCTTTCTCTTCTGACCGCGGTCTCTGTGGGAGCTTCAACACCAATCTCATTCAGCTTTTGGATAAAAAAATCCTTTCCTTGCGGGAATCTAATCACGATGTCTCCCTCTTTTTAGTGGGCCGTAAGCTGAAAGATTACTACCAACGACGTAAAGTTGAAATCAGCCACGCCATGACCGGAGTCATGGGCAACTTCGACTACTTCTTAGCCCAAGAAATAGCCGAAACTCTCACCAAAGAATATTTGGAAGGAACCTATAAAGAAGTTTGGCTCTTGACAACCCGCTTCCACAGCGTGGCCCGCCAAGAAGCTGTTTTAATGCCTTTTTTACCTTTGGTTCACGAAGCATTTGAACAAACAGAAGATTCCGACCATTTAAATTACAGCTATTTAACCGAGCCCAAACCGGCCACCCTCTTTGGTCGCCTCATTCCGCGCAGCCTTTCTATCATGATTTTTCAGGCTATGTTGGAATCGGCCACCAGTGAAAATGCGGCCCGGATGCAAGCCATGGATAACGCCAGTAAGAACTGTAAAGAGATAACCGAAAGCCTAACTTTGATCTATAACAAATTGAGGCAGGCTGCGGTCACGAACGAACTTCTGGATATTGTCAACGGTTCGGAAGCCTTGGCTGCCGCTTAAGTAGTTTTCGCAAAACACCTTATTTTGCGCCAAACTACAATTGATTATCAAAATTATCCTTCTTTGGAAGGCTGGAGGTATAGATAATGAACGAAGGTAAAATCATCCAGGTCATTGGCCCGGTTATTGATGTGGCCTTTTCTGAAGGGCAACTGCCCAACATCATGAACGCTTTGGTGGTGACTAACCCCGCCATTAACGATCAACCCGATAACTTGATTTTGGAAGTTGCCCAGCATTTGGGTGATAACGTAGTGCGCACCATCTCCATGGACACCACCGACGGTTTAGTGCGCGGTATGCCGGCCAAAGATACCGGCGGCCCCATTGCCATGCCCGTTGGTAAATCCATCTTGGGCCGGGTGCTTAACGTCGTTGGTCAACCGGTGGACGGCATGGGCCCCATTGAGGCGGCCAAATACTACCCCATTCACCGCCCTGCCCCTGATTTCACCGTTCAGGACACTTCCGTTCGCGTTTTGGAAACAGGCGTTAAGGTTATCGACCTTCTCGTTCCCTTCCCCCGCGGCGGTAAAATGGGCCTCTTCGGCGGTGCCGGCGTTGGAAAAACCGTTATCATGATGGAGATGATTCACAACATCGCCATGCACCACGGTGGTATTTCCGTGTTTGCCGGCGTTGGCGAGCGCACCCGTGAAGGCACCGACCTCTACAACGAAATGAAGGAAAGCGGCGTTATCGACAAAGCGGCCCTCGTTTATGGTCAGATGACCGAACCCCCGGGAGCCCGTGCTCGCGTGGCCCTTTCCGGTTTGACAGCTGCCGAATATTTCCGTGACGAAGAAGGCCAAGACGTGCTCCTCTTCGTTGACAACATCTTCCGCTTCACCCAAGCAGGTAGTGAAGTTTCGGCTCTTCTTGGCCGCATGCCCTCTGCCGTGGGTTACCAACCCACCTTGGCCACTGACTTAGGGGAGCTCCAAGAACGCATCACCTCCACTACCAAAGGTTCTATCACCTCGGTTCAGTGTGTTTACGTGCCTGCTGACGACCTCACCGACCCGGCCCCGGCCACAACTTTTGCCCACTTAAACGGCTCCGTTGTTTTGTCTCGGCAAATTGCCGAGCTCGGCATCTACCCTGCGGTTGACCCCTTGGATTCCACTAGCACCATTTTGGACGCCCAATTCATTGGTGATGAGCACTACCAAACTGCTCGCCGCGTCCAACAAACCTTGCAAAAATACAAAGACTTGCAAGACATCATCGCCATTTTGGGCATGGAAGAGCTCTCCGAAGACGACAAAGTCACCGTGGCCCGCGCCCGGAAGATGCAGCGTTTCCTCGGTCAGCCCTTCTTCTCCGCTGAAGTTTTCACCGGCTCCCCCGGTAAATTCGTGAAGGTGGAAGATACCGTGCGTGGCTTTAAGGAAATCTTGGACGGCAAACACGACGACGTGCCCGAACAAGCTTTCCAAATGGTCGGCGGCATTGAAGAAGTCTTGGAAAAAGCCGAGCGCTTGGCCAAAGACGCCGCTTAAGAGCCCGTTTGCGCCAGTTCCCCGGAAAAATAATTTCCAAAGGGGAACTTGCGCCTATAATTTTTAAGAAACTTTTAAAAGGAAACTTTATTAAAAGGAACTTATTTAAAGGAAACTTTTTTAGAGGAAACTTTTTTAAAGGAAACTTTTTTAAAGGAAACTTTTAATGTCTGAGAAACAAATTAATTTAAGCATAGTCACTCCAGACCAAACAGTCGTAAGTCTTCCGGTTGACTCCATGGGTGCCATGGGTAGCGAAGGTGCTTTCACCGCCTTGCCCGGTCATACGCCCTTTTTAACTGACCTTCAACCCGGGCTTATGTGGTATCGGGTAGGTTCTGAAATGAGGGAACTTGCTGTTTCGGGTGGATTTATTGAAGTAATGCCCGACCACGTCAGCGTTTTGGCCGACAGTGCCGAATATGTTGAAGACATTGATATTGAACGGGCGGAAGCATCTTTGAAGAAAGCGGAAGAACTTCTGGCTCAAGCCAAGCTCAATGCCACTCAAACCGAAGATGTACAAAAACGAGAAATCACCCAAGCTTCGGCCAGCATGGCCAGAGCGACAACCCGTTTGAAAATTGCGGCTCGCCGTATTCGTTAAAGAGGCGCTAAGCAGCGTTTCTTTAAAAAGCCGGGGGCATTTTGTGCTTCCGGTTTTTTCTTGAAAGGGAAATATGTCAACACGCTTTCTCTTGGCCGGAGCCCACAGTGGTGTCGGTAAAACCTCCCTCTCTACCGGCTTAATGGCAGCCTTCACCATGCGTGGCTTCACTGTCCAACCCTTTAAAGTAGGGCCAGACTACATCGACCCCGCCTTCCACAGCTTTGTGACCGGCCAAAAATCTCGCAACCTTGACTCTTGGCTCTTAACTCCCGAAACAGTGCGTAGTTTGTTTGCAAGCGCCGCTCCCCAAGGGGAAAATAGCATCTCAATCATCGAAGGAGTCATGGGGCTTTTTGATGGACACATTGCCACGGGTGACGGCTCCAGCGCTCAAGTAGCCGGTATTTTGCAAGCTCCCATAATTTTAGTGGTAAACGGAGCCTCCATCGCCCGGAGCTTGGCTGCTTTAGTCCACGGTTACAATACTTTTCAGCCGGAAACAAAGCTCGCCGGAGTCATCATCAACCAAGTTTCCGGCGCAGCCCACTATGATTTACTGCGCTCTTTTGTGGAAAAGGAAACGCAAGTCCCCTGTTTTGGCTATTTACAAAAAAATCCTCAACTCGCTTTGGAAAGCCGCCATTTGGGCTTGATCCCCAGTGTGGAAGTGGAAAATTTAGCCCAAACCATTGATACTTTAGGTAAAATGGTAGCCGAAACCGTGGATTTAGACGCTTTACTCAAGTTGGCCGGAAAAGCGCCACCAATCTCCGCCCCTCCACGGACTCCGGTGGTCACCGAAGCGCAAGTCAAAATCGCCATCGCCCAAGATAAAGCCTTTAACTTCTACTACCAAGACAGCCTTGAACTTCTGACGTCTTTGGGCGCCGAGCTAGTTCCCTTCAGCCCTCTGACAGATACGTGCCTTCCCCAAGGGGTGGCCGGGCTCATCTTAGGCGGCGGTTTCCCCGAAATTTTTGCCGCTGATTTAGCGGCCAACAACTCTTTGCGCCAAGATATTAAAGAAAAATTGGAAGGCGGGCTACCCACTTACGCTGAATGTGGCGGCTTTATGTATCTAACCAGCCAACTCACCGACCACCAAGGGCAAAGCCACCCCATGGTGGGCTTTTGGCCCGGCGGCGTCACCATGACTAAAAAACTTCAGAATTTCGGCTATGTGGAAGTTACTTTTCAAGAGGACACCGTCTTGGGGCCAAGGGGCACCAAGATTAGGGCCCATGAGTTCCACCACTCTCTTTACGAAGGTGGCGGCTATAAAGATAAAGGTGCCGAGGCTTTGGAAATGCGTAAAAACCCCCAGCGGGCTTGGTTTGGCGGCTTGGCCCGCAAAAATGTGCTGGCGGCTTACCCTCACCTTCATTTTCAGGCAAACCCGTCTTTGGCTGAAAATTTCGTGCGTAAATGTCGGGAATTTTCATGTATTTAGTCAACAGCACTGAAATGAGAGCCATTGATAACCGGGCCATTTCAGACTATGGTTTGCCGGGCATTGTGCTTATGGAAAACGCCGCTCAAGGGGTCTTTCGTGCCATCATGGACTATTGGCCCAAATGGTGCGGCTCCACTCGAGGGCACTCACCTTGCGCTTTTGTCTTGGCCGGGCCGGGACAAAACGGCGGCGATGGCTGGGCTCTGGCCCGCATTTTAGCGGCCCACGGCTTTAAGGTGCGCACCTTTTTCGTTGCCAACAAAGGACAAGAAGTGCGTGGCGATGCGGCCGTCAATCTGGCTATAGTCAAACGCCTTCCTCTCCCGGTGGAGGATGCGGGCGAAGCTGTTATACCCTGGGGCGAGGCCGACTTGGTAGTCGATGCCATTTTTGGCACGGGGCTAGCTCGCCCGCTGAGCGGCCCGGCCGCCGAGGTCTTGACGAGCCTGACCTCGGCGAAAAAAGAACTGGGGCCCAAATTGCGGCTGGTAGCTGTTGACGTGCCTTCGGGCTTGTCGGCCGACACGGGTGAGCTCTTTGGCCCGGCCGGGCCGGTGGATTTAACCGTGACTTTAGGTCTTCCCAAGGTAGGTTTATACCTCCAGAAAGGCCCTGAAATCAGTGGGGAAATCGTTTTGGGAGACATAGGTGCGACCCCGGAGATGATTGGCTCTCCACCGGGCCGCCTTGCCACCAAAGCTCTTGCCGCCACCCATCTCCCGCCCCGTCCGAAAGCCGGACATAAAGGAACTTTCGGCCACACCCTTTTGGTGGGTGGGGCCGCCGGAAAAACAGGTGCTCTTGTTTTAGCTGCCCTTGGGGCTTTGCGCAGCGGCACCGGGCTAGTGACGGCCCTCCACCCCTTATCCTTGGCCCCCATTTACGAAACAAAGCTCACCGAAGCCATGACCGGCGGGCTCCCGGAAGAATCGCCGGGTGAATTGGACGGAAATGCCGGGGAAACCATCTTAAAACACTGTGCCGACCGTCAGGCTCTCGCCTTGGGGCCGGGCTTAGGTTTAAATGACGGGGCAAGAGAAACAGTGCTCGCCGTCGGGCGAAAATGCCCCATACCTTTGGTCATCGACGCCGATGCCCTCACCCACTTACAAGGTCAATTAACGGAACTAAAAGCCTCAGCGGTCGTCCTCACTCCCCACCCCGGGGAGGCGGCCCGTCTTTTGGCTTCGACCATTGTCGACGTTCAAAATGATCGCCTTGGGGCAGCCCGTAAATTGGCGGCCTTGAGCGGCGCTGTTGTTGTGCTCAAGGGCCAACACACTATCACTGCCCAAGCCAGCGGAGAATACATCCTGAACACCACCGGCGGCCCTTATTTGGGAGTGGGCGGCTCAGGCGATTTGCTTACGGGGCTCATTGCCGGACTCTTGGCCCAAGGCTTGCCACCGTTCACGGCAGCTTGGTTAGGGGTTTGGCTCCACGGGCGGGCCGCTGATTTAGCGGCTCAGACCTTGGGTTCCCGAGGGATTTTACCCGGTGACATGGTAAAACTTTGGCCCCAAGTTTGGCAGGAGCTAAGCTCCCACCCTAACAACTTAAGCTGAAATTACAACTCATTACGAAACTTCCAATTAACAAGGCCTGTGAGATTTTTACAAAAGTAAAAAAACACAGGCCTTTTTTATTTAGTCGCCGCTGAAAAACACCTCAGTTCTTCAGCATCGATTAAAATATCTCAACTATTCATACGTTGATACTCCTGCAAACTGCGCACTCCGCCCGGGCCGGAAGCCAAGCTACAGATGGCCTCAGCCGTGGCCAGAGCCCCGGCCATGGTGGTTATCATGGGCACTTTGCAAAGGAGAGCCGTGCGGCGAATGCTTTCGGAATCAAGCACTGTTTGGCGCCCCATAGTCGTGTTTATAACGAGGTCAAGATGCTTATTTTTCAGGTGATCAATGGCGTTGGGGCGCCCGCCTGAAACTTTTTGCACCCTTTCCACCTTGAGCCCGGCTCCCTCTAAGAAAGAGGCCGTGCCCGGGGTAGCCAAAATTTCAAAGCCCAAATCTGTCAGTTGACGGGCCACGCGGGCGGCTTGGGGTTTATCGTCGTCACGGACGCTTAAGAAAACTCGGCCGGAAGTCGGAAGACTTGTGCCGGCGGCACTGAAAGCTTTGGCCAGAGCTAAACCGTAATTGCTATCAATGCCCATGACTTCACCGGTGGAACGCATCTCAGGGCCTAAAACAGGGTCAACACCCGGGAAGCGGTCAAAGGAAAAAACAGCTTCTTTTACCGCAATGTAAGGGATCTTCACCTCTTTAATTCCCAAATCAGCCAATTTGGCACCCATGATCAAGTGAGTGGCCAGTTTGGGTAGCATCAAGCCCGTGGCTTTACTGACAAAAGGCGCCGTGCGTGAGGCCCGCGGGTTCACTTCCAACACGTAAACAGAGCGGCCTTTGATGGCAAACTGGATGTTCATCAAGCCAACGACTCCGAGGGCTTTCCCCAAAGCATGGGTAGCTCGGCGCACTTCGGCCAGCTGGTATGAGCCCAAGGAATTAGCAGGCATCAAGGCGGCCGAATCGCCGGAGTGAATGCCACCTTCTTCGATCTGTTCCAAAATTCCGCCAATTACAGTGTTTTGGCCATCGCAAATGGCATCAACATCGAGTTCCAAGGCTTCATCCAAAAATTTATCAATTAAAAGAGGATGTTTTTCGGAAAAAGTCTCCATTTGGTGGAGGTAGGTCAAAAGGTCATCTTCGGCTTGAATGAGTCGCATATTGCGGCCGCCGAGAACATAGCTGGGCCGCACCAAAACAGGGTAACCGAGCTCTGCGGCAATGGCTTTGGCCTCTTCCACATTGCGGGCATTGCCGTGTTCCGGCTGAGCCAAGCCCAGCTCGCGAATGAGGGCGGTGAAGCGCTCGCGGTCTTCGGCCCGGTCAATGGCTTCCGAGCCGGTGCCCAAAATGGGAACGCCAGCTTCTTCCAGGCGGTTGGCCAAGTTTAGGGGAGTTTGCCCCCCGAACTGGATAATTACGCCTTTGGGCTTTTCCACCTCAATGACGCTCATAACATCTTCAAAGGTCAGCGGCTCAAAATACAGGCGAGCTGAGGTGTCGTAATCGGTGGAAACGGTTTCGGGGTTAGAGTTAATCATCACCGCTTCAATGCCGAGTTCCCGAAGGGCGTAAGCCGCCTGGCAACAACAGTAATCGAACTCCAAGCCTTGACCAATGCGGTTGGGGCCGTTACCGATGATGATAACTTTTTCCTTTGTGCCCACTTGCGCTTCGTTTTCCACGCTTCGATAGCTGGAGTAATAGTAGGGACTTTGAGCAGGCACCCGGCCGGCGCAGGCGTCCACCGCTTGATAGACGGGCCGCACACCCACTTTATAGCGAAAGTTGCGAATTTCGTCTTCGCTCAAACCGGAATAATAGGCCAATTGCAAATCAGAAAAACCAAAGGATTTGAAACGCTGTAACTGGCTCACCACTTCCGGGGCCGCTTGGGCGTTTGATTTCAAAAGCGACCAATCAAAGGCTTTTATTTCCCGCTCTAAATCGGTAAGACGCTTGAATTGCTCTAAAAACCATGGGGTGATGGAAGTGATTTCGTTGAGCTCTTCAATGCTAAAGCCCAAGCGCAAAGCCTCCATCAACCAGTAAAAGCGTTGCGAATTGGGCGTGCGCAGTTGGGCTTCCATTTTTTCACGCTCAAAAGGAGTAACCAGAGCAGGGCTTTTAGGGTCACCCAAAAGGGCGCGCACCGGGGTCTCTAAAGAACGGTAACCTTTTTGCAGAGCCTCCAAGAAATTACCGCCCAAGCTCATCACTTCACCAACCGAACGCATGGAGGTGGTGAGCTCATCAGCCGCCCCGGGGAATTTTTCAAAATTCCACCTGGGGATCTTCGCCGCCACGTAATCAATGGCAATGGGGGCCGAACCCAAGGGTTCACCGGTCATTTCCAGAATAATTTCATCTAGATTGTAACCAATGGCCAACAAAGTGGAGATTTTGGCAATGGGCACACCCGTGGCCTTGGAAGCCAATGCCGAAGAGCGAGAGACCCGCGGGTTGACCTCAATAATAAGCTGTTCCCCTGTTTCGGGGTGAATGGCAAATTGCAAGTTGCAACCGCTATAGCGCATACCCAAGGCTTTGGCCGCCGCGATGGATTCGTTAATCAAATGATCGGTGGCGGCACCGTCGAGGGTTTGAGCCGGGGCCACTGTGACAGAATCGCCGGTGTGAACGCCCATGGCATCGATGTTTTCAATGGAACAGACGACTTCCACTGCCCCCGTTTGGTCGCAGAGGATTTCCAGCTCCAACTCCTTCCAACCAAGGACAGATTTTTCCAGCAAGACTTCAGAGTTAAGGCTCAAAGTCAAGCCGTTTTCAGCGATATTCAACAAATCTTCCTGGTTCCAAGCCACACCGCCCCCGGCTCCACCTAAAGTGAAACTGGGCCGCACAATTACGGGATAGCCGATTTCCGTGGCCAACTTCTTGGCGTCTTCTAAATTATGAACCACGCCGCTTTTGGGAATTGCTAAGCCAACAGAGCTCACAGTTTCCCTAAAGCTATCTCTGTTTTCACAGCGCTTAATGGTGTCGTAATCAGCCCCGATTAATTCAACATTATATTTGGCTAAAATACCTCTTTCAGTGAGCATCATGCCCATATTCAAAGCTGTTTGCCCGCCCATGGTAGCCAGAAGTGCCTGCGGTCTTTCTTTAGCAATGACGGCTTCAACATATTCAGGCTTCAAGGGCTCAATGTAAGTTTGGTCGGCAAGTTCAGGGTCAGTCATGATGGTGGCGGGGTTGGAATTGATCAGCACCACTTCATAACCTTGTGATTTCAAGGTCTTGGCCGCCTGAACCCCGGAATAATCAAATTCGCAAGCTTGCCCGATGACAATTGGCCCGGAACCGATGACTAAAATCTTTTTCAAATCAGTGCGTTTGCCTTTCGGCTCTTTAAGGACGATACCATCTTCGGGCACGCCGTTATACCAAATGGCTTTGGCTCCGTCGGCCAAAATTGGTAAAGAAGGCTCGCCGGCGTCAAAAAGGGCCACAACCGCCACTTTTTCCCGGGCCACCTGGCGAGTGAAAGCTCTGGTGTCCACCTCGGTAATTAAGGGGACTTTGGCCTCTTTCAGGGCTTCTAAAAAAGTCAAGCCGCTAGTGCCTTTACAGTCCTCGTAATTGGCCACCAAAACAGCGGCCACACTCACGTCGCCGGGAGCCATGGCCACTTCTTGGCCGGCTTTGTCTCTTTGGTTTGTCGACCAACCAAAGGTACCGATGTGGGGGTAAGTCAAAAGGGCCACCCGCCCACGCAAGGAGGGGTCGCAAATAGTTCTTTGGTAATTGGCGCAATCGGCAATGACCACAATTTCACCGGCCAATGAAGCAGGAACAGATAAATTTTGACCGCTGAGGCGGTAAGCATTAGCCAACAAAATTTGGGTGGATTGAGACATATACAAACCTCTTAAAGTATAAGTAATCAAAAAAAAGACCTCTTCAAGGGAAGAGGCCAAAACATCAAACTAAACACCGCACCGGGCAACCACGCTCGTGGAGATAAGCTTTTAACTGAGGGATAGAATATTCATTAAAATGGACGATGGAGGCAACTAAGGCAGCAGAAGCCAAACCATCGGTCAAAGCGTCATAAAGGTGCTCTGGGGCCCCTGCTCCACCGCTGGCAATGACCGGGATACCCACGTTTTGGGCAACCATGGAGGTGATGTTCAGCTCATAGCCGTTTTTCATGCCGTCAGTATCAATGGCATTGAGGCAAATTTCCCCTGCCCCAAGTTTTTCGGCTTCTTGGGCCCAAGCCAGAGCGTCTAGCCCCGTGGCCGTGCGCCCCCCCCGAATCACAACTTCATAGCCGGAGGGCTGGGCCGAACTCACCGGCACCCGGCGGGCGTCTAAACCAAGCACAACAGCTTGCGAGCCAAAAGCCTCAGCACCTTGGGCAATGAGTTTAGGATTCTGCACCGCCGCCGAGTTGAGCGAGACCTTTTCAGCCCCGGCCAAAAGGACATCACGCATTTGCGCAACCGAGGAAAGCCCTCCCCCAACACTAAAGGGAATGAAAATGGTTTCCGCCACCTTTTCAACTACTTTGAGAAAAATGCCCCGCCCTTCGGCCGAAGCTGTGATGTCGTAAAAAACAATCTCATCAGCCCCTTCATCGTAATAGCGTTTGGCCGCGGCCACCGGGTCTCCTAGGTCTATGTTATTTTCAAACTTAATGCCCTTGGTCAATTGACCGTCGCGGACATCCAGGCAAGGGATTATTCTTTTGGAAAGCATTGGAGTCTTCTCTATATTTAAGGAAACGCTGATTTATTCTGCCTGCAGAATAAATCAGCAAGGCACGCCGCCTTTCATGAGCCCTACGGGACGGAAAACGATCGGGTTTTCCTCTCATTTCGGCTGCGGCGAAGCAGGCATTTTTGCCTGCTTCACAAGGAAAC
>CAYJAF010000070.1:0-3771 GCA_964368195.1 uncultured Thermodesulfobacteriota bacterium
CAATTTTGCCTACTTTGCAAGTCAACGCTAATTAATCAGCGTTGACTTAAAGAAACGCTGATTTATTCTGCTTGCAGAATAAATCAGCAAGGCACGCTGCCTTTCATGAGCCCTTCGGGACGGAAAACCATGGGTTTTCCTCTCATTTCGGCGACGGCAAAGTAGGCAATTTTGCCTACTTTGCAAGTCAACGCTAATTAATCAACGTTGACTTAAGGAAACGCTGGTTAATTTAACGTTACCTTAAAAAATTTCAACGGAGCAAATATATATGGCTTTTGAAACTAACTCCGAGCTTTATCCCCTCACTTTGGAGCCAATCATCGCCGATCAATTTTGGGGCCGCGCCAGCACCTCTTTTTCCGAAGAGACAAACGAATTCACCCAAGGCACTATGTGGATGGCCACTGAAATTTCTCGGGTTGCCACCGGGCCCATGGCCGGGCGCAGTGTGGGGGCTTTAAAGCAGGTGTGGGGCCCGCGCCTTGTGGGTTCATTTTTAGGAACGACAACCGATGTTCCTTTGCCTGTTGAGCTGAAATTAAAGCGCACGGGCAATTTGGCTGTAGCCATTATTTTAGATGAAGATTCCCTTTGGTATATATTGGCCGCCGATGAAAATGCCACACTCAATGTGGGGTTTTATGAAAACTTGAATTTAAGAGAGGCCTTGCTTGAGGCTCAAAGCGACCCCGGAGTTTGGTCGGAATTTCTGATGGAATATCCGGCGGAGGCAGGGCAATGCTTGTTTTTACCGAAAAATGTGCCCCTTCTTTTGGGTTCAGGGCTGACGGTGGCCCAAATCAGTGCTCCGGCTCGCACTTTGCCCCATTGGCCCCTTCCTTCTAACGATGAAGAAGGGCTTCGTTTAGCTCTTCAATGCCCCAAGCCCCATTGGCTTGCGGCGAAACCCTTAGGGGCCGGGCAAGGTGAGATATTTACTAATTCTCGTTTATCTGTTAAGATAATCGCCGCCTCACATTTGAGCTCACGAGTGGCGGCCGAGGGTGTCACATTTTTATGGCCATTGTTTGGTCAAGGACGCATAAGGGCCTCGGGCCCGGCTCCGGCCACACGGCTCACTCCGGGGCGAATTTTAATGTTGCCGTCTGCTTTAGGTCGTTATGCCATTGAAAGCAGCGGCACAGTTGGGTTTCTTTTAGTTGAAGCTTTTTAAAGGTGTTTGATGTTATTTATTGCTGAAACAATTGGCCAGAACCTTGAAAAAATGGCCAAGGAGCGTCCTTTGGACGAAGCCTTAATTTTCCCGGCTTTGAACTTGCGCTATACTTGGGCTCAGTTGAACACTGAAGTTGATGAGCTCGCTCGCGGCATGATGGCCTTAGGCATTCAGAAAAATGATCGAGTGGCTATTTGGGCCACCAACTTGCCCAATTGGCTCACGGTAATGTATGCCGCAAGTAAAATCGGGGCCGTGACCGTCACCGTTAATACTTTTTACCGTCAGGCGGAAATAAAATATCTCTTGGAACAATCGGAAGCTAACTATTTGTTCTTAATGGAAAGCTTCCGTAATTACAGTTATGTCGATGCCCTTTACGCAATTGCCCCGGAAATCGCCCAAACGGGCACAAGC
The DNA here is from genome assembly GCA_964368195.1 of uncultured Thermodesulfobacteriota bacterium. GTDB lineage: Bacteria > Desulfobacterota > Desulfarculia > Adiutricales > Adiutricaceae > Adiutrix. The sequence goes on from CAYJAF010000070.1 coordinate 1,598, forward strand.
CCTGAGCTCCCTAATTTGCGAAAAGTTATCCATTTGGGTGAAAAAAAGTTCCAAGGCCTTTTAAACTATACCGATGTTTTAGAGCTGGCCCACGAGACGCCGCAAGCTGATTACACTTTGCGCAAAGAAAGTCTTGCGCCCGACGAAATCATCAATATGCAATATACCAGCGGCACCACCGGCTTTCCCAAAGGGGTCATGCTCACCCACCAAAGCATTCTTACCAATGCTTATTGGATTGGCGAGCACCAAAAGTTGACGGCTAAAGATATTGGCTGCGTGCCCGTGCCTTTCTTCCACTGCTTTGGACTTGTGCTCTGCACTTTAGCCTATTTACTCCGTGGCGGCACAATGGTGGTGGTGGAAAACAATTTCACTCCCCAAAGTATCTTGGAAGTTTTAGAAAAAGAAAAATGCACGGCCATTTATGGTGTGCCTTCGATGTTTATCACTATTTTGGAAAACCAGAGTTTGTTGGCCAAGCACGATCTCAGTTCCTTGCGCACGGGCATCATGGCCGGCTCTCCTTGTCCGATAAAGACCATGCAGGAAGTCATCGACCAGATGAACGCTTCAGAGATAACAATTTGTTATGGCTTGACCGAGACAAGCCCGGTGGTTGCCCAAACAACGACCGATGATAACTTGTTGAAGCGCACTGAAACCGTGGGGCGGCCCATGCCGGGGGTGGATATAAAAATTGTCGATGCTGAGACGGGTGTGGAATTGCCTTTGGGCGAAATTGGGGAAGTGGCAATTCGTGGTTACGTAACCATGTGTGGTTATTACAAAATGCCCAATGAGACAGCTCAGATAATCGACGAAAATGGTTGGCTTTATAGCGGTGATTTAGGAAAATTTGACGAAGATGGCTATTTAGTCATCACCGGCCGCAAAAAAGACATGATAATTCGGGCCGGGGAAAATATATACCCCATGGAAGTGGAGGAGTATTTGCGCCATATGCCCGGAGTAATAGATGCTCAAGTGGTGGCTGTGCCTTCGTTTATTTTCGGTGAAGAGTTGGGGGCTTTCCTTTTAACTCAAGAAGATGCTGCTCATTTGAGCGCTAAAGAAGTTAAAGCTTATTTGCGTCCTTTAATTTCCAGCTACAAAATACCGCGTTATGTCAAAGTATTAGATAAATATCCTCTAACAGCCAGTGGTAAGGTGCAGAAGTTTAAATTGCGCGAGATGGCCCAAGAGTTGTGGCCGAAAAAACAAGGCCGAAGTTAAAAATAAAAAATGACTTTGCCACGCCCCCAGCTAGATTTTGATGGCCACTTCTACCAGCCGAAAGACGCTTATCGTTTTTCGGCTGATTCTTTATTGTTGGCGAAATTTGCGGCCCAAGGAGTGATGCCGGGGATGCGGGTTGCTGATTTTGGTGCCGGTTGCGGGGTGGTTGGTTTGAGTCTTTTGAGTGAGCGGCCGGGGGTGGCGTCTGTTTTTTTTATTGAGCGTGAGTCATTGATGTTGGTGGCTTTAAAGCAAAATGTGGAGTTATATCAACAAAATAACTCGGCGAAATTGAAGGTTTTAGCATCTGACTGGCGAGAGCTTCAGCCAAAAGATTCAGGCGGCCCGCTGGATTACATTGTCGTTAATCCACCTTACTATCCTCTCCAGTCCTCCCGACCCGGTCGTAGTGAAGTTTGTGATCGAGCCAAGCGTGAAGTGGATGGTACTTTGGCCGAGTTAGTCGCTAGTTTAGGGCGCTTTCTTGGCCATGGGGGGCGGGTTTCGGTTGCTATCCCATATTTTAGATTGGCTGAACTTTTGAGCTTGTGGGATGCCCATAATTTCAGAGAAACAAGGCGAGAGATTCATCACTCTTCTTCCGGTCAACCTCGTTTGGCTTTAGTTGAGGCGGAAATGTTTTAAGGCGGTTGAGGCTTCTTGTGGTTTTTTGGGGAGCCCGGGGGGGATTGTTGAGCCGGTCTCAGAGCTTTATTTGTGCGGTCAAACTCCATTCGCCCGTGGAGGCTGACGCCTCTTTTAAGGGCTCTTGGAGTGTTGCCGCTCAAACAAAGCTCCTCGCCTCGGCGTGAGGATTCGTTTTGGTTTTGGGGGAGCCCGAGGAGAGATTATTGGGCCGGTCTCAGAGCTTTATTTGTGCGTCAAACTCCATTCGCCCGTGGAGGCTGACGCCTCTTTTAAGGGCTCTTGGAGTG
>CAYJAF010000070.1:3871-11510 GCA_964368195.1 uncultured Thermodesulfobacteriota bacterium
TTGCCGCACAAACAAAGCTCTTCGCCTCGGCGTGAGCCTTCGTTTTGGTTTTGGGAAAGAATAGTTTTATAACGTGATATTTGAGGGATAAATATTTTAAAACAAGAGATTTTACCCGTAACCTTTTTTAAAGAACATTTTCGGTGAGCGTTTTGGGGTTTTTGCGAAGTAAAAATCCCAAAACGCTCACCCGTAAAAGTTTTTTGAAAGGGGGTTTGGGGGAAAGCTTTTTTTTAAAAAAGTTTTCCCCCAAAAAATTAAGCTTGGAATGAGATTGTTGCTTGGCTGTCTGGGGGGAGACACTTTTTGATAATGGAGCCTAAGTAGCTCTTGGGCCAAGCTTCGAGGAATTGGGTTGCTCCGGCAGCTAGGAGGCTGTCGACGGTTTTAGTCCAATGAACGGGGCCGACCATTTGTTCTTTGAGTTTGGCCTTGATTTCGGCGGGGTCGGTGGTGGCCGTGCCGGTGGCATTGGGGAAAACGGGACAAATTGGAGCCTTGAATTCCGTTTTATCTAAGAGTTCAGCGAACTTAGTGGCAGCGGAAGTCATAAAAGAGCTGTGGAAAGCGCCGGAGACAGGTAAGGGAATGGCGCGTCCTTTTTTCATTTTGATGAATTTTCCGGCGGCACTGACGGCCCGAGCTGAGCCGGAAATGACGATTTGCTCCGGGGTATTGAAGTTGGCCAGAACAACTTCGCCTTCGTTGCGGGCGAGCTCGCAAATGGCCTCCAGTTCCGGGGCGGGCATACCCATGACGGCCAGCATGGCTCCGGGGTTTTGTTTGGCGGCTTCGTCCATTAAGACGGCCCGTTTAGAAACCAAGGTCAGTGCTGTTTTTTCGTCAAAGACTCCGGCGGCGACAAGAGCGCCGAATTCGCCCAACGAGTGTCCGGCGGCAAAGGCGGGAGTGTAGTCAGCCTTTAAGAGGCGCCAAGCAGCCAAGCTCACGGCCAAGACAGCCGGTTGAAGGTTGACTGTTTGTGAAAGTTCTTCGGCCGGGCCTTCCAAACAGAGACGTTTTATGGGGTGGCCGGAGATTTCCTCGGCCAGTTCAAAAATTTCGTTAAGGCTTGGGTCGGCTTCGAGCCAAGCTTGGCCTTGGCCGACAAATTGTCCCCCTTGGCCGGGGAAGATGAAAGCTGTGGACATGGGGTGGCCTCCTTGAGGTAAGATTTCCAAGGTATTTTGAAGATTTTGGGTATTTGGAATGGCTCTAAAGCACGTCCCAAATACTTGACAGTCAAATATATATTATACTAATAAAATTGTTTGGCAACAATTAATTCAAGGCTGACGCATCTGAATTTTCGTCGTTCGCCTTAGGGCTATTTTTCCAAAAGATTCCTTATTTTAACTCAGCTTTTGGGGTGGCGCTTAAAAAAGCGCTTCAAAGATCTTTTTATGACTATAACACTTGCTAAATAGCGAGCGAGTACTCTGGCATATTTATCCCAAAATGAAAGACAATGGGGTGGTATGTTGGGAAAAAATTGTCTGTTTAAAAGAGTGTTTGCAATTGCTTTTTTGCTGACAATCCCCTCTTTGAGGCATTCCACATGATGTGAAAGGGCCTTGGCTTCAGAAAACAAAACAAATCTTTTCCCAAAGCAGATAGTTTCGGGCAAAAATGAGCCTAAAAGCTGACGCATAGGCGATGGCACCGAAATAGGACGAAAGTTTTCAAAAATATAAACCTCTTCCCCAATTTTAGCAAGTTCATCACGCATGTCAAGTTCCGGTATTGTGGGCCAGCTAATTAATTGGGGATGGTTATCCAAAAAATCTTTTTTCACTATGAAAAAATCAACTGCCAACGACAAAGTGTGCTCACCCCAAATTGTGGTGGCCAATGATTTTTGGCTTGCAAGCGCCTCTAAAATCAATGCTTCGTCCAACAGCCAAAAATCTGATTCGATAAAAATTATATAATCGAATTCGTTGTTATTTTTTATATATTCATAGCCTTGTTGCACCAATTGCCGCGCCCCGGGAATGTGGCCTAAATTGCCTGTTACTTCAATGATTTCAGCTGAATCAGCCAAAGACTTATCCAAAACATATCCATCAGTTGCGCCATTGAAGGCAATAAAAAGCGTATAGTTATGTTGAGTCCAGAGGTTTCTTATAATATCAACTAAGGCTTTCGCATCGTCGACTCGAGAATAAGTGCGGATTATTACAGCGATATTTTTCATATTAAAGTTCATATTCCATAATTAACTTCCGCCCTCATTTGGGTGTTGCCATAGCGGGGGCGATAGTTGGCGTGCCTAGTTGAAAAATGATTAAAAGGAGTTTTTCAGTATGGACTAACAGAAGCACAAAATAGGGCGATAAGTTTTATAAATTATCGCCCTATTTTGTTAAATTAGTTAGACGTATCTTTTGCGGCGGCGGCTTGAGCCAAGAGGCCGCCAGCTTTCAGAAGCTCGGCTTGGCGAGCGGAGACATCTAGCTTAACTTGGAATTCGTTGCCGGTAGTCTGGTTTTTGACTGTTAAAATTTGTCCGGCGGTGAGGTTCGCCAGGCCTTTCAATTCCAGTTTGGCCCCCGGTTTGATGGTGTCGCGGTCTTGGGGGTTGACGAACTCCAAGGGCAGGAGGCCGAAGTTTACCAAGTTCGCTTTGTGAATGCGGGCAAAGCTCTCGGCAATGACGCCCTTGAGCCCAAGGTAGCGAGGAGCTAAAGCGGCGTGTTCGCGGCTGGAGCCCTGGCCGTAGTTTTTTCCGCCAACGACAAAGCCGTAGCCGGCGGCTTTTTGGCGTAGGTGGTATTCTGCATCGATGTTGGAAAAGATGTATTTGGAAATCGCCGGGATGTTGGCTCGGAGGGCCAAAATTTGCGCCCCGGCCGGGAGGATGTCGTCGGTGGTGACGTCGTCGCCCAAGGTGAGCATGACTTCGCCGATTACCTCGTCTTCCAAGGGAGTGAAGCGGGGCAAGGGGGCGATGTTGGGCCCGCGGATAATTTCCACTTCGTTGGCTTGTTCCGGGGCGGCGGGTGCGACTACCATGGAATCGTCAATGATGAATTTTTCAGGCAAATTGATAACGGGAGGCGCGCCAAAGGTGCGGGGGTCGGTGAGCACTCCGGCCAGAGCACTGGCGGCGGCCGTTTCGGGGCTCACGAGATATAGGTTACCGTCTTTAGTGCCGCTGCGGCCGGGGAAGTTGCGGTTTGAGGTGCGCAAGCTGACGCCGCCTGAGCGAGGGGCCTGGCCCACTCCGTTACAAAAGCCGCAAGCCACTTCCATCATGCGAGCTCCAGCGGCAATGAGATCAGATAAAGCTCCGCGGTTGGCTAACTCTTGGAAAACTTGGCGTGAGCCGGGGGCAATGATCAAGCTGACTCCGGCCGGAACTTGGCGACCTTTAAGCATGGCGGCCACGGTCATCAAGTCTTCAAAAGAGGAGTTGGTGCAAGAGCCAATGGCCACTTGATCTAAAGTGACGCCTGCCAATTCGGCCACAGGGTGGACGTTGTCCGGCGAGTGGGGAGCGGCGACCAGGGGCTCTAAGTTGTTTAAATCAATGGTGATAGAATCCTCATAAGTGGCGTCGGGGTCAGCGGTGAGGGGGGTGTATTCGGCTTTTCTATCTTGACGGGTGAGGAAATCTAAAGTGCGTTCGTCCGAGGGGAACACAGCGGTAATCGCCCCGGTTTCGATGCTCATATTAGTAATGGTGGCCCGCTCTGTCACCGAAAGGTTGGCCAGAGCGTCACCGCAAAATTCTAAAATTTTCCCGCGCCCACCGGAGACCGAAATGCGGCGCAAAATTTCCAACGCAATGTCTTTGGCCCGCACCCAAGGTTTCAACTGCCCGGTCAACTCAATGCGCATGACTTGAGGCATGGGCAAATAAAAGGGCCAGCCGCCCATGGCCACTGAAACGTCAAGGCCTCCGGCTCCAATGGCCAAAGCGCCCACTGCCCCGCCGGTGGTGGTGTGGCTGTCGGCGCCTAAAAGAGTCTGCCCCGGGGTGGCGAAACGCTCGAGGTTGACTTGGTGACAGATGCCGTTGCCGATTTTAGAGTAATGAATGCCGAATTTTTTCGCCCCTGACGACAAAAATGCGTGATCATCGGCGTTTTCATAGCCAACTTGCAGAATATTGTGGTCGGTATAGATGAGCGAGCGTTTGGTCACAATTCGGGGGAAGCCCAAGGCTTCAAACTGTAAAAGGGCCATTTGCCCGGTGGCATCGTGAACTAAAGTTTGATCGATGGCCACGCCAATTTCTTGGCCCACGACCATTTCGCCATCTTTGAGGTGAGATTTGATTATTTTTTGAACTAAATTTAAGGCGGTCATTTTTTTCTCCAAAGATATTGGTATTTTTGCCAAAATATCATTTATTTTAACTCCTTCGGCTTCGCTTTGTTTGCTTACCGAAAGCAGATGTAAAACATCGTAGTTTAAATGGCTTAGGTTTAAGGAGCGTGCCCGTTTGACCGAGAGGAAGCTCCTACGGAGTAACTTTTCCGTAATTGACGCGCATAGCCCTACAACTCGCTAGCGCTCGAACAGTAGGGCTATGGCTTTCAATTCCTGAAAAGTTCTCCTCCGTCGCTTTGTGCTTACTTGCTGACCAAAGTGTCACACCGTAGTTTCATATATTTTGTGGAAAAAGTCTTTTAAAACAACATTTTCTCCACGAAATCACCATTTTAAAAATATTTTTGGTGTGCGGTTTAGCTTTTTTTACTTCGTAAAAAAAGCTAAACCGCACACCCATAAAAATTTTTTGAAAGGGGGTTTGGGGGAAAACTTACTACAGGTGGTAGTGCGAAACAAACCAAACTCTCAAAGGCTACATTTTATAACGCAACCCCACCCGTATAAATTTAAAAAAGTTTTCCCCCAAAAAATTACATACGGGCTAAGATGGCTTGGCCGAATTCTGAGGTGCCCACTTTGTTGGCTCCTTCCATTTGGCGGGCCAAATCGTAGGTGACGATTTTGTCGGCCAGGGTTTTGGCCACTGCCCCGCGCACCAGTTCGGCTGCTTGAGTCCAGCCGAGGTATTCCAGCATGAATGTGCCCGACAATATGAGGGAGCAGGGGTTGACCATGTTTTTCCCGGCGTATTTGGGAGCGGTGCCGTGGGTGGCTTCGAAGACGGCCAAGCCGTCGCCGACGTTGGCCCCGGGAGCCATGCCTAGGCCGCCAATTTGGGCCGCTAGCGCATCAGAGAGGTAGTCGCCATTGAGGTTTGGCATGGCCAAAACGGAATATTCCGCCGGACGCAAAAGCGTTTGCATGAACATATTGTCGGCAATGCGGTCTTTAATGACGAGTCGAGTTTCGCCGCTCTCTTGGGCGTCGGCCTCGGCAACTGTTTGAGCGCTGAAGTCATCACGAGCTAAATCGTAACCCCAAGCGCGGAAGGCCCCTTCGGTGAATTTCATGATGTTGCCCTTGTGGACTAAAGTCACGCTGGGGCAGTTGCGGGCCAAAGCCCACTCGATGGCTAAACGGATAAGGCGTTTGGAGCCGAATTCGCTCATGGGCTTTAAACCCAAAGCCGAATTGGGGCGGATTTTCGAGCCGAAATTTTCGGACGCAAACTTGATTAGTGCGTCAGCTTCAGCACTCCCCGCCGGCCATTCGAGCCCGGCGTAGACATCTTCGGTATTCTCGCGGAAAATGACCATGTTAGCTTGTTCCGGGGCTTTTACCGGGCTGGGTGTGCCGGGGATCCAGCTAATGGGGCGAATGCAGGCGTATAAATCGAGCTCTTTACGAATGGCCACATTAAGGCTGCGGATGCCGCCGCCAACGGGAGTGCCCAAGGGGCCTTTGAGGCTAATGCGATATTTGCGTAAAGCGTCTAAAGTGCTGGCCGGTAAGTAATCGCCACAAGTATCTTTGGCCACTTGCCCGGCCGGAACTTCCAGCCATTGGATGGGGCCAAACCCGCTTTTTTCAGCGGCGGAATCTAAAATAGGGCGGGTTGCCGCCCAAATATCGGGGCCAATGCCGTCGCCGACAATGATGGGAATGATGGGGCTGGTGGGGACTTCCAAGCGGCCATCGGCATTCAGGCTAATAATGCTCATATTTTATTCTCCTTGAAGATGGCACATTGTGCCATGCTTTGTTATTAAGTATATATGCTTAAAGCTTTGAAGGCTAAATAAAAAACAAAAAGCGACATTATTTCAGTGAGTTCAATGCTGGCTCCCAAAAGGTCGCCGGTTATGCCGCCTAAAGATTCTTGCCACAACCAGTTTAAAAAGAATGACCACGCTATGACAACCGCCGCTGTGATGATGGCCGCTCCGCCGCCAAAACAGCTGAGTAATAAAGTAAATGAGGCGGCGAAAAACAGCTCGCGGAATGATGATTTTTCGACCATTAAGTTGACAAACCCAGCTGATTTGCCCACATATTCTGAGCAAACAGCCACAATGGCACTGGCGGCACGCCCCCAAATTGGCCATAAAATTAAGCACCACGAAGCCACCGGGGCCACGATTGCCACCAGTTGGACTTTTAGTAAAATGCATAATACTATTGATAAAACCCCGAAAGTGCCCTGGCGGCTGTCTTTGAGGATTTCCAGTTTCCGCTCTCGGGGGCGGTGAGACAAAAGGGCATCGGCGGTGTCGGCCAGCCCGTCTAAGTGAAAGCCGCGATTTATGACAACTAGTAAGGTGACCACTAAAGTGGCGGCCGGTTGAGGCGGCAAAAAGAGCACAAGTAAGTGCCACAAAATAAATAGGCAGATGCCGAAAACAAGACCAACTGCCGGAAAAAAAGCCGGGAGGCGGCCGAAATCGTCATCTTCTAAAAAGATGGTGCGCCCCACGGGGAAAAAGCTTAAAAACCCTAATAGAGCTGTAAAGGAGCGCAAGGCCCTAGGTATGGACATGGAAACACTTCTCCCTCTGTCGTGGCATTAGCAACTTTTTATTATACCATATTTTGTGGTGACAAGCAAACTGTTAGATTCGGGCGGCACGTCAATCTAATTAGTTATTTTTTCGGCTCCTACGGAATAACTTTTCATCTCTTGCCTGCTGGTTTAAGCCCTAAAACTCGCTAAAGCTCAGACAATAGGGCTTAAATTTTGCAGTCAAGTTCTGAAAAGTTTTCCTCCGTCGCCCTCACATTTCACATAATCACAAAATATTAAAATGATATTAGATGTTTAACTGTTTCTAGGAAGATTGAATAAGACGCTCTTGCCCTGATTCGGGTGGCACGTCAATTTAATTTGTAATTTCCCGGGCTCCTACGGAAGAACTTTTCGCAAATAAGTCGGTATTTTATCCCCCACAACTCGCTTCGCTCAAACAGTGGGGGATAAAATTTTACCGACTAATTTGCTGCAAAGTTTTCCTTCGTCGCCCTTCTTTGAGTTGATAACCCAATTTCTTGCCTTGCCCAAAGCTTCTACTCGGAGATAAAAGTAAATTGTTAGCTAAATAGAAAGCTTGGCCCATGGGGCCAAGCGGCATCGGGGCGGCAGGGCCGCCTGCCAACGCCGACGTCGCTTCGCTTACTTCGACTAGAACAAGTAATATTAAGTTGCCGAGCAGTAACTAAACTCACCCTTCTTGCTTCTGCCCAAAGTTACTACTCGGAGATAAAAGTAAATTGTTAGCTAAATAGAAAGCTTGGCCCATGGGGC
>CAYJAF010000071.1:0-5315 GCA_964368195.1 uncultured Thermodesulfobacteriota bacterium
AAAAAAAAAAAAAAAAAAAAAAAAAAAAAAAAAAAAAAAAAAAAAAAAACAACACCCCCCCCCCCCCCCCCCCCCCCCCCCCCCCCCCCCCCCACGCCCGTAAAAGTTTTTGAGGGGGTTTGGGGGAACTTTTTTTAAGGAAACGCATGTTTATTAGCGTTTCCTTGCAAAGTAAGCAATTTGCTTACTTTGCCGCAGCCTTTAATGAGAGGAAAACCCATGGTTTTCCGTCCCGAAAGGGCTCATGAAAGGCTGCGTACCTTTCTGATTAATTCTGCATACAGAATTAATCAGTATTTACTTAAAAGTTCCCCCAAAAATTCTTACCCCTCGCAGACTTGGCAGCTGCCTGTTTCGCAAGTGAGCATGGCGTTGCTTGTGGCCGGGCCGTCGTTTTCCCAAAATGGCGACATATCCCGCAGTTTTTTGATGATTGGCGGGAATGTTTTCAGAACGAAATCAACTTCGTCTATAGTGTTATAGACGGAGAGGGACAGGCGAATGGAGCCGTGGGCCGCAGTGAATGGCACTTGCATGGCCCTGAGAACGTGGGAGGGCTCCAAGGAGCCGGAGGTGCAAGCTGAGCCGGAGGAGGCGCAGATGCCGGCGGCGGCCAAATAGAGCAATATCGCTTCCCCTTCCACATATTCAAAGCTGATGTTAGTGGTGTTGGGCACACGGTTGCGGGGGTCGCCGTTGATGCGGGTGTAGCCGATAGCCTCGGTGAGCCCTTTTTCCAAGCGGTCTCTTAAGTCACGAACACGAGTATTTTCATCGTTCATATTGGCCATGGCCAGTTCAGCGGCACGGCCCATGCCGACAATATAGGGCACATTTTCCGTTCCACCACGGCGACCGTTTTCTTGGTGTCCGCCAATCATGAAAGGCGCAAACTTCAGCCCACGGCGGATATACATTGCCCCGATGCCTTTGGGGGCATGGAATTTATGACCTGAAATGGCCAACATATCCACTTTAGTTTGGTGAATATTTATGGGCATTTTTCCGGCAACTTGAACTCCATCGGTGTGGAAGAGAATACCCCGCTCATGGCAGGCTTCGGCCATTTTCTCAATGGGGAAAATAACGCCAGTTTCGTTATTAGCCCACAAGAAGCTAGCCAGAGCAGTATCGGGGGTGAGAGCCTCGATGAACTGATCCCACTCCAAGTTCCCCCGTTGATCCACCTGGATTTCCGTCACTCGGTAGCCCATCTTCTTTAATAAAGGGATGTTATTCATTACAGCCGGATGTTCAACCCGGCTGGTGACAAAGTGGCGTTTCTCCGGTTGGGTGCGCAAAGCCGACCAAATGGCAGCGTTGTCACTTTCTGTCCCGCAGGAGGTGAAGATAATTTCTTTGGGGTCGCAACCAATTAAGGCGGCAACTTTGGCCCGGCCCTCAGCTAAAGCTTTGGCAGATTCCCCTCCTTTGGGATACATACTGGAAGCATTGCCATAAGAATTTTGAAAATAGGGGAGCATCGCTTCCAAAACTTCGGAAGCCACCATGGTGGTGGCGTTGTTATCGAAGTAAATGGTTTTGGGTTCGGTCACGGTCTGACCTCCTTAACGGTGATGGTGGGAGAGACAAATTCACGCAACTTTTCAGTAACAAAATCAGCTAAAGTGCGCTTAGACGAAGGGCAAGTGGCGCAAGCTCCCTTCAAAGTGACCAAAACCTCATCACCTTGAACGTCCACCAGCTCAATATCACCGCCATCTCGTTGGAGAGCCGGGGCAATTTCGTTGGCAATGGTCTCTTCAATGAGGCGGGCTTTTTGCAAAAAAGTTAATTTTTGAGGCGCTTTTTCAGGCTCGGCATCTTTTTGATATGTGTTTAAGATGCGCGCCAAAATATTTTCAATTTCACCCACACAGCGGCCGCAACCTCCCCCGGCTTTAGTGTAAGCTGTGATGTCTTCCACAGAGGTGAGGGAGTTTTCCGTAATAACTCTTTCAATTTCTTTTTCCGTCACCCCAAAGCATTCACAAACAATAGGGCTATCGGCCGTGGGCAAGGGGACTCCTCGGTAATTGGCGACTGCGGCTTCCAAAGCTTCTCGGCCCAAAACAGAGCAGTGCATTTTTTCTCGAGGCAAGCCACCTAAGTAATCGGCTATATCTTGATTACTAACCTTGAGGGCTTCAGCCAAGGTTTTGCCTTTAATCATTTCAGTCATGGCCGAAGATGAGGCAATGGCACTGGCGCAACCAAAGGTTTGGAATTTGGCATCTTCAATGCGGTCTGTTCCCTTATCCACTTGGATGGTGAGGCGGAGGGCGTCGCCGCAGGAAAGTGACCCCACCTGGCCATCGCCGTCAATGCGGCCCACTACCCCGACATTTCGGGGGTTTTCAAAATGATCTTTAACTTTTTCTGTATAATCCCACATGGTTTTACTCCATACGAATTTGTGAATTCAGGTAAACTTTAATCATTGCTAACTGTTATTACATTTTTCAGCGGCGACTAATTAATCGGCGTTTCCTTTAGTAAAGGCAAAGTGAATTGGTTTTTACTGTTTTTTATAACGAGCCCAAAACATCTTATTATAACAGTAATCACTATAACACAAAAAGAAAACCCGAAAATCAATTTTTAAAAATTTTCTGGGAAAAACATTTTTAAGGAAACGCTGATTTATTAGCACTTTCTTAAATAACAGATGCCCCTTCGGAGAACTTTTGAAATTTAGCACAAGGGTTTTTCATGGTGCAAGGCACTTGACACATACACTTACCACAAGCGTCACCCGGGCCAATGTCATATTCAGGCACAAGACCATCGTAAACTTGTTCGTTACAGGCCACCCGATTGACATAAGGATAGCCTTCCTCTATTGAAATGGCACTTGCCACACAGCGTTTTACACATTGAGCGCAGCTGCTGTTATGTTTGTAGAGACAATTTTCACCTTTGAGCGTTTCTGTTGCCTCAAGGGGCATGGTTGTGATGACGCTCCCGATTCGCCCGCAACAACCTCGCTCGGTGATTAGCATATTGTTAATGCCGAAAGTCCCGACTCCGGCAATATAGGCAACATGACGATGAGACCAATCGCTGGTTAGCTTTTTTTCATCATAATTATAAGTTGCCGGTAAGATGGTGCTGTCGTAACCTTCTTTCGTCACTACTTCATGGAGAAATATGTTTAAATCAGCTATGAGATTATTAGTTTCAATGTTGGCAATGTCCCACGCTCTGGAGCTCTGAAAACCAAAAACGTTACTTTTTATTATCTCTTCGGCAAAGGGCAGAAAAAAAACGATAACGCTTTTGGCTCCGGATATAAAATCGCCAGGCAAAACGTGAGTCGGGCTTGCCACTTTATTGAGCTCTAAAAATAATGGATTTGCGACATCAGCAATGCCTACCACGGGTTCTCGCCAAACGGTTTCAGTTTTTTTTAATTCCGGGTAATTTTTTACATATTCCTTTATTTTATCAATGATTAAGCTCATTTTTATCCTTTGTGACAAAAAAGAATACCTTTCAACAGAAAGTAACCAACCACTAAGCAGAAGAAACGCTGATTTATGAGCATTTCCCAGAGCTAAACTCCATTAGCTAAAATTTTTGTAATTGCAAATAATCAAAAGCCCCATTTCCAGCTTTTTATTATACTTCCATTAGTTTGTCTTGCGCAAGCCATTTGTGAGCACGGCTGACGCTTAAGCAATGAAATTTCTGCTCATTCGGGACGCCTATCTAGAGTTGACCTCTTTTAGAGCCCTAAGTTCGCTTGAGTTCATGCGTCAGCCCTGGAACAATTAGCAAACTAAACTGAGGCGAGCTCGCAAAGGGGCTTTTGCCAGCGGTATATTTGGATTGAAATTAAGAGCTCTGGCTTGAAAATTTTTTGAAAAAAAATGAATTTTTTCTAAATTTACTCGCTTTGACTTAAATGAGGGGTAAATTTTACGTTATTTAAGCGAAAAAAGAACGCCAGATATTGTAGATTAAAGTAAGTTGAACTCTATATGCGGTATAAGTTATTAAAATTTATACATAATTAGCATAAAGTGCTTGACTTTATAACCTTAAAGTGGTGAAATAGTCTCAAGTCAAAGGGGGGGACAACCTTCCATTGCCTCCTAAAAAAGGAGAACCACGACGGGACTTTAAAAGACTTGAACTGAAAACTTCCAATAGGGAACGACAAAATAATGTCGCTTGGGAATTTTCACTAAAGTTCAAAGGGGAAACTTTTTACAGCTTCGTATCGGTGCTTTTTGAGGCAGGATATTCAGGAAGGCAAACCTGACAAAAAGTTGCCATGCTCTCTTTGACATCACACATTCCATTGGCTCCATAAATCAAAAGTCAACGGAAAAATTCCTTGGCGGTCTCAGGGCCAAGGTACAAGGCGCAAAAAACCCGGCCCCGGGTCATCTAAGCCTTAAGGAGGGCCTGAGATTCTTTGGCAAATGAAAATTTGCTTAAGATATGGTTAGAATCCAGAACCTTGAACCAAGGGCATTTGGCTATTTGCTTCTGGATTCTGTTAGCCTTGTTCATAACAAGCCGGTTTCTAAGTAAACGCTAATAAACATGCGCTTTTCTGAAACCGCTAACATGGGCAAAGCCTCAATTTTGGTGAACAGTTGCCAGCCGGTGGGAGGCTGGGTGTTTTGGGCATAACCAGATGGAAGACTCTAAGGGGGGCAAACACCAACCCAAGGGAAGAGTGTTCCGTAGATAGAGGTAATTACATTGAGCAACAATTCTCTTAAAGTCATCAGAGAGCAGCTTTTAATGAGCAAAGCCGAATTGGCCCGTAAGGCCGGCGTTTCTCCTTTAACAATCGACCGCATTGAAAATGGTAAAAGTTGTCGTATGGAAACCATGCGGAAAATAATATTAGCACTTGGTTATACATTAGACGACAAAGACAAAATTTTTGCTGAAAACAACTGAGCTTTACTTTTCTTAAACTGATTTGGTTAAAAAATTTAAGGTGGTGTGTGTTTTGTGCAAAATAAGGCCTAACGCTCTGAGATCTTTTGGCAACTTATTTTCGGGCCGAAAGATCTCAAAGCGAGAACCTTCAGCCAAACACTCCTTTAAGCTTGAAGCTCTGGCCTTTTCAGGCCGCACGCAAACCAGCTTACCTTGAAGTTAGCCTCAAACGTTTAAACGAGCAAAGGGCCTTTTGGGCTTTAAAGCATTTCACTTTTAGCACCGGAATGCCTTCATTATAAGCTTGGCGAAATCAGTTAGCTATCAAGTCACGCTTAATCGCTTGCCTGGCTAAATCCTTTGCGTAGCAAAGCCGCTACCTAACGGAGTCGCTTGTTTGGCTAAATCCTTTG
>CAYJAF010000071.1:5415-11229 GCA_964368195.1 uncultured Thermodesulfobacteriota bacterium
CTACCTAACAAAGTCGCTTGCCTGGCTAAATCCTTTGTGTAGCAAAGCCGCTACCTAACGAAGTCGCTTGCTTAACGAAACAACAAGCTTGGGGCTTATCCTACTTAAGCTAGAAAAAATTATCGCCCTCACGGCAAAATGGCAACCTGTGCATTCGAAATGGCACGGGTTTTTTCGTCTATAGCCTTTTATAATCGGTCTTATTTTTACAGCCCGGTTAAGCGTTGTTTAGCCACACCAGCAGCATAGCTTTTGGGATAATCACGGGCAACTTTTTGGTAAAGGAGCTTGGCACTACTTTTATCGCCAATGGCTTGAAAGGAAAGCCCTTGTTTTAAAAGCGATGTGGGAACTTGGCTACTTTTGGCAAACCCTTGCACCACTTTTTGATATTCCAAAATAGCCTCTTCATATTTCTTTTGAGCGTATAACGATTCCCCAATATAAAATTGAGCCGGAGCGGCCATTTGGCCTTGAGGATCTTGGGCTAAATAATCTTGGAAGCTGGAAATGGCTTCAGCATAGCTTTTTTTGTCAAAAGCTTTTTTACCGGCATCATAGGGCCCGGTAGATGTTGGAGGCAAGTTAGCCTCAGGTGCCGACGCCGTTAGAGTTTGCTCCGCAGCCGTAGGCTCTGGAGTCGCCGGACTAATTGGGGCGGCAATTTGCGGGACTTCTGTTGCAACTGGACTAAAGGCATCATCCGGAGAGGCAATCGGTTCCGCAGGAGCAGCTTGCTCTTGGGCCGCTTGAGCCTCCATTCGGTCAAGGCGGGCGTTAATATAATCCAGCTGTTGGCGCAAATCCTGCCCTTCAGCGCCGCTGATTGGGTAGATAGTTGCTGCCAAGCGCCTGGATTCATCGCGCAGTTGAGCTATTTCCGCTCCGTCTCCACGAAGTTCTGCCAAACGGATACGATCATTTAAATTTTTCAGTCCTGCTTTTATGGATGTGGTATTCGACTGCATTTGAGTGGGGACAGTTGTTGTTCGGGTAGTGGTCGCCGGAGTGCAGGCACTACTTAAAAAGACAAATAAACTGGCAACCAAAATAACAATTTTCAACATGAGTAACCTCTAGTATTTTACAAACAAAGGGCGTATTATTTTAGGAAGCGTTAATAATTCAACATTTCCTTAATTTTATTTTATCACCAATATACTTGCTTGCCAAGTCTTTTTGAAACTTTAACGCACGGCTGAGTGGCTTTTCTTTAAGGAAACGCTAATAAACATGCGTTCCCTCAAATTTAGCCCATCAAGTTTTCACGTTCTAATGTAAAATATTTAATATACCCTTTAAAAAGGTAATATTTTATTTGTATGAATTCAAAATTTAAAGTAAAATAATAAAGCTTGATACTTTTAATATTTGGCCGCCGGGCCGAAAAAATTAATACTGTCTTTCCGGTAGCGATGAGGCTAACATGAACATAATAAAAGCTCTGCTGTTGGCGCCTGGGCACTTGCTCTTTAACATATTTTCCACAAAAAGACACCGAATATACCGTAGTGCTCGCCGTGGCCGAAATGATTCTTTGGGCGGAGTTGCGGTGCTGTCTTTACTTGTTTGGGCCGCTTTAGCTTGGGGAGCCTTCACTGTTTTTGGCCCGCCTCCGCCCCCGGAAGTTGCCCAAGAAATTGAAAGTGAAATGGTGGCCACTGAAACAGCATCAACTCAAACGGTTCCCTCGCCAACCTCTGAACCCGATGTCGGCGCATTGACCGGGGCACTTGACGAGGCCGCCGCCGCCGCCCCTACTTCGGCGGTGCCTTTACCAGCCACAACAGCCGGGCAAAGCGCACCCCCTTTAGTTGAGGCAACCGAGCAGTGGCTTGTTATATTGCATACCATTCCCAAAAGCGGGCGAGATGAGGCTGAACGGCGCAAAGCTCAATATGAGAAACGTGGCCTGATAGTTGACATTTTTGATACCGGCTCTTTTCCGCGTTTAAAAAACGGTAACTGGATTATTGCCCAAGGCCCCTTTGATGACAGAGCCAGTGCCTTAACTGCGGCTGACAAAGCAAAAGCTTTTAACAGTGGGCTCATGGTGCGTCGCGGTCTATGAGGTCATAGTTACCCTGTCACTTGACAAAACCGCCATCTAAATTTTATATTAGAGCATGTTCACACAAAATGAATTTTCGAGTTATATCACGAAAGGCGAGCTTGTTTTGAGGAAGTGTATTTGATATACATGACTAAAAACAAGCAAAGACCGACTAAGGCAGAACCGAAAAATCGTTTGTGTAAATACGCTTAAATAGTCGCCGCTGAAAAACGACTGAAAAGACGTTTTTCTGCCTAGACGAAATAACAGGCAAGGGAGCCGTAATAAGGACGGCTGTGAGGTGTCACCGTAAAGGGCACGACCTTCTGAACCTGATCTTGGGTAATACCAGCGTAGGGAGCCTTTCTTTCCGGGATTCACCACAAATTCTCTTAGAAAAATGGCTTCTGAAATAACTTAAGGAAACGCTGATTAATTAGCGTTTCCTTGCAACGGAGGCAAATTAGCCTCCGTTGCCGCCGCCGAAATTAGAGGGGAACCTATGGTTTTCCGTCCCGCAAGGGCTAATGAAAGGCGGCGTGCCTTGCTGATTTATTCTGCAGGCAGAATAAATCAGCATTTCCTTAAGGAGCCATTTATGCCGAACTACACTCAGCAACCACAACGACTTCCATGTGCCCTCACCATTGCCTCTTCCGATTCCGGTGGCGGAGCCGGTTTGGCGGCCGACCTCAAAACTTTTGCGGCCCACCGCATATTTGGGCTTTGCGCAATTGGGGCAGTCACCGCTCAAAATAGCCGAGAAGTAACTGCCATGGAATGCCTTTCCCCCTCTTTGGTAACTGCCCAACTTGCAGCGTTAGAAGATGATTTTAATGTATGCGGCATTAAAATAGGACTTTTAGGCGATGCGGCTAACACAAAAGCTGTGGTGGATTTCCTGAGCCAACATTGGCCCAAGGTGCCCGTGGTCCTAGACCCCGTAATGGTCTCCACCAGCGGGCACGCCTTTTTGGCCCCGGAAGCCATTGAGGCTTTAAGAGAGCTCATGGCGCGAGCCACAGTAGTCACGCCCAACACTTTTGAAGCTGAAATCTTAGCCAATCACTCAATTAAAAGCCAAGAAGATAGGTTAATAGCAGGTAAACTCATTTTAAAAGCCGGGGCTAAAAATGTTTTGCTCAAAGGTGGCCATGGCCCCAAAGAAGCAGCTGACGATTTATTAATTACACCCTATGGCGAAACGTGGTTCAGGGCTCCGCGCCTGGATACCCCAAACAGCCACGGCACAGGTTGCACATTGTCCGCCGCTTTAGCGGCCAATCTCGCTCACGGCTTTTCATTAGCGGAAGCTGTTATCTTGGCAAAAGAATATGTTACCGGAGGCCTGAAAGACAGCATCATTCCCGGCAAAGGCCCCGGGTGCTTAAACCATTTTCATCAGTATTATACGCTATAGAGGAATTCCTGATGTTCATAGATAAACATTTAAAATATCTTAAAGAAAACAGCCCCCTAGTTCTAGCCATCACCAACCAGGTCACCATCAATGAATGCGCCAATGCAGTTTTGGCTTTAGGTGCCTCGCCCGTAATGAGTGGCGACCCGGCCGATGCTCAGTCTTTGGCTCTTTTAGCTAACGCAACTGTTTTAAACTTGGGCACCATCAATGAAACACAATTTAAAATTATGCGTGGCGCTGCCGCCGGAGCCCAAGCAAATGGCCGCCCCATTGTCTTCGACCCCGTGGGCGCAGGGGCAACCCCCACTCGGCAACACTACGCCGGCCTGATTTTGGCTAAAATGGCACCCCAAATTATTCGGGGCAATTACGCTGAAATTGGAGCTCTTGCCGGTGATGACATCGGGCAAAAAGGGGTGGATTCTGCCTCCGGCCCTGTTTTGCAATCTGCCGCTCTGGCCCGAAAGTTGGCCCAGAAAACAAAAGCCGTGGTAGCCATAACCGGGGCGATTGATGTTGTTTCCGATGGGGAGCAAAGCTATGCCATTAAAGGGGGAGACCCTCTTATGGCCCGCGTGACCGGTACCGGCTGCCTTTTGACAGCCATGATTGGAGCTTACGTTGGGGCGAACCCAGATGAACAACTTGGGGCCACCATAGCGGCTCTGGCCCATTTGGCTTTAGCCGGCGAAAGGGCGGTGGTAAATCTTGATGGCAGTGCTTTGGGCACTTTCCGCTTGCGCCTCTTTGATCACCTAGCCACTATTAGCCCTGAAGATTTGGCCGCCTTCCAAGGCATAGAAAAAATTTCTGAGGTTTAAAGTGACTGATTTACAAAAAGAATTAAAAGAGCGGCTGAAGCTGACTTTAGTTATCAGCCGCCAAGAAGCCGCCCCCAGAAGTTTAATTGAACTGGCTGATTTAGCTTTTGTCGGGGGCGTCACCGCTATTCAATTGCGAGAAAAAGATATGCTTGGTAAAGATTTTTACCAAGAAGCCCTGGAACTGGGAGACTTTTGCCGGAGCCGCAAAGCCCTCTTTATTATTAATGATCGCCTCGATATTGCCTTGGCCGCCAAAGCCGATGGGCTCCACTTAGGGCAAGATGATCTACCTTTGAATGCAATTCGCCACCTTGCGCCCGAGCTCATCATTGGTGTTTCAGCCCACAATGAGGTTGAAAGCCAGAAAGCTATTTCCGATGGGGCTAACTACCTTGGTTTAGGTGCTCTTTTCCCCACCGGGAGCAAAGCCGATGTGAATCTCATCGCCCCGGAGACCGTTCGAAAAATTAATCAATATGGGTGCCCCACGGTGGGCATTGGCGGCATAGGCGCCCAGAACTCCAAGCAAGCTTGGCAACTTGGCCTGACAGGTTTAGCTGTGATTTCAGCTCTGGCCGCATCCTCAGACCCTACGCTGGCGGCTAAAGAGATTTTGCAGGCGAAAGGCTAAACAGTGTCTCGCCCACGTCAATCTAATTTGATGAAACATCATGCACTATATGGCGACGGAGGAAAACTTTTCAGAACTTGACTGCGAAAATTTAAGTCCACTGTTTGAGCGCAAGCGAGTTGTGGACTTAAAGTAGCAGGCAAGAGATGAAAAGTTGTTCCGTAGGAGCCTGGAAACTTATAAATTAGATTGACGTGATGTCTCGCCAAAAGCGCTAGCGTTTCCTTATGCGTAAAAATTCAAATTAGAGTGACGCTCGTTTAGATAATCAACCTCAGTGTTTGATTTTTGTTTCTCGCCTTCATAAAGAGAACGAGGCTTGGCCCCCTGCTCGGCCACATTGGCATTCACTTGGGCTCCTCGAGTGATGGAGGGGCGAGACTTTTTTTTCTGCTCGGTGCGAGTCGCTTGTTGGATTAAATGATGGACTTCAGGGTTTACTAGCATGAGGGAGCCTCCCTTTCTGACCTACGAAAATCAATTTTTCAAGAGTTTCCCTCCAGACCTCCCTTCAAAAAACTCATTACCTAAAATGTTATTTAAATGGAAGCTTTGGAAGTAAAATCTTATTTTAAAATAATTTCTCCACAAAATCTCTGCAAATTGATTTCCCTGTTTCTGACCAAAGTAAGGAAATGCTGATAAATATGCGTTTCCTAAAGAACTTATCGGCCAACTTGAGCAAAACCTTAAGAAAACGCTGATTAATTAGCGTTTCCTTGCAAAGTAGGCAAATTCGCCTACTTTGCCGCCCCGAAATGAGAGGAAAACCCATGGTTTTCCGTCCCGAAGGGCTCATGTGAGGCGGCGTGCCTTGCTGATTTATTCTGCAAGCAGAATAAATCAGCGTTTCCTTAAGTTCTTTTTGGAAACCTTGATTAAT
>CAYJAF010000072.1:0-10832 GCA_964368195.1 uncultured Thermodesulfobacteriota bacterium
AACTCCTTCGGCTTCGCTTCACTTTGGCTTACGCCTTCGTTTCGCTCATTAGGCGGAGTTAAAATTGCGGAATCGTTTGGAGAAGCACCCCCATCGGTTTCGCTTTAACGCTTTAACAATATAAAATTTCTCTGGCCTTAGCCGTGTTATATATAGATAAGGCCGCCTGAAAAACCGGGCGGCCTTTAAAACAAAAACAATCGAAATTATTTCGATGGAAATCAATTTTTAAAGATTTTGTGGAGAAAATATTTTTTAACAACAGATTATCCACCAAACTCTCTTTTAAATAACATTTTTGGCGGTAGCCCTTATAGTCGGCTCCGACTTTTTACGAAGTAAAAAGGCAAGGAGCCAACTATAAGGGCTACCGCCCATAAAAGTTTTTTGAAGGGAGGTCTGGAGGGAAACTTGCTACAGGTGGTAGTGTGAAATTAACCTAGCTTTCAAACGCTACACTTTATAACGCAACACCACCTGTATAAAATCAAAAAAGTTTCCCTCCAGAAATTCTTAAAAAACTGACTCCAACGAAATTATTCGGTTTCGTCTTGGTTTTGGCGGGCCAAAGCTTTGGAGAGTTGTTCACCCAGAGCTGAGACTTGGCTGGTGGCCGCTGTGCGGGTAGTGTCGGAATAGCTTTTGAAAGAGCGATCATCTTCGTCTTTTTTCATGCGTTTCACCGACAAGCCAATTTTGTGGTCAGCGGCGGAAATGGAGATGACTTTGGCAGTGATCTCTTCGCCAAGCTGATGGGCTTCGCTGAGGGATTTACCTTTGGCCACGCCTGATTCTGAAACGTGAATGAGGGCTTCCACACCGTCGGCCAATTCGATGAAGAGACCGAAATCAGTGATGTTGGTGATTTTGCCAGTCACGGTTTCGCCAACGGGGAATTGAGCCACGGCAATAGACCAGGGGTCTTCTTCCAATTGCTTGATCCCCAAGGAGAAACGTTCTTGAGCGCGGTCGATGGCTAAAATCAAAGCCCGAACGGAATCGCCTTTTTTGAAGATTTCCGAGGGGTGTTTGTAGCGGCGAACCCAAGAGATGTCAGAGATGTGAACAAGGCCGTCAATGCCTTCGTCGATGCCGATGAACACGCCGAAATCAGTGATGTTTTTGATTTTACCTTCAATGATGGTACCAATGGGGTAACGCTCAGCCACGGTGTCCCAGGGGTTGGGCTCAACTTGTTTCATGCCAAGGGAGATGCGCTTGGCTTCAGTATCCACCTTCAAAATAACGCATTCAACGAAATCGCCGACTTTCAACACCGAGGCGGGGTTGCGCACTTTGCGAGTCCAGGACATTTCCGAAACGTGGATAAGACCTTCGATGCCTTTATCCAATTCGATGAAGGCGCCGTAATCAGCCAGAGAAACGACTTGGCCGGTGGCTTTTTCGCCCACTTGATATTTTTCCGAGGCCACAAGCCAAGGATCTTCTTGCAATTGTTTCAAGCCCAAAGAAACGCGAGATTTTTCTTTGTCGAAAGCCAAAACCTTAACGGTCACTTTGTCGCCCACGGCAAACATTTCAGAGGGGTGAGTCAAACGGCCCCAAGACATATCGGTAGCGTGGAGCAAACCATCCAAGCCACCCAAATCAATGAAAGCGCCGTAATCGGTCAAGTTCTTGACCACGCCTTCCAAGACGGAATCCACCGACAAGCGATCTAAAGTTTCTTGTTTTTGGGCTTCCCGTTCCACTTCTAAAATAGCCCGGCGGCTCAAAACCACGTTGCCGCGGCGTTTGTTATATTTCAAAACTTTGAAATCAAAAGTTTGGCCGATGAGGCTTTCCAAATTTTTCACCGGGCGGGAATCCACTTGGGAGCCGGGCAAGAAGGCCGTGACCCCAATATCCACCGACAAACCACCTTTCACCCGGCTGGTAATAAGGCCGCTGATGGTGATGTCGTCGTTGTGAATGCGAGTGATCTCTTCCCACACTTTGATTTTGGCGGCTTTGTCTTTCGATAAAATGATTTCGCCGTCATCATCGTCCCAACGGACTAAGAGGGCTTCTAATTCATCGCCGATTTTAATGGTCAAATTGCCGTCAGCGTCGATGAATTCGGAAATGGCAATGCGCCCTTCACTTTTGGCACCCACGTCCAGCATGACGTATTCTTTGCCGATCTGCACCACGGTTCCGTTTAAGACTTCGCCCTCAGAAAGCGACTTAAAGCTCTCTTCATAGAGCATATCCATGGACATATCTTGGTCGGTTCCCTCGCCCATTTCGTCATCATCCACCATTTGACTGCTGCAGCAGCAGGTGGCTTCTTCTAATTTGCTGTCGTAGTTGCTAAAATTTTCCATTGTTACCCCGGACTGGTTAGATTAGCTGGAAATGCAAGGCCCTGGTTTCAGGTATTTTCCAGCGGTCAAATGAGCAGTAAGGTTTTAGCTCCGAGTGGATTAGTGAAAACGAAGTTTAGTAAAATGATTTATTTTCTAACTTTCGGTCGTGTCTATTCCACCGGTAAGGTCTATCAGCCTCACACTATTTGAACTTTATTTCTATAACAAAAAACAGGGGTATATTTCAAGCTTTTTTTTCAAAAAATTTACACCTAAAGCTCAATCCCAAAAAAGGCCCACCAATAGTTTTATTTTATTAAGCACTTACAATATTAATAAAAATTTAATCAAAAATTCAAAAATCGACCAAATCTAGCCCAAAAAGAGAAGAAAATGCCGGCTTTCCGTGGTCAAAATTTATTGTTTGTCAGTTCACCTAAGAAACCGACCTCGGCACATTTATCCATTAGCAAGGCCAAAACATCTTTGGGAGTGAGGCTGGTGGAGTCAACTTTAATTGCCCCCGGCGGTATGGTGAGTGGCGAAATGGAGCGAGTGTAATCAGCTTGGTCGCGAGCTTCAATATCTGCTAAAACCTTTTCATAAACAACTACTTGACCCAAAGCCTCCAAATCCAGACAACGCCGCTTAGCCCGAGCTTCGGCTGAAGCCCACAAGTAAAACTTTCGCCCGGCCTCAGGGAAAACCACGCTCCCCATGTCTCGCCCTTCGGCCACCACTTTCCCCTCTTGGCCCAAATCTTTCTGCAAACCCAAAAGAGCTGCCCTCACTCCCGGCCAGGCCGCCATGACGGAGGCCACTTGGGTGACGAGGGGAGTACGCAGGTGCGGAGTCAAATCCTCATCCTCCAGCTCAACAACTGTCCCCTCTGCGCCGCTGGTCAAGGTCAAGGGTAGCTGGCGGGCCAATTCTTCCACTTGGTCTTGGTCTTCGCTCCCTAAACCTTCACGCAGAGCGCAAAAAGCTATGGAGCGGTAAAGTGCCCCGGTATCGAGGTAACGCCAATCAAGGGCTTGAGCCAGCTGGCGAGCCAAAGTTGATTTCCCAGCCCCGGCCGGGCCGTCAATGGTGACAATTTCCCGGGCTCGGCTTTCGAGGCTGGTAGCTTGGGGGCTATTTACTTCCGACTTATTCATTGTTTATTGCTTTTGTTTGGCAAACTCTAGCCCGGCTTGGTAAGTTTGGGCCATGAGATCTGGGCATTTGACAAAACTGCCAATGGTATCAATTTCTCGGAAACAGAGCTTTTCGAAAGTCCGGGGCATACCAATGGCGTCAAAGAAATATTTGGTAGCCAACTCCACAGGCACAAACAAATCTTTGCCCTTAGTGGCCCCTAAAGCCAAGAGATAGCCTTTTCCCTGAGGACGAAGGGTATCGGTGCGCTCAAGGCGGTAACGTTGCGACCAAAGGGCTTGGGTGCGGTCAATGAGAGCTTTGCCGATGGCCGGCACATCGTAAAAAAAGAGCGATGTCGCCACCACCACCATGGGAGCAGTCGCCAAAAGAGGATAGAGTTTTTCCATGTCATCAGGCGGTAAAATGCATTTCCCCGTCTCTTCGCAGGCAGCGCAACCGATGCACGGTTCTATTTTAAGGTCACTCACGGAAAAATAAGTGGCTGAAGCGCCGCCATCTTCTGTTCCGCGCAGGAACTCTTTAAGCATATCAGCAGAATTGCCGTTTCTTCGGGGACTTAAGTGAAGAGCTAAAATGTCCATAAATAACCTCCATAAAAAGTTTATCTGCCAGTTAGGATGCTTCAAACACTTACTTTTTTTGTAAGTCAGCCAAAACTCTCCACGGGACATCGCTGTTTTTCCGCACCCAATCTAACGAAATATGCGGCTTTGATGCTCCGTGGAAATCTGAGCCAGCCGTCATCACCAAGCCCACCTTTTGGGCCAGAGACTTAAAAAAAGCGACGTCGTCGGGGTCGTGCCGAGGGTGGTAGACTTCCAAGCCCACCAAGCCATGAGTTTTTAAATCAGCTAATAGAGGAAACCATTTTGCTGGCTCAATCTCTAAGGTCACAGGGTGAGCCAAAACAGGCACCCACCCGGCCCGGGTGAGCATCGCCAGCCCTTCGCGAGGGCTCGGTCCCTTTTTTGGCACATAAGCCGGACGCCCCCGCTTGAGAAGCGTGGTAAAAACTTTTTTATATGTAGTAAAACAGCCCAGTTGAATCAATGCTTCAGCAAAATGAGGCCGCCCCACTTGCCCCCCGGGAGCAAGTTTGAGCAAATAGTCCCAAGTGAGGGGATAGCCCAAGGCTTGGAGCTTGGCCAATATTTGCAAATTGCGCTCCAGACGGTTAGCTCTCAAGAGCTCTAAATCTTCTCGAAGTAAAGGCCCGGCTCCAAACTGATAGCCTAAAAGGTGCATGGTGCCGTCGGGGTGGAGCAGGCTCATTTCTATCCCACCGATAGTGGTTAAATTGTTTTCCTCGCCGGCTTTTTTGAAATCGGCTAAAGCGTCCACCGTGTCGTGATCGGTGAGAGCCAAGGCCAACAAACCGGCCTCTTTCGCCTGCGCTACAAGCTCGAAAGGCGTTAAAGACCCGTCGGACGCCGTGGAGTGACAATGGAGATCAACCCGCCCTTTTAGATCGTTATTTATTTCAGTGATGCTAAATACTCCTCCGTCAAGCCGGTGTGAACGTTCCCTTGGCGGAAAGCCGGAAAATTGAGCATACCGCGAATGAAATCAATGTTTGTTTTAATGCCTTCCACCACAAACTCGCCCAAGGCCTCGTGCATCAAATCAAGGGCTTTGTCGCGGGTTTCGCCCCGAGCAATGACCAAGGCCACCATGGGATCGTAAAAGGGCGTGACTGTCGCCCCTTCTTTGAAGCCGGTTTCCACCCTGAGGCCGTCTGCTTTAGGCACCCGAAAAACTTTCAAGGGCCCGGGGGAAGGGAAAAATTTGAGAGGGTCTTCGGCGTAGATTCGAGCTTCAATAGCGTGACCACACACCTCTGTCGGGACTTTGGGAAGCACTTCGGCCAAAGATTCCCCGGCCGCCAACCTAATTTGGCTCACGGCCAAATCAAGGCCCGTCACCTCTTCGGTGACTCCGTGTTCCACCTGAAGGCGCGGGTTTACCTCTAAAAAGGAGAAGCCGCTCTCCGGGCTATAGAGAGTCTCCAAGGTGCCAAGGTGGTCGTAACCAATTTTGGCCATAACCGCCGCCGCTTTCTCAGACATAAGCTTCAATTCCGCCGCCGGAATGTTAGGAGCCCCGGCCTCTTCCAAGACTTTTTGCCGACGCCTTTGAACAGAACAATCACGTTCAAAAAGGTGCAGGGTCTGCCCCTTTTGATCGGCCACGATTTGGAACTCCACGTGCCTTGGATTAGTCAGGAGCTTTTCAGCGTATAAACTCGGCACCGCAAAAGAACGCATGGCCAATTTCTCTGCCGATTCAATAGCCGCCGCCAAATTTTCCGCAGACATAACCGGAGTCATGCCAATGCCGCCGCCACCGCCCGCCGGTTTAATCAAAAGCGGGAATCCCAAAGCACTGGCCGCCGCCACTTTTTCTTCCAAAGTGCCGGTTAAAATCCCGGTGGAGGGGCTTACGGGCAGACCTTCGCGAGCCATGAGCTCTTTGGAAGAGGTCTTGTCGCCCATCAAGTTCAACCATTTGGGATCAGGGCCAATGAAAGTGAGCCCGGCGGCCCGCACTTTTTCGGCAAACTCGGCATTTTCCGCCAAAAAACCATAGCCGGGATGAATGGCGTCTGCTTTCACTTCCAAAGCAGCCTTAATGATGGCCTCTTGGTTGAGGTAGCTCTGGGGAGCCGGGCCCGGCCCAATGAGACGGCTTTCATCGGCTTGGCTGACGTAAGGGAGGTCTTGGTCAGCTTCGGAATAAAGGGCAACGCTCGGCACCTTCAAGTCACGCAAGGCTTTAACTAAACGGGCGGCCGCCACCCCGCGGTTGGCAATAACTACTTTATTAAACATTTAATTCCTCAAATTTATATAAGCAAAAATTAATTGCACCATGGAATTTTTACTTCTTGACCCCACGGCTATTATTATAATAACCTAAAACTTGTTTCAAATCAAATTGGAACTCCACCACGTCAATCTAATTTGCTAGAACATCATAGAATTATATGGCGACATAAAAAACTTATGGAAACGCTTACTGTTACAAACTTTACCATCTCATACATTTTGGCTCTTAAATTGCATAGAGTTATTTCTCAAGTTTTGGTGACTAGAGCCTTTAGCTAAAAGGCTTGATTTATGTTATAAAATAGTATGGCTGATTTTTGACGGCAAAGAGCGTGAACTATGGCTAACAGATTTAATAGAAAACGACCAGAAAAAGCAACCCAAGCTCCCATGGATCCGGCGGCCGGGGCCAACACCTATCGTGACTCGGCGGCAGAAGGCGCTTTAGACCCCGAATCACTACCTTTGGCCGAAGCCCTTGGCGACCCCATGGGTGTGCCTGATTTACCCGAGCCCTTGCCCAGCGCCAACCCTTTGGCTCCGGACGTGCTTGCCGAAGAGCAGGAGGGCAATGCTCCCGGCGAATTATTGACGGAAGCTCCAAACAGTGAAGCGGCCCCTCAGGCCGGTGCTACCCACAATGCTCTTTCCCCTGATGCTTCGCCTGATTTTCCGGGGGCGGCTGTCAGGGCCAATGCTCCTCCAAACACTGCTTCAGCCGGTGCCCCGTCTGACTTTCCGGGGGCCGCTGTCAAGGCCAATACGCCAACTGATGAAGGCCAATCGACAACAACCGCAGCTCCCAATAATAATGACGCCACTGAAAAAGAATCGAAAATGGCTCGCCGCCTGACCGCTTTGGGTAGAGCAATTTTAGCTTTTTGGGAATGGCTCATTCGCAAAATCAAAGCCATCCCTCCCATTGACGACATCTTCGACCAAATAATATTTTCTCTGGGCCTTCGGCGCAAGCCGGCCTCTATGCTTAAACGAGCAGGCACCCTGGCCCACAAAGGAAGATTGGCAGAAGCCGTCTCTTTTTATCGTGAATACCAAGCCTTACGCCCTCTTTCAGTCGCCGGTTACGATGGCCTTGGCCGTGCTTTTTTTCGCATGGGTTTAAGTGAAGAGGCCAACCGCGAATTTTCCATTGCCGACAGCATGGAACGCATTATCCACAACCGTGACGACCTTGAGGCCGCCGCAACTTTAGCCATTGCCTTTTTGGAGCGCAAACAGGTAAAAATTTCCGTCTCCTTAATCGAGCCGGTGCTCATCGCTCATTTCTATACCCCCAGCAACAGCGACTTATTGAAGGCCATGGGCAAAGTTTATGAAGAATTGCGCACTAATAAAAAATTACATCAAGTCTATAGCGCCGGGCTGGCTCAGCATCCGGGCGACTACGAATTCCATATTTTAAAAGGGCAAGCAGAAATTAAGCTCGGCAATATTGCCGAAGGTGAACGCCTTGTTCGCTGGGGACGTTTAATGAAAAAACTGCGGGAAAACCCCAAAGATCCCCAAGCTAAAATGGCCATGGGTGAGATTTATCTAAAAGAGGAAAAACAAGAAGACGGCCTCCGTTGCTTGCGTGAAGCCGCCGATGAGCTTCCGCAAAACACTGGAGTGCGTTGGCGTTTGTTTAACCTTTACCAAAAGCAGGAAAACTACAAAGAGGCCTTGAAATATTTTCTGGAAATCGTGGAACTTGACCCCGAAAATGACGATTTACGTTATCGCCTGGCTGATTTTTACCGTCGCCACCAAAACCGTGACGCCGCTTTGGAAATTTACCGCCGCTTCTGTTTAAAATACCCTCGCGATCCCAAGCCGCACCTGCAATTGGGTGATTTACTAGTCGAAACCGGGGCCTTTGACGAGGGCCAAAAAATGAAAGATCTGGCCCAAACTCTGGAAATCGGGCTCAAAAAAGATCCCGACCACCGTGAAACTATTCGCTTTATGAACTATCTCTTTGAAACAAGGCAGACAAAAGAAGCCTATAAGTGGCTGGAGACCGGCTTGGCCAAATGGCCTTATCATGGCGAACTCATTATGACCAAGGTCAAACGGCTTTATAAGGAATATCGCTATAAAGAAGCTGTTGACCTTTTGAAGCGGCTCATTTCCGTCAAGCCGGATATGGCCGAACCGCACATCTGGATAGCCCAAAATTACCAGCGCTTAGGCGATAACATGGCGGCTCTGGCCGAAGCGCAGCTGGCCACGAGGCTTGCGCCCAAATCTTACACTGCCCATAAAGTTCTCGGTGATGTGCTCAAGGAGCAAAAGAAGCTCTCCCAAGCTAACGCAGCTTATGAAGTAGCTGAAATGATGCGAAATACCGCCAAAAGATGAAAAGGTTATCGGACAAGAGCATCTTATTTACCGTTGCCGCAAACAAATAAACACCTAATATCACATTAATATTTAACATCATATAAAATGCAAAGGCGACCCAAGGAGAACTTTTCAGAAATTGAAGCCATAAGCCCTACTGTTTGAGCGCAAGCGAGTTGTAGGGCTTATGGGCTCAATTGCAGAAAAGTTACTCCGTAGGAGCCTGGCAAAGCTCAGAGGGCAGAAAGTCAATTAATCAAGAAGCACTCAAATAGACATCATCAAGAGCTTTAATCTTATCACGAATAAGAGCGGCCTTTTCAAAATCGAGGGCGTCAGCGGCTTCCTTCATTTCTTTTTTCAAAGCTTTGAGGATGCGCGGGATTTCATCAGGCGGGATGGAATCTTTCGAATCACCGGAACGCTCCAAAGACGGGACAGCGGCGTAGTCACGTTCCCAAACGGAATCAATAATTTGGCCAATATTCTTTTTGATGCTGGTGGGAGTGATGCCGTGGGCCTCGTTAAAAGCCAATTGTTTGGCCCGGCGACGCTCTGTTTCGCTTTGGGCCGCAGCCATGGCCGGGGTGATTTTGTCGCCGTAGAGAATAACCTCTCCCCCCACATTACGGGCTGCCCGCCCACAAGTCTGGATTAAAGACCGCGCCGAACGCAAAAAGCCTTCCTTGTCGGCATCTAAAACAGCAACCAAAGTCACTTCCGGCAAATCCAAACCTTCCCGTAACAAGTTGATACCAATCAGAATATCGAACTTACCCAAGCGCAGGTCACGCAAAATCTCCACCCGGTCAAAAGTCTTAACCTCAGAATGAAGATAGCGAGCCAAAAGACCGTGTTCCGTTAAATATTCCGTCAGATCTTCGGCCATGCGCTTGGTCAAGGTGGTGACGAGAACTCGCTCTTTTTTAGCGACTCGTTTCTTTATTTCCCCATATAAATCATCAATTTGCCCGCGAGCCGGCTTAATTGTCATGGGCGGATCAGCCAAACCCGTGGGACGAATAATCTGCTCGGCAATTAGCCCCTGGCTGAGCTCCAGCTCGTAATCGGCGGGCGTGGCGGAAACGTAGATCGTCTGCGAAAGACGCTTGTTAAACTCATCGAATGTGAGGGGACGGTTATCAAGAGCTGAAGGAAGGCGAAAGCCAAAATCAACCAAAGTAGTTTTGCGGCTGCGGTCACCATGCCACATGGCCCGCACCTGGGGAATGGCCAAGTGACTTTCATCAATTATCATCAAGAAATCTTTAGGGAAATAATCTAAAAGAGTGGGCGGCGGCTCACCGGGATTGCGGCCGGTGAGAGGCCGAGAGTAATTCTCAATGCCGTGACACCAACCCAACTCACGCATCATTTCCAAATCGAAGTTAGTGCGCTGAGTCAGCCTTTGGGCCTCCACCAGCTTGTTTTCTTTATATAAATAATCGAGCCGCTCTTCAAGCTCAGCCCGAATCAATCCCGCCGCCTTATCCATATTATCACGGCTGGTGGCATAATGGCTCCCGGGGTAGACGAAAACTTCCAACAGAGATTTCTTCACCTCACCACGCAAAGGATCTACGTTTGTGATGCGATCCACCGTGTCGCCAAAAAACTCAATGCGCACAGCCTCGCTCTCTTCATAAGCCGGGAAGATTTCCAACACATCACCCCGCACCCGAAAAGTGCCTCGGTGGAAATCGTAGTCATTGCGCTCATACTGCATCTCTACCAGTTTGGCTAAAATATCTTCCAAGGGCCGATCCACCCCCACCTCTAAATGAAGCATGAGACCATAGTAGGCCTCCGGCGAACCAAGACCGTATATGCAAGAAACCGAGGCCACAATGAGCACATCAGCCCGATCAAACAAAGCCCGAGTAGCCGAATGGCGCATACGGTCAATGGCCTCATTAATCTGGCTGTCTTTCTCAATAAAGGTGTCAGATTGGGGAATATAGGCTTCCGGCTGGTAGTAATCGTAATATGAAACGAAATATTCCACCGCATTGTGCGGAAAAAAACTCCTAAATTCACCATATAACTGGGCCGCCAAAATCTTGTTCGGGGCCAAAACCAAAGTCGGCTTGTTCACCTCAGCCACCACATTGGCCATGGTAAAGGTCTTGCCCGAACCGGTAACCCCCAAAAGCACCTGACTGGGAGCACCATCACGCAAATTTCCCACCAGCTG
>CAYJAF010000073.1:0-10772 GCA_964368195.1 uncultured Thermodesulfobacteriota bacterium
AGCGGCTTGTTTGCGGTATTATAAGCGATAGCGACATCGGGCAGATGCGAAGCATCTGTGGGTGCAGGGCGAACGCCCTGCCGGCCGACTTGCTAAAATTTGCTTAGTGATATATATTACTGGAACGAAAGGAAAAACAATGCCGCTCTCTTTGAAAGATAATTCCAAACAAAATTCAGCCGACAGCCGGGCTTATTTGCGTTTGGCCGAGATTTTGAAAGAGCGTATTCTCTCCGGGCAATACCCCTGTGGGGAGAAGATTCCTTCCGAAGCGGCCCTTTCCAAAGAGCAAAACCTGGCTCTGATGACTGTGCGGCAGGCCGTTGGCGTCTTGGTGGAGCGGGGATTATTGGAAAGGCAACCGGGGCGCGGGACTTTTGTCAAAGAGCTAAGCTGGAGCGGTGCTCCCTTTTTTATTGATGGCTTAGTCGAAACAGTGCGCATAAGGCAAAATAAAGTCACTATTATTAAAAGCGAAGTTCAAAGGGCCAATGCCCAAATTGCCGCCAGTTTAAAGGTTGAGTTGGGTGATTCGGTGATTTTTCTAAGACGCCATGTGGAAGGCGATGAGGGTGTTCTCCTTTTACAGGAAGGCTATTTGATTTTAGACCCTCGCCGCCCGGTGGTGGAGGCAGAGTTGGAAGCCACCTATTTAACCGGGCTCTTTACGGGAAGCGGTCAAGGGCTTATCAAGCGAGCCTCACTGAATATCTCCCCGACTCTCTTGAGTGACGATGACGCTCAAATTTTAAAAAAGCCCCTGGGCTCAGTGGGCTTCCGCTTAGAATATTCTTTCTTTGACTCTTTCCAGTCTCCTCTGGCGGTGGGCTGTTTCATCGCCGCCGAAGACCAACTGAAGTTGACAGCCGAAACGGGCATAAACTGAGAAGCGAGACTATGCCAAATAATAGCACTGAACTTAACGACTTACAGCATCACATTATTGAGTTGAACGAAGTGGCTGTGTTGCAAGATGTGGCGAACCTTCTAACCGAAGGGGTCGGCCCTCATGATATTTTGCACCGATTTCAAGCCGGTTTAGCTGAAATTGGTGATTTGTACCAAAGGGGCGAATATTTCGTTTCGGGCCTGATTTTAGCCGGGGAAATAATGCGCCAAGCCATGCGCCTTCTCGTTCCCCGCTTGGTGAAGGAAGAGGGAGCCGGCGGCCGCCGCGGTCTGGTCATTATCGGCACAATTGAAGGTGATATTCATGATTTAGGCAAAAATATGGCCGCTAATTTCTTGGAGGCTCACGGCTTTGAAGTGTTGGATCTCGGAGTTGATGTGCCGCCGAGGGTTTTTTTGCGTGAAATCCTTCAAAGAGAGCCGCAAGCGGTGGGAGTCTCGATGCTTCTGGCCACTTGCTTTGAGTCTCTTAGTCGTTTGGTTTATCTGCTAAAAGAGAGTTATCACGGCCGTCAAGCTCCGCCGATATTTGTCGGGGGCGGCTTTATCAGTGCCTCTACCCTGCCCGGCAGCTTGGCTGATAAGCTGGCGAAAATCGGGGTTGACTATATTGTCAAAGACGCTTCCGACACTTTGAACCTGTGTTTAAAATTATCTGAAAATTCCAAGGCTTAGAACTTTTAGGGAAATTTTTCCTAAAAAAAGTTCTGAAAATTGACTTACTTTTCATTTCATAAAAAAACTCCCCTTCATGTGGGGAGTTTTTTTGTGCTAAAGATCTTGAAACTTTAAATTAAATTGTAATAAGCTTTAGCTATAATCAATTTAAAATTGAAAGATAGATGTTGCGGTAACCCAATTCCGTTAACTGGTCTTTAGCGGTTTCAGCCTCACTTTTTGTTTGGAAACGACCAACTCGCACAGGCCAACGCCCGCCGGTATTTTCGTAATAATAAGCCGTAAAGCCACGATCGACTAAAGTGGTGCGATGGCGTTCGGCCTCCACTTCACTATAGGCCAAAATAACTTGCACCGCAAAGTTGCCTTCGGGAATGGGGGTTGACTGAGCCTGGCTTGTGTCGGCAGTCGCAGTAGCACTAGCTTGCGAATTTTCAATATTAGCAGGTTCAGCTTCAGCGGCTGCCGCTTCTGCTTCTTGTTGAGCCATAAGATCTAACATCTCTTGATGGCGACGGGCAGCTTCATCGGAAAACCATTGCTGACCGTCCCAATGGTGGGTAGCCAGAGAAATAAGAGTGCTGACTTCATTGCCACTGCTGGATACGGAAGCCGGCGACTCTTCGTTTTGAGCTTCATTTGTAGCAGATATTTGAGGCTCTTGGCTTTGAGTGTCAGATGCTTCATTCGCAGCAGATACTTGCGGCTCTTGGCTTTGAGTTGCATCAGTTGCCAAGGCAGCCATCGATTCTATAGGCTCATAAGAAGGAGCCGGGAGTTCTTGGGTCGGTTGAAAAGAAGTCGTCTCGTTGGCAGGAACAGTCCTTTGGTCGGGCCAGGCTAGATAAGTTTCCCCGCTTGCAGATTCTTCCACCGGGTAACTATAAACCAAAGCATCGGCTTCATTAGCCGGGAAGCTTTCAATCACCTCGCCATTTTCTGGCTCGGGGTAGGTGGTGGCGTAGGGTAGTTCGGTGGCTAAAGTGTCGTCAGAAATAGGAGCTTCCGGCTCTGCTTCCGCCACTGCGCCGACAGCATCAAAAGTTTGATCGCTCGCCGACGGCATTTCACCAACAGGTGCTTCACTGGCCACCATGGCCGCAACATCACTGGCCGAAGGCATGGTGTTTGTTTGGATTACAACACCTTCTATCGCAAGGGGGATAAGGCGGTCGAGTAAAGCGCTTTGGCCCAAATAGCCGCGTCCCCAGAGAAGACCGGCGAATAAGACAAGGGCCAAGCTACAAAATAATAAAAGACCTTTGAGAAGACTGAAACTTTTTGAGGAAGAAACATCTTCTTTCGGCTTTAAAGCAAGGCGATTATTTCCACTTTGGCCTTTGACCCAATCTAAATTTGACGAATCATCCACCAGAGAGTCTAAATCGATAAGCTCTATTTCTTCCATTTCTAAAAGATGCTCGTCATGCATTTCATCTTCGAAGGAATAATAGCTAAGGTGATCATTTAAGCGATCTGAACGCACTTCTTTGTGCCAAACGACAGGTATAACTAAAGGTTCGTCCAGAAGTTTTTGCGTTTTTTCCAGACAAAAATCGCGGAAAGATCCATCATCGGCATTATATTCAGTTGAGCGTCGCCACTTATAGGCCGGAGAAGCAGTCATTTGCTCACATTACCTCCGGGGAATTAACCCCTAAAAGATTCAAACCCAAACGCACCACCAAGCGCACAGCCCGCACTAAAGAAAGCCGAGCCGCCGCCAAAGCTTTATCATCGGCCACCACACGATGCATTGCATAGTAGTGATGGAAGAGACGAGCTAAAGTTGTCAGATAAGATGTGAGGTGATGGGGTTCGCGGCGGTGGGCCGCATTTTGCACAAGTTCCGGAAAAGAGGCCAAGTGTTTAATCAGGGCTATTTCTTCGGCTTCGCACAAAAGTGTTAAATCCGTTGTTTCATCTGCGTTCGGGGCTGTTTCTTGAGCTGCCCGCAAGATGCTGCTGATGCGGGCTCCAACATATTGGACATAATAGACGGGGTTGTCTTTGCTCTGAGTCTTGGCCAGCTCCAAATCAAACTCCACCGGAGTGTCGGGGCTCCGCATTAAAAAGATGAAACGGGCGGCATCTGAACCAACTTCGTCCACCACTTCTTTCAAGGTGATGAATTCGCCTCCCCTGGTACTCATGGAAACTGGTTTCCCGTCGCGCACCAAGCTTACCAACTGCACTAAAACAACGGTCAAGGAGTCAGCATCTCGCCCCATGGCTTTAGCCGCCGCTTTAAGGCGCGGAATGTAGCCGTGGTGGTCGGCACCTAACACGTTGACCAAAAGGTCAAAGCCCCGTTGGTATTTGTGCCAGTGGTAAGCGATGTCGGCGGCAAAATATGTTTTTTCGCCGTCGCTTTTGATGAGCACTCTGTTTTTGTCGTCCCCTAAGTCAGCGGTATTAAACCACAATGCCCCTTCTTCCTCGTAAAGGAAACCTTGAGCTTTTAAATCGGCCAAAGCCGCTTCCACTGCCCCGTCTTGGTGTAAGGTCAATTCTGAAAACCAGTTGTCGTGGTGGACTTTGAAATCACGTAAATCAGCTTTTATGCCCTCTAAAATTTCTTTTTGGGCGTAAACTGTGAGCTCTGCTGAGGCCTCTTTGGGGGGAAGCTTTAAAATGTCAGGGTTTTGCTCGTAAATTTCTTTCGCCAAATCAATGATATAATCACCGCAATAGTGATTTTCGGGGAAAGCTTCTGTGCCTCCGGCCAATTCTTTAATCCGGGCGTAAACAGATTGCCCTAAAGTTGACATCTGGCGACCAGCATCGTTAATATAATATTCGGCACTCACATCATAACCGGCCCAAGTCATAATACGCACCAGAGCATCACCGATGGCTGCTCCGCGACCATGACCCACGTGCAAAGGGCCGGTGGGATTAGCCGAAACATATTCCACCATCACCCGGCAATCTTTCGCCTCGCCGCGGCCGTAATTATCCCCGTGCGCCAAAAGAGCATTCAAGCTTCGGCCCCACCAGGCATTACTCAAAGTGAAGTTGATAAAGCCCGGGCCGGCTTTGGACATGGATTCAATATAACCATCGGAAGTATCAATCTCAGCCATGATGAGATCAGCCAAAACAACCGGCGATTTTTTCAAAGATTTTGCCGAAACCAAAGCGACATTAGTTGCCAAGTGGCCATGGTCTGGGTCGCGCGGTTCTTCCACCACAAAATCAGGATAGCCTTCGGCCCCTAATTTTTCCAGAGCTTGGGTGATCTTTTGGCGCAACATCGTCTTCATTATAGCTTCCTCATAAAATAAATTATTATACTACATTTACAAAATTGACACAAGTATCGGCACGTCAATCTAAAAATTAGCCTAAATCACCAAAAACAGGTGGTAAGAGTTCTTGAAAATGAAGTAGTATAAGCTTCATGATTTCACGCATTTGAGGGTGAGAAGCCCGAGAGACGCGCAAGGCCAACACGTGCCTCCACTGGCGCAAGTTGGCCGTCATCACCAACTCGGTTTTTAAACTGTTTGGTAGCACAGTGCGGGCTTCTTGGGGTGAGGCTCCGGCGGCAAGTAAATCAAGGTAAGCCGTCTCGCAAGCTTCCATGGCCCGAAGCCATAATTCATATTGCTCGCTGTTTTCCTCAAAAAACAAAGGTTTAATTACAACCAATCCCCGCCCTTCCGGACCGCGACTATAGTTGACATAGCGGGTGCTCTCTTGACTGAAAGAGGCTAAGCGATGACGCACTAACTCGTGGCTGACGCCGCGGTCGCAGACGATATGAAGGCTGATGCTTTCGTGCTCAATGACGGAAAGGTGGCCGCTTTTGATTATTTGGCTGATAAATTTAGGGGCCGATTCAGAGGTGAGGCGCGCTTCCGAACGATAGCAAATCCGCCCGGCCCGCTCAATTCTGGAGAGCATCGCATTTGGCTCCACGGGAGTCAATATCTCAAAACTCGGGGGGATTACTTTCATACTATCTCCTTAGATACAATATAATTATCTGGTATTTCACTAAGCCAATGGCCACCGGCCGAATGGCGATTAATCTCTTCAGCTAACATTTCAAAAAGCCGCCAAACGCCGGGAGCCTGCCAGTCAATAGAACTAAGATGATCGGCAGAAAAACGATTTTCAATGAGGTTAAAATCATTTAAGCTGGCGGCATTTAAATATAAATAAGCCACGTGGAAACAAAATATTTTCAAGCCCGGTGCCGACCAATTGGGCATGGCTAGGCGATCTAAAGGCAGGCGACGAGCCAGGTGTAGGTGATCACTGGCCCACACCGGCCACCTTTTCAATTTCCCCACCTGAAAGCCGCAAAGCCCGGGGTGGTAGGGCATGATCAGTGAGCTATCGTGGGCAAAGCCATGAGTGGCCAAAAGACGCGACAAATCAGAATGCCAGTAAAAACGATGGGTGCGAATGGCCCCGGCCGTGGGAAAGGCCGTGCGGTAGCTGCCGATGATGGAGCTTTCAGCGTCGTTGACGGCGGCGTCGTGTTCCGGCGTTGCCATGCTCAAGGCTTCGCCCTGGCTTTGACCCAAAGCTACTCGCCGCGATAAATCTGGATGGCAGGCCATTTCCAATTCCGGCCAAGGCTCCACCGGGCTAGGGGCCGAGAAAAATACAGTGCATTTTACCCCCAAGGCCTTTACCTTAGTTAAAACCTCAGCCACGGCCTCGACCGGAGCCCAATCAGTATCAATAGTTAAAATGATCATAATCCCTCAAAATCAGCAGCTTTAATTATGGACGATTTTCGTTTGGGAGGCTGCGCCCGCACCAGACGTTTTTTGGCGACATGATCCAGCTCTTGAGATAAAATGTTCAAAATAGTTCCCAGGGCCCGAGCCGTCTTTATGGCTCCGCCGGTGGCCTCTCCGGTTTTTTCGTCCATATACAAACTGCGGTTCAAACTCAAACCAACAGAACGCACCCTGGGATGTTCAGCTAAACTTGGCGGCAGTGGCCCCCCGGAGGCGTGGGGCCAGTTGAGTTCGGCCCACCAGCGATAGGCGCGAAAAGTGTGGCCTAAAAGTTTAGCCAGCCCGTTTGGTGTCCGCTTTTCATTGGTGGTGACGCAAACTTGGGGGCGCGGACGTTTTTGATCCTCAAAGGATAAAGGCACCGGCGTGAAAGAGCGCAATGTCACCAGCAAGACCAGATTGTGCTCAACTAAAGCTTGGGTGATAAGCTCTTGAAGTTGTTCATAAAAGGGCTCGACTGTGCGGCTCATTATAGTTTGGCTGTCTTTGTCGCTCCAGCTTATGGGGCGCCCGGCGGTGGTTTGGGGTAAAATAGCGGCCTGGCCACCAGAGAGTTTAGTCCGCCCTAGCTCATAAGCCCAAAAGCCCCATGGGTCGGCTACCACCGGACTATAGGGATAGGCTACCACCGGGCGTTCAATTTTTAGTGAACGCTTTTTCACCAGAGCCGCTTTGCGGGCCAAAGCCAAAAGATGGGGGTCGGTCAGACGCCACGTTTCCACATTCCACTCTTGGGGCGAAAGGCCCAAACGCGTTGCCACTGCCGGGGGAGCTTCGCTTGAAGAATAGGGAACATTGATAATTACATTAGACATAATAGTAATCGGTTTTGCTTTTGGCGAGAATTATTTGCTTCAAGTTCAAAATTGAGCTAAAATACGTAAAAATGATCAGTCAAAGGGTAACACAAATTATGAAAAAAGAAAACCGTCTAGATGCTCTAC
The DNA here is from genome assembly GCA_964368195.1 of uncultured Thermodesulfobacteriota bacterium. GTDB lineage: Bacteria > Desulfobacterota > Desulfarculia > Adiutricales > Adiutricaceae > Adiutrix. Next base: position 7,292 of record CAYJAF010000073.1, read on the forward strand.
GTTCCAAGATGATTGAGCGCAAAATTGAAGCCCTCTTGGTAAGCTCCCCCACCAATCGCCGCTATTTTTCCGGCTTTCAGGCCGAAGACACCATGATTAACGAATCGAGCGGCGTTTTATTCATTACCTTGAAAAAGCAATTTTTGCTCACCGATTCCCGCTATGTTCTGGCTGCTGAAAAAGAGGCCCCCGATTTTGAGGTGGTTAATTATGCGAAAGGTTTGGCAAAAACTTTAAAATCCTTAAGAGTTGTTAAAAAGGGAATCCCCATTTACTTTGAGGCGGAATTTATGAGCGTCGCCCTTTTGACCAAGCTCCAAGAATACCTGCCCCACTGGGAAGCTTTACCCTTTGATTTAGATGAACCGCGAGCGGTGAAGAGCCCGGCGGAGATTAAAACCGTGGCCAAAGCTTTAGCTATTACAGAAGAGGCCTTGGAATCAATGTGGGAGCGGTTGGAGCCCGGCATCAGCGAACGAGAGGCCGCCCACTTTTTGGAATCAGAGTTCCGTCGTTTAGGAGCCGAGGGGCCAAGCTTTGAAACCATTGTGGCCTCGGGCCCCAACGGCGCCCTCCCCCACGCCACACCGGGGACGCGTAAAATCAAAGAGGGCGACCTTATCATTGTGGATTGCGGGGCTCGTTATAACGGCTATTGCGCCGACATAAGCCGCACGAAATTCATTGGTTCCAAGCCCCAAAAGTGGCAACGGGAGATTTACCAAATCGTCAGGGAAGCCCAACTAAGGGCCATTGAAGCCCTTGCCCCGGGAGTTCGGGCTAGCGACGTGGACGATATTGCTCGCGGCTTCATTGAAAAAGCCGGCTACGGCCAATATTTCGGCCACGGTCTGGGTCACGGTGTGGGCCTTGATATTCATGAGGCTCCGAGTTTATCGCCCCGCAACAAAGAGCCGCTTAAAGCCGGAGAAATTGTCACGGTGGAGCCGGGAATTTATTTGCCGCGCAAAGGGGGAGTCCGTTTGGAAGAGCTTGTTCTCATCACTGCCCAAGGTTCCCGTTTGCTCAATAAGAACAAATACTTCTACAACTCTGATTTTTCCGGCTTCGTTGAAAGAGCAAAGCTGCCCTAAGTGCTTTGGGGCCTCTTTTTAAGTGCCTTTCTGGCGGCCACAATCCTTCCGGCCCAATCGGAATTGGCTTTGGGGACAATGCTGAAACTGGCTTTAGAGCCGGCTTGGCTTTTAATTGCCATTGCCACTTTGGGAAATGTTTTAGGGGCCGTGGTCAATTGGGCTTTGGGCTTTTATGGAAGCCGTTTCCGCGAGCATAAATATTTCCCCGTCAAACCGGCCGACTTAGCTAAAGCCGAAAAGTGGTATCGCCGCTGGGGCCACTGGTCTCTCCTTTTGAGCTGGGCTCCCATCATTGGTGACCCCTTAACTTTAGTGGCCGGGCTCCTGCGCCAACCCCTCCCATCCTTTCTCTTACTGGTTACCATCGCTAAGCTGGGCCGCTATTTAGCTGTGGCCTTCATTGTCTATTACGTTATCCCATAATTAATTTGGCATATAACATATAAATCGACTATTTAGTCATGTTACTCTAATTTTTTCAATCGTGGCATTATCTATCAGGCTAACTTGTTGTAATTTAATATGATTAACATATGAAGTTTGAAATCTATCACAAGTAAGCCAAGCCAAGGGGGTGCTTCTCCAAAAAATTCCGCAATTTTAACTCCGCCTAATGAGCGAAACGAAGGCGACCGCCGAAGTGAGGGAAGCCGAAGAAGTTAAAATAAGGGATTTTTTGGAGAAGCACCCCCGAAGGCAAGCGACCAAAAATTAAATGCTTAAGCCCTGACTATTTAGTCGATGCTGAAAAACTCCATTTCAGTCGTTTTTCAGCGAGACACGCTGGCTTTCGCACCCCTTTTGCGTTCGCAAAAGGCCGCCGGAAGTGAATTCCGGCTGGTGCTTCGCCTGCGGGGCGCCTGCCAGGCGGCAGTCGCCTTAGCCGCCGCTACCAGCATTTTCGCGAGAAAAATATACCGGGTTTTGCTAAAAAGGGCGTAATTCCTTTGCATATTTTTCCCTTAGTTTTTTGCTGTTTCATCAATTATTGCTAGCTGTTACTGCTTTTTTCAGCGGCGACTATTTAGTCACGCGAGGAATGTTTACTTGCACAATGTCCGTTGGCTTGTGTTGTTCGTCAAAGGTGACGATGACTCCCTGGAGGCGAGAGCCGCGGGTGGCCGGTTCAAAGCGGTGAGGACGCCCGGTGATGAAAGTCGGTAGGACAGACTCATAGCTCATGCCAATGATAGACTGGTGAGCTCCACACATACCAAGGTCGGTGATGGAAGCAGTGTGTTGCGAGCTGATTTGAGCATCGGCCGTTGGCACATGGGTGTGGGTGCCGAAAACAGCCCCTACCCTGCCGTCCAGATAGTGGGCCAAAGCTCGTTTTTCGCTGGTGGCCTCAGCGTGGAAATCAATAATTGTGATGTGGGCTCCGGCCTCTTTCATTTCGTTTAAAATGCGGTCGGCAGTTAAAAAGGGGTGGTCTAGGTTATTGTTTATGAAAACCCGCCCCATGATGTTTCCGATTCCGACTTTCACCCCGCCGGGAGTTTCCACTATAGTCCAACCACGCCCCGGGCACGGGCTTGGGTAATTTGCCGGACGCACAAGACGCTCATCTGAATCCAGTAAACGAACCCCATTTTTATAATGGAAAGTGTGGTTGCCGCCGGTGAGAGCCGCCAGACCATAATCAAACAGCTCTTGAGCTTCGGGAGCATCTAGGCCCAAGCCTCCGGAGGCGTTTTCGCCATTGGCCAGGCTCAAATCTATTTCCTCGCGCCCAACTAAAGCCGGGAGGAAATCTCGCACCATTTGCCGCCCGGGTCGGCCAAAAATATCACCTAAGAAAAGAATTTTAGTCATTACATTTCACTCGTTTCAAAAAATTAACATCGGTTCTTTTGGAAACGCTGATTAATTCTGCTTAGCTGAATAAATCAGCGTTTTCTTTTGTCCTCTAAGTGCCCAAGAGGCTCCAAGGCCAATAAAACAGAGAGGGGCAAAAATACTTAAAGCGATAACAGTTGCTTTGATAAAACTTGCGGTGTCGGCCAAGGTAGTCTGGCTTTTGTCAATGATGATGGTAAAAACCAAAGTGGCAATGGTCATGCTCAAAACTTGACCGCAAAGGCGAGTAGCCGTCACCGTGCCTGAGGCTTGGTTCATTTGGGCTGGCGGCACCGAGCTCATCATGATGTTGAAATTAGGCGCCATGAAAAAGGCAATGCTCGTGCCCATCACCGCCAAAAGCACAAGGAAAGTTTCCATGCTCAAGCCTGTTTTTACTTTTATAGCCAAGTAAGTCGTGGCCAGCCCCAGGCCCAGCAAACCAAAAGCGGCCTGGCGTCCTTTGTCCAAGCGATCGGATAAATAGCCCGCCACCGGGGAAAAAAGAGCTTGCAAGGCCGGTTGAACCATGAGCACAAGGCCGG
>CAYJAF010000074.1:0-10411 GCA_964368195.1 uncultured Thermodesulfobacteriota bacterium
AGATGCTTCGCATCTGCCCGATGCCGCTTGGCCCATAGGGCCAAGCTTTCTATTTAGCTAACAAGGGACTTTTATTTCCGAGCAGAAACTTTGGGCGGAGCAAGCAGGGCGTTCGCCCTGCACCCACAGATGCTTCGCATCTGCCCGATGCCGCTTGGCCCATAGGGCCAAGCTTTCTATTTGGCTAACAAGGGGCTTTCGTCTCCGAGCAGAAACTTTGGGCGGAGCAGGCAGGGTGAATTTAGCCCCTACTCGGAAACTAATGTCACTTGTTCTAGTCGAAGTAAGCGAAGCGACGTCGGAAATAGCCCCTACTCGGAAACGAAGGTTACTTGTTCTCCTCAAAGCAAGCGATAGCGGCGTCGGCGTTGGCTGTCGGCCCTGCCGACATTGGAGTTGCCTCTTGCCAAGAAGGCGTCAATAAAGTATAATACTCTTTGGTGCTTTGGCAATTATATTTTAACTAGTAATTTACGAATAATGATAAAAAACAAATCAAGCCAAGCATGACAAACCAGACAAAAAAATTTATTAATTAAAATCAATAAATTAAAGCCCCTCAAAAGCTACCCTAAATTTAAATGCTTTCTAAAGGTGCCACTATGATGCGTTATGTTTATAAAATTCTCTATTCTGTAATCTTCTTTTTAACCTGGCCTTTTTGGGTTTTACGCGATTTAATCCATCACAAACCATATTGCTTTAAGCCTCGCTTTTTAGGCCCGGGCAGAATGCTCCACAAGCAAAAGGGGCGTCCTCGGGTATGGGTGTGGGCCTTGAGCATGGGTGAAATTTTGGCAATTCGCCGCCTTGTGCCGGCCTTAGAAGAAGAGGGATGCGAAGTTATTATCAGCTCCACCACAGTTTTAGGGCGCGAAACAGCGGCAAAAGCCTTCCCCGGGCGAATTGTCTTGGCTTCTCCTTTTGATTTCAGCCTCTCCACCCGACGCTTTTTAGATAGCGTGGAGCCTGATTTACTCGTTTTAGTGGAAAGTGACATTTGGCCCGGCATTTTGCACCAAATGCGTGCCCGAAAATTACCTAAAGTTTTCATTTCAGCCCGCATCAGCCCGCGTTCGTATAAAGGCTACAGCTACATCAAATCTTTTTGGAGTAAGGTTCTGCTTTTATTTGATTTAATAACAGCGCAAAGCGATGCTGATTCCGAACGCCTCCTTTCATTGGGGGCCAACCCCGAGACCACTAAAGTGGTTACCGATTTAAAATTCGACCGTGAATTAAAGCTTACGACTCCCGAAAGTCGCGCCGCTGTTTTGGCCGAAACAGGCTGGCCTGACGGCCGCTGGATCGTGGCCGGTAGCATTCACATGGGTGAAGAAGCCCTTATTTTAGATGCCTTTTTAGCCCTCAAAGAAAAAGAACAATACGCCGACCTTAAACTTCTCTTAGCCCCTCGCAACAAAAGCGATTTTCAAGCTGTTTGGGATTTATTACAAGAAAGAAAAGTTTCAGCCGCCCACCGTGAAGCCCCATTGGCCACCGACCGCAACCAAGACATTTTCCTTCTGGACACCTTAGGCGAGTTGGAACGTTTTTACGATTTAGCCGACATAGCCTTGATTGGCAAAACTTGGGCCGGACAACACAAAGGCGGAGGCCACAACCCCTTGGAACCGGCATCCAAAGGAAAACCCGTCCTCTTTGGACCGCAAACTCACAACTACCGTTGGATGACAAGGGCTTTGGTTGCCGCAGGTGGTGCTTTGGAAGTGGCCGATGGCGAAGCCTTACAATCTGCTTTGGCTAGTTTACTTGATAACCCGGCGAAAATAGAGGCTATGGGCCAAAGCGCCATAAATTTTGTGAAAGAACACCAAGGCGGAACAGCCCGCACCATTGAACTCTTAAAACCCTTTTTAGACCAAGCTCGTCAAGCTGACTGAGCATAAATTAATCCCGGCTGTTTAGTCCCGGCTATGCCCGATCAAAATTGGCAAAACAAACCCGGCTGGCAAAAAAAATTAGCCGAAAGGCTAACTAACAGCTGGCAAGAAAAACCCCACTGGGCTCTTCTCCCGTGGGGATTTCTCTATGGCGGGTTAGCTAAAGTGCGGCGTCTTTGGGCAGAAACCTTTGCCCCGCCGCAAACAATTGATCTCCCGGTGGTGGCTTTAGGTAACCTTACGGTGGGAGGGACGGGAAAAACTCCACTCACTTTGGCCCTCGCCCAAGCCCTCATCACCCAAGGCTACCGCCCGGCCGTGTTGACTCGAGGTTACGGCCGCCAAACGAAAAATGCCCCCCCCTTACCTCTTTTAGTCTCCGCCGGAAACGGCCCCTTGGTTTCAGCTGAAATCAGTGGCGATGAACCTTGGCTCATGGCCGCCCAAATGCCCGGCTTAATGGTGATAGTTGACCCCAATCGTTTCCGCGGAGCGCAGCTGGCTCGCAATTTGAGCGCTGACATTCTGCTTTTAGATGATGGCTGGCAACAGTTGAAACTAGCCACAAACTGCCGCATTTTGCTACTCCCGGCTGAGCTACCCTTTGGTAACGGTGCTGTCTTACCGGCCGGCCCTTTGCGTGAGTTTCCCGTAGCCCACCGGCGCGCCCATATTTTAGTCACGACTTCCGCCAAAGAAGTCTCGGCAAAAACAAAAGAGTTGGCCCAAGGCCGCCCATGTTTTGCCGCCGACTACCTGCCCGGAGGCTGGCTGGATTTGCCCCACCTATTCCAAGGCCAAAGCCAAGAACCAGCTTCCTTGACCGGCTCTTCAGTAGTGGCTTTTTGCGGTTTGGGGCGGCCTTCTTCTTTTGAACGAACTCTCCGGCAGCTGGGAATTCAAATCGCCCAATTCCACGCTTTCCCCGATCATCATATTTACGACCAGGCGACTTTGACCGAACTTGAACAGAGCTTTACCAAAAGTGGAGCTGAGTTCATGGTCACCACCGCTAAAGATGCCGTCAAATTGCCCCCCACTTGGCCTTGGCCGGTAAAGGTTTTACAAATTGACTTGCGGCTCAACGAGCCCACTGAATTTTTAGCTACTGTCATTAAGGAAGCGCTTGAGTAATTAGCGTTTTTGCAGTCAAGTTCTGAAAAGTTTTCCTTGGGTCGCCACAAAGTTCATGATATTTACCCAAATTAGATTGACATGAATCTGATAACACGGCTAACGCGCCTAAATTTTTTTGATTGCAATTGCCTTTCGCAGAATAAATCATTGAAATTAAAGGTATTTTGCAAACTAAAGTCAGAGCCTTACCCATGCAAGCGAAGCCAAGGGGTGCTTCTCCAAAAAATTCCGCAATTTTAACTCCACCTAATGAGCGAAACGAAGGCGTCAGCCGAAGTGGAGCGAAGCCGAAGGAGTTAAAATCAGGAATGTTTTGGAGAAGCACCCCGGAGGCAAGCGGCGAGAATTTAGATGCGTAGGCCCTGAATCTGATCATGTTATGCTTGCTAAATGAATTGAGGTATGCTAAAATAATAAGATAATCAAAAGCGATATTAATGCGGCTGCCTTTTTTAAGCAAAACGCCCATGCCGCTTTAAAAATATAACTCACTTATTTAGAAAGGTAAACACCATGGCCAAAGCCAAAGTTGTTAAATTAGCCAAACTCCCCTTCGACGAATTACAAAGCAAAGCCAAAGAAATCGAAGGCTACAAATCCATGAACCGCTTTGAAGTGACTGAGGCCATTTCCAAAAAAGATAATCTCCCCGTGCCCAATGCCACCGATAACCCGCGCCCCATCAAGCCCGAAATCAAAGGCTTGAAAGCTAAATTGGCCGAAGCCACCGACAAAAAAGAACGCCAAGAATTGCGCAAGGCCATTGTGCAAAAAAAACGGGCCACCCGCAAATATCTATAAAATTCCGGGTATTTTTCCGGCCCATTTCACTCTGTTATTAGAAACAAGCTGAACTTGATTTTTAATTTCTAAAGAGACCGGGATTTCAAAACCTAATTTTAAAAGGCGATTTGTTGTTTCATTTCGCCTTTGTTTTTATTTGGAATTTCAAAGAATTAGCCATTTACAGGTGCTTTTAATGAAACAAGTTAAATTAATTTTAGCCTCTCTTTTGCTTTTGGCTCTTTTGCCGGCTTGCGGGCCATCTCGTCTGGGCTACAAGCCTCCCACCGATGTTGACGTGGCCGAGCGGGCTCCGGTGGGCCAAAAGTTTGATGTGGAAAGCTTCAAGTGGCGTTACCTGAACGGTGGACGTTTGGAAGTCACCGGCACCATCAAAAACAATACGGGCAAAGCCCAATCGGGTCTCACTATTTTTGCCATGATGTTCGACGAAACCGGCAAAGCAGTGGCCATGGGCGAATCTTTCCTATCGCCGACTTATGTTGAAGCGGGCAAAACGGCCCAGTTTAAAATTGTCGCCCAAACCGATCGCCCCAAAGGCATTGAGCATTTACGCCTTTTGACCAACACAATTAAAGAATAAGCTGGTGTTTCCGGGCTATTTTATATTTATCTTGTGCAAAAGCAAGCAAAGAGACATCGGAATTGCCTGCGCAGCCAGTCGACCCTCTATGCACAATAAAGTTGAAAAATACTGCTAAAGTTGTATAATAATTTAGGCAAAATTTAACCCCGACTTGCCGGGGTTAAATTTTTTAAAATACTATAAACCACATACCCTGCCCCTTTAACTAAACCAAAGGTAAATATGAAATCTATCTTGCGAAAAATATTCGGCACTGCCAATGACCGTGAAATCAAGCGCTTTAGCGAAATTGTCAATAACATAAACACCCTTGAACCTCAAATAAGGAAGATGTCTGACACCCAGCTCTCCGGCCAAACGGCAATTTTCAAAGAGCGTCTGGCTCGCGGTGAATCTTTGGAAAACCTTCTGCCGGAAGCCTTTGCCACTGTCCGTGAAGCCGGGGCCCGAGTTTTGGGCCAACGTCATTTCGATGTGCAACTAATGGGCGGCTTAGCCCTCCATTTTGGCAAAATCGCAGAAATGAAAACAGGCGAAGGCAAAACCTTATCAGCCACATTGCCAGTTTATTTAAACGCTCTCACGGGAAAGGGCGTTCATGTTGTAACGGTAAATGACTATCTGGCCCGCCGCGATGCCGCCTGGATGGGCCAACTCTATAACTTTCTCGGGCTTTCGGTTGGCACCATTATCCATGGCCTCACCGACCCCCAACGGCGTGACAGCTACTTGGCGGACGTCACCTACGGCACTAATAACGAGTTTGGATTCGACTATTTACGCGACAATATGAAGTTCCGCCTGGAGGATTACGTCCAACGTCCCTTCCACTACGCCATTGTCGATGAGGTCGATTCCATCTTGATTGACGAAGCCCGGACTCCGCTCATTATCTCCGGCCCGGCAGAAAAATCCACCGACCTCTATTTGCGGGCCGACCGTGTTATTCCGCAGTTAGACCGCGATGAGGATTATACCTTAGATGAAAAAGCCCGCACCGCCAGCTTAACCGACGCCGGCGTTTCCAAAAGCGAAGACCTTTTGGGGCTGACCAACTTATATGACCCTCAAAACCTGGAACTCTTACACCACTTAAGCCAAGCTTTGAAGGCTCACACCCTTTTCAAACGTGACAAAGATTATTTGGTAACTGCCGAAAAACAAGTTGTAATTGTTGATGAATTCACCGGGCGGCCCATGCCCGGCCGCCGCTATTCTGACGGCTTACACCAAGCTTTGGAAGCCAAAGAGCGGGTTAAGATTGAAAATGAAAACCAGACCTTAGCCTCCATTACTTTCCAAAATTACTTTCGGATGTATGAAAAACTGGCCGGCATGACCGGCACAGCCGACACCGAAGCCATGGAATTTGCCAAAATTTACAAGCTCGAAGTGGTGGTTATCCCCACCCATCGGCGCATGGTTCGCAGCGACCACCAAGACATCATCTACCGCACAGTGCGTGAAAAATATAATGCCGTGGTGGAGGAAATCGAAGCCCTCTATAAAAAGGGCCAACCTGTCTTGGTGGGCACCATTTCCATCGCCCACTCTGAGCACATCTCCGAAATACTTAAGCGCAAAGGCATACCCCACAACGTCCTCAACGCCAAACAGCATGAAAAAGAGGCCCAAATCGTGGCCCAAGCCGGCCAAAGAGCAATGGTCACCATCTCCACCAACATGGCCGGTCGGGGCACCGACATTGTCTTAGGCGAGGGAGTGCCCGAGCTGGGCGGACTTTTCATATTAGGCACCGAACGCCACGAATCGCGCCGCATTGACAATCAGCTGCGCGGCCGTAGCGGACGCCAAGGCGACCCCGGGGAATCCCGCTTCTACCTCTCTTTAGAAGACGACCTCATGCGCATCTTTGGTGGCGACCGCTTTAAAGGGCTCATGCAGCGCCTTGGCATGACCGAAGGAGTCCCTTTGGAAGCCAAACTCATTAGCCGCGGCATTGAAAACGCCCAAAAACAAGTGGAAAATCACAATTTTGAAATCCGTAAACACCTTTTGGAATATGACGACGTCATGAATCGCCAAAGGGAAGTTGTCTATAACCGCCGCAAACGCATCCTGGCCGGGGAAAACTTGATCGACCAAGTGCTCAACCTCTTTGAAGAACAAGTGCTCAAAGTAGTCGACCAATGGGCCGACCCCAAAGTTGAGCCGGAAAACTGGAATTGGGAATCATTTAGTGCCGACACCTTCCGCTTTTTCACTTTCAACGTTTCCTTAAGTGACTTTAACGATTTCACCCCAGATGGTTTGGCCCAAAGCATCTTCGACCGAGCCCGCGGCGTCTTTGAAGCTCGCCAAGAACAAATTGGCCCCAAAGCCATTGACGAGTTGGTGCGTTGGTTGATGCTCAACTCCCTTGATAGCCAGTGGAAAGATCATTTACTCTCCATGGATCGCCTCAAAGATGGTATCGGCCTGCGCGGTTACGCCCAAAAAGACCCTTTGCGCGAATACCAACGGGAAGGATTTGACCTCTTTGGTAAAATGCTGGAAACCGTGCGCGAAAACACCATCAGCTTAATCACCCACGTCCAAATTCAATATGAAGACGAAATCAACGAGTTAGCTCCCAAAGAGACAGGCCAACCCGTGACCTTGTCCCACGCCGGGGGAAGTGAAAGCTCAGCTAAACAACCCCAAATGCGCGACCAAGCTAAAATCGGACGCAACGATCCTTGCCCTTGCAACTCCGGCAAAAAATACAAATCTTGCTGTGGCTCGAAATAAAAGAATTTTTTAGGGAACAATTTTACAATTTTTTTCTCTTTAAGTGAGAAATTACTTTTCTTGACCACATAAAAAAGCCTCCTGTCCACCTTTATAGACAGGAGGCTTTTCTATTTTAGTCGATGCTGAAAAACTCCCTTTTAGGCGTTTTTCAGCGAGGCACGCCGGCTTTCGCACCCCCTTTTGCATTCGCAAAAGGCCGCCGGAAGTGAATTCCGGCTGGTGCTTCGCCTGCGGGCGCCTGCCAGGCGGCAGTCGCCTTAGCCGCCGCTACCGGCATTTTCTCAGAGAAAAACATACCGGGTTTTGCCAAAAAGGGCATAATTCCATTGCATATTTTCCCCTTGATTTTTCGTTGTTTCATCAATCATTGCTAACTGTTATTACATTTTTCAGCGGCGACTATTTTAGTCGATGCTGAAAAACGACTGAAAAGGAGTTTTCAGCATCGACTATAATAATGGTGGGAAAAGCTCTTCCAGAGCTTGGCCTGCTCCGAGGAGACCACATTCGTCAAAGGGGCGGCCGATTAGTTGCATACCGAAAGGCAGGTTCGACTCTCCCCCGAGCCCAACCGGCAGCGAAAGAGCCGGGAGCCCTGCCAAGTTGACGGGCAAGGTCATCAAGTCCAGCTGGTAAGCAGCCAAGGGGTCGGCGGCGAAGCTACCCAGATCCCAAGCGGGCAAAGTGGTGACCGGGGAAAAAAGAAAATCGCATTTCGTCAGGGCTTGATAATAGTCCTCCCGAATGAGGCGACGCACTTGGGCGGCCTTGCGGAAATAGGCATCATAATAGCCGGACGACAGAGCGAAAGTTCCCAAAATAATGCGCCGCTTCACTTCCGGCCCTAAAAATTGACTGCGAGAGGAGCGATATAGATCAGTGAGATCTTTGGGATTTTCAGCCCGCCGACCGTAGCGCACACCATCATAGCGAGCCAAGTTTGTGGAAGCTTCGGCCGAGGCAATAAGGTAATATGAGGCCACAGCAAAAGAGAGGTTAGGCAAACTCACCGAAACTAACTCGACCCCGGCATCTTTGAGTTTTTCCAACGTTTTTTCAATATGTTTCTGGGCTTCCGGCTGGAATTCGGCATCAAATAGTTCTTTGGGTAGGCCAAGTTTCAGCCCCCTTAGTTTGGGCGGAGCCTTAGTTGCGGCCACGTAGTCCTCAACCGGACGATTCGAGGAGGTGCTATCTTGGGGGTCGGCTCCGGCGGTGGCGGCCAGTAGGTGCGCGCAATCTGCAACCCGCCGCGCCATGGGCCCGGCTTGGTCGAGGCTCGAGGCAAAAGCAATGATGCCGAAGCGGGAAATGCGCCCATAACTGGGTTTAAGGCCCACGCAACCGCAGAGGGCCGCCGGCTGGCGAATGGAGCCCCCTGTGTCGGTGCCAAAGGCGCCGGAGGTCTGGTAAGAGGCCACCGAAGCCGCCGCCCCGCCGCTGGAACCGCCCGGCACTTTACCCTGATTCCAAGGGTTGCGAGTGGGGCCGAAGGCGGAAAATTCCGTGGCCGAGCCCATACCGAACTCATCGAGGTTAGTTTTGGCCACAATGATGGCCCCGGCTTCTTGGAGCTTGCGAGTCACGGATGCATCGTAAGCCGGGACAAAATTTTCTAAAATTTTTGAAGCTGCTGTCGTGGGCGAACCTTTGAGGCAGAAAAGGTCTTTGAGGGTGAGAGGCACTCCCCAAAGGGCTTGACTGGGATCAACACCTTTGGCGTCCATCTCCTTGGCCTTTTGGCGAGCTTGGTCACCTAAGACGCTGAGGCAAGCGTTGATTTGAGGTTCGGTCGCCGCAATTTGGGCCAAAGAGGCCTCCACCATCTCGGTGGCGGTCACTTCTTTTTTTTGAAGCTTGGCGGCTGTTTCAACTAGTGTTAATTTATGGAATTCCGACATTTATCACTTCCGGCTCAAATAATTTTAGGGACAGTGAAAAAATCCCCCCAACGTTCGGGAGATTGATTCAGTAAATCTTCAGCCAAACCACTGTTTTGCGGGATGTCTTCCCGCGGCATTTGGGGCTCGATCATAGGCGAGTAAAGGGGCTCGACGCCGCTTGTATCTGCTTCGGCTAAGATGTCCATATAACTGACAATATTGTCCATCTCGCCAGCCAATTTAGCCAAAGCCGCCGGGGCTTCTTCCGGGCTCAGGCCCCAGGTGAGGTCGAGATTGGCCAAAGTGGCCGTTTTTTCAACTGTTTTGGGGTCGATGGTCATGGTGACTCCCTTATATATTTAAATTATAATTTCAAAATCAAACCAATAGCTTGGCCATAATCTCATTGACTAATTTGGGGTTGGCTGTGCCTTTGCTTTGGCGCATCACTTGCCCCACCAAAAAGCTCAGAACTTTCTCTTGTCCACCGCGATATTTTTCCACCTCTTGAGGGTGCGCGGCAATAACGGCCGCCGCCATTTCTTCAATGGCTCCGGTGTCGGAAACTTGCAGCAAATTCCGTTCTTTAGCTATTTTCTCCGGGTCATCACCGGTGGTGAAAAGCTCAGGGAAAAGATCGTAAGCCGCCCGCCGAGTGATAGTATTTTCCGCTATCAACCGCCCTAAGGTCGCCAAAAGTTCAGGAGTGAATTTAGCTTCCGAGGGCAGAACATCTTCCTTTTGACAAGCCGGGAGCAAAAGCTCCAACATTAAGGTCGCCACCCGTTTGGGGTCGTTTAAATGCCCGCAAGCACTGTCAAAATAAGCCAGAGCCTGACGCCTATCTAAAATCACCGCCGCTTGTTCTTCGGTGACGCCCAAAGAAATTAAGCGACTTTGAGCTTCTTCCGGGAGCTCGATTCGCACGGCCGCAATTCGCGCCAACATCTCAGCCGGAACTTCCACCGGCGGCAAATCAGGTTGCGGGAAGTAGCGGTAATCATGGGCTTCTTCCTTTGAACGCAAAGAGCGAGTCTCTTGACGACCGGGATCAAAGAGGCGAGTCTCCTGGACTACCGGTTTATTTTGAGCGTATAATTCACTTTGGCGGTCAATTTCATATTCAATGGCTTGGGCCACGTGGCGGAAGCTGTTTAAATTCTTAACTTCACTGCGAATACCTAAAGTTTCGGTGCCTTTGGGCCTCAAGGAGATATTGACGTCGCAACGAAATTCCCCTTCTTCCAAACGCCCTTCAGTAACTTCCAAGCGAACTAAAATTGCGTGTAGTTTCTTTAAAAATTCAACAACTTGAGCTCCCGAGCGGAAATCGGGCTCCGTCA
>CAYJAF010000075.1:0-10273 GCA_964368195.1 uncultured Thermodesulfobacteriota bacterium
TCAAGGCCAAAACGACACGAAAATCAATTTTCAAGCATTCTTGAGGAGAAATCTCTTGTTTTAAAATATTTTTTCCCTGAAATTTTTAAAATGGATTACCCTGAAAACTCGCATCAATAATCTTGCTTTTTTTTCTATTTCAAGGTATATTATCTAAATGACTTGTCAGCGAGCCTCCTCGGCTTTGCGTGACGCCTCCCCACTAACCCCGTCAGATCCGGAAGGAAGCAGCGGTCCGTGATGGAAGCGTGCCGCAGATCACCGGGGAGTCTCGCTGACAAGTTTTTTTATTTTGACTAAATAGTCGCCGCTGAAAAATGTAGCAACTGCTTGTAATATTAGTTGAAATAGCGAAAAATCAAGGGGGAAATATGCAAGAGAATTACGCCCCTTTTAGCAAAATTCGGTATATTTTCCCCGCGAAAATACCGCTAGCGGCGGCTAAGGCGACTGCCGTCTGGCAGACGCCCCGCAGGCGAAGCACCAGCCGGAATTCACTTCCGGCGGCTTTTTGCGAACGCAAAAAGGGTGCGAAAGTCGGCGTGCCTCGCTGAAAAACGCCCAAAAGAGAGTTTTTCAGCCTCGACTAAATAAGCAACTGGGCTTCTTCAAAAAGGGCATAAAGCACCAAAAGGGCTAAAAAGTTTCGCTCCCAACCGGCTTTAAATGCAGCGGCCCAAGAATAAACCCGCGGGGGCGCAAGGAGTTTACGGTGGCGCAAAGGGAAAGGAGCAATCACCGCTGGAGCCGGTGGTGCCTCTTGAGTTTGGGTGGGCATCTTGCTCATTGTGGCCACACATTCCTCAGCCTCTAGCAAAGCCACCAGGCTAATTTCTTTTAATGAATTGAGGCTTTCCAAAAGAATCATTGCCACCGGCAGGGCTTTCTCATCTAGCCAATTTAAGGAATCGTCACGCATCGGAGCCGACAAGGGCCAAGATTCCGGCAATTCAGCCCGCCAAGACAAACCCTGCGGTTGGCCGATTTCTAAAAGAGCATCGTAAATTTGTTCCATAACCTGATAAAGTTCTTGCAAAGGGGGAAGCTTTAAATAATCTTTCGGAGCATCAAACCACTCTGAATCTTGCCGTAAAGATTTTTCAAAACTTTCCTCCGCATCCTCCAAGACTAAAGTCAGAGCGTGAACCCCTTGCTCGGCAAAGAGAAGGTGAGCCGCCAAACCTTTTAAACGCTCGGGCCAGCCCAAGCCTATTTTACTAGACAGAGCCAGATGAGAAGAACGACAGCGACGATTATGACTGGCCAGACGATAACGTTCTTTGGCAATTTCCAAATCCAACTCATAAATATTTTGAGCCAAAACCCACGGCGGAGCCGGACGACCATCGAGCCACAAAAGGCCCTCGGTGTGACTTTGAGCCAAAAAAGAACTAAGCCGGGCTTTGTGGGCTAAAAGCAAAGCCAGCGATTCAGCCTCCGCACTTAGCTCAGAAGGGTAAAAGAGCTTTGGGTCTTCAGCCGGGCCATCATCATAAATTTCAGCCAAAGTGCTCACTCCTAGCGTTGCGGCTTGGTTGAAATAAATACCGCGGTATCGGGAGGCTAGAAAGGGAATTTGGCCAAATGGTAAGGCCAGGGAATCGGCCAGCTCCGAGGTGCTCCCGCCGTAGCTCGGGTCGCCATATACGGTGCGTAGGGCTTTTAGGATTTGGCCATATTCAACCGAAGAGCATTGGCAAACTTCACTTTCAGCGTGCTCACCATAAATATTTTCAGCACGCTCTTTCAACTCCCAAGCCACCAGTATGCGGCGAAGAAAAGCCGGGGGCAAGGGGCCGGGGTCGTAGTAATATTGCCAAGCCTTTAAAAAAACATAGCCCCACATTTTCATCACTTGGCGGGCCGGGCTCATGAGTAAGTAAACAAGGCGCAAGGGCAATGCTAACGTTTTGGGCCATGAAGCCAGAGACTTATCCAGCAAAAAATCTAACGGGCTCCGACTTTCCACTAAAAAACTAAGTTTTTTCAAAATGTTCCAAGTGGCCAAGCGCCTTTCAAGTTCATTTACAAAAGCCTCTTCTTCACTTTCCCCATCGGAAGTGGAATCCAGCTGAAAGAGCTCCCAAAGGGGGCCTATTTCCAACTTTGAACTCGAGGCTAGGGGTAAAAAAACAAGCCGGACTCCAAACATTTGCTCCCGCATAAAAACAGCCGATTCTTCACTTACCGGCACCACATAAAACAAGCTTTGCAGCCAATAAATCACCAGCAAAATCAAGACACCCCGCGCCAATTCACCGGCTTGAGGAGGTGAGCTAACTTGATCTTCTAAAGCAGTTATAAGGGCGCTGAATTCAGCCAGCCCCCAAAGACTAATTGCCCCAAACAGCGCAACTAAAGCCCAAGAGGCCACGGCCCCATTTCGAGGCAAAAGAGATAGGATTTGCTTATTTGTGATAAGGGACATGATTTAAAATTGTAAATGCTCGGTAAACTTGCTCTAAGAGCATAAGCCGGGCCAAATCATGGGGGAAAGTCATGGGGCTGAAACAGAGGCGCAAGTGGGCCTGGGCCAAGAGCTTGGGATCTAAGCCCCAAGGGCCACCCACGATTAAGTTTATATTGCGCGGGCCTGTGGTCTGTAAGGTTCGGAAGTAGTCGGCCAACTGAGTGGACGATTTTTGTTGCCCGGCTAAATCGGCAATAATGAGATGTTCACCGAGATTCAGGCGCGCAGCTAAGCTCTCGCTCTCTTTTTGGCGCGCCGCCGCCTCAGCGGCTAAGCCCTGCCCAAGCAATTGCGCAGGCTTAACAATCTCTAAGCTCACCTCCACTAAAGGGGCAAGGCGTTTGAGATAACTTTGAATGCCGGCATCTAAAAACGACTCTTTTGTTTTACCGGGGAAAAGAAATTTCAGCTTCACTTGGGGCCTCGCTCAATGGGTCTCAAGGTGCTCACCGGGCCGAAAACGCTCCAAGCGGCCAGTTGGGTGGCTGGTAAAAATCTCAATAAGTTCCCCATTTTCATAGCGATATACTTCAGTGCCCCCGTTTACTTGATGAGTTGTGGCGTCAGTAATTTGCCCTTCGGAATCGTATCTGTAACTCTTGTGAAGCTCCACCGTGCCGTCAGCACGGTGCCATTTCGTCCAGATAATTTTACCATCAATGGAAAACTCTTCCTCTGTCCAGGTGCCGTCGTCTTTAAAATGAACTGTCCGCTGACCATCGACGACAATATGTGAGTAATCAAAAGGCTCCAAGCTCTGAGGATTATAAGTGATCAGGTAAGTGGACATAATCTCAGGCTCTCGAGGGTCAATTGGTTGCCCGGGATTATATTGTCCCACAACAGGAATAACAATGGGAGGCTCTTTTGACGCACCCGCAGCCAAAATCACTTGCCCTTGCAAGTTACCGCCATATTCTGCCGGGGGAACGCATTTAACTTTGAGGCCAATGGAATCTAAAGCCGGAACAAGGCGTCCGTTGGGAAACTCGAAGCTGAGATAAGGCAGTGTTGTGCGCGGTTCGCTAATTAAAATATCTTGACCGCTTAAATTTAAAATGGTCACCTCAACTTCAGATTCACCATAGAAAATGCCGAAATTGGCCCGTTCGGGAGTCAGCAAAATTTGACTTTCCGAAGTCGGGAGAGTCGGGCTGTTGTAGGGCTCTGTTTCATCGTAACGGCGGGTGGAAAGAATTTGCCCGCCGGGGCCAAAGGCAAAGCTGGCCGTCAGGCGACCTTCGTCATTGTATTCATAACGCACACCGGAAATGCCGTTATCAAAGCTGGCCGGGCTACCATCGGGGTTAAAGAAAAGCACTTCCTCCAGCAAAGCATCGTCAGACCAATTCCATTTAACTTGACTAAAACCCTCCACCGACCAAACCGGCTCACCGGCCAGACCATAATAAGTTAAACTTAACGGGTGACCATAATCATCTGTCTCGAAAAATAGTTGGGCATAGCCTAAATTGTTAGCCCGCATTTGGCCATCTACGCCAAAATAAATGATTTTTTCAGCCACCCCTCCCTCATCAAAATTCACCACCATAGAAGCATAGCCGTCAAGGCCCAAAATCGGGCGACCGTCGGGACCCCAATAGCTCTCTTCCCTGATGGAACCAAAATCGTTATAAGCTCGGGTGACGCCGGCATAGCCCCATTTAGTTAAAGTTGGTTGACCACTTGCGTTAAAAAAGTTTTCACCCACCAAACGGCCTTGTTGATCATAACTGAAAGTGGCCCGGGCGTAGCCTTCAGAGCCCAATTGCGGCAAGCCCTCTAAGCCAAAGTGATCTAAGCTGATTGTCTCGCCTTTTTCATTAAGTGTCCGCCGCACGCGGGCGGCCCCACCACGGTCGAAAGTGGGCTCACCACCGGGCCCGAAAAAACGCCTCTCAATGGTGCCGGGGCCATAGATTTGCTCCCAACCGGCATAACCCCGCTCATTACGAAAGGGCTGACCTTGAGCATCGAAATAGGCCTCGCGAATAACTTGCCCATTATCATTATAAGCCCATGTGGTTTCGGCTAAACCTTTGGAATCTGCTTTCAAACTTCCGGCGGCATCAACATAGCTCTCTTTCAGCATACGCCCGGATGAATCATATTCCCACAAAGTCCTAATAATTTCCCGATTATCAACAACCGGTCGCCCATTGAGGTCAATGTTTGTCACCTCGGCTAAATTAGGGCCGTCATAGCGGTAAAGCGTGCCGGCTGAGCCGTCCCAAGAATCCATGGGTTGGCCTTGGGCATCATGATAAAAGAGCCGAACCACCCGTCCTTGCTCATCTCGCTCTACCATTTGCCCAAAAACACCTGCGCTGTTACGTGCGGCTTGGTCGCTATCTAGTTGGCGATAGTTTATGTTGGTAAAAAAACCATTTTCATCTGGAATCAATTCCCAATGGCGCACTTGACTGCGAATGGCGTTAGGATCCACAAAGAAAAATTGCCCACTAGCCATTGAATCTTTACGGGCCTTAAGCCAAGCATTCAAAGCTTCATTTTCCAAACCATACACTTTAAAAGCAATGTCTCGCCCTTCAGAGCCGTTAAAAGTGACAGTCGTTTTTAAGTTACGATATTGGTCATACCATTGCGCTTGGCTGACGTCGCCACTTTCTTGATCATAGCTGAACTCTTGAATAGCCGGGCGTGGTTGCTCTTCAGACCAGGGCCTGTCTTTGGGCCTTCCGGCACTGTCGACATAGGTAACCGATAGCAAATCCCCTTTGCGGAAAAGAAAGCGATAATGCCCGGGAAGGCGAGCGGCCTCCATTTCCTCTAAGGGATACAAGCCGGAAGGCACACCGTAAGCCAAAACATAATCGGCAAAAAGCTCTATTTTTTCGCGCTTATGATCCCAATAAAAATAAGCGATTAAAGTGACTATGGTTAAAAACACCACCACCGGAAGCCCAAAACGTCCCAAACGAGAAGGAGTCTTCGTTTCCACCGGCTCTTGGGCCCAAAGAATTTCAGGATCAAGGCCCATAAGACGAGCAATTATTTTTTGACTGGAACGTTCAAGGTCAAGGGGGGAAGCCAAAATCACATGGAGCGCTGTGTCGGCATTCATTTCGGCCATCACTGTGGGAGCTATAGCCTTGGAATCCGTATCATCTGCCGCTGGTGAAGAAGGAGTGGGCATCGCAGGCCTAACTCCTTGGCCCTCCAATAGCACTGGAATGACATTTTTCAAGCGTCCGGCTTTGGCGAAAACCTCTATTTCTTTATTAAAAGCATTATCTTGGTTAGTGGTATCAGTTTGAGCCGAGCAAAGGGTGACTAAAAAGCCAACCTTACTTAAACGTTTTTCCCGCAAATCTGCCGATTCATCACTTGCCTCAAGAGAAAAATCACGTGGCTGGCAGATAATAGCGCCAAGTTTAACAGGCAAATCGGGGTAGGCAACTCTTAAATGGTTTGGTAACTCGAAAGCCTCTATTCGGGCCGCCAGTTGTTGCGCAAAAATTTCATCAGCTTGACAAAAACTGATAAGGGCATAATATTCGTATTCTGCTGAGCCCTGTCTTGGCGGCGTCATGGTTTAGGTTTCCCTGATTCTGGGGGGTTAAAATACATTCCGCTTATATTGTAATATATTTAAGCTCTGATGTCCACTTTTCACACACCACTTTCACGCTAATCTAATTTATAATTTCTCGTCGCTCGCCTCTGGGGGTGCCTCTCCAAAAGATTCCTTATTTTAACTCCTTCGGCTTCGCTTCACTTCGGCGGACGCCTTCGTTTCGCTCATTAGGCAGAGTTAAAATTGCAGAATATTTTGGAGAGGCACCCCCCAGAGGCTTCGCTTGCTTGCGAACAAATTCAAATGCTATTCATAAATTTCGAATAATTAAAGCCTTTTAATCACTGATGAAATTCCTTGCCCAAAAAAATTAGACACGTAGGCCCTGTCGGCACTTTCACGTCAATCTAATTTGCTAGAACGTCATAAACTTTATGGCGACGTAGGAGAACTTTCTCCGAAATTGGCTGTAAATTTTTGCCCCTCCTGTGAGCGAATGCGAACTTTAGGGGCAAAAATGCAGACCATTTCGGAGAAAGTTACTCCGTAGGAGCCGGGCAAATAATAAATTAGATTGACGTGAATGTTTCCTGATATTTGGCGCAAAAAATGCTAAAGTATATTTGGGCACTTTATTTTGGCAAAATATGCCGCTTAAAAATTTTAATAACCGGAGAATTTATATGACAACTAAAGCCTCAGAACCAGAATTCGACCGCCAAGCTTACTTGAAAGAAATTAGGCAGGAACTTTTGACCAAATTAGGCTTACCACCTAACACGAAACCGGAACAGGTGGCCAAGCTCTTAGAAATTAAAGAGAAAATGACCGGGAAAAAATAAAAATCAACGCAAGCCCACAGCTTCTTTGAGCATGGCAACTTCGGCCGGGAAAAGTGGGCGGAGGGACTCACGGGGCAAGGTGCCAAGGGTGAGGCTGGCGTAGCTGATTCGTTTTAATTTGAGCACAGGGTGGCCGATGGCTGAGCACATACGCTTTACTTGGTTTGGTCGCCCCTCGGTGAGAGTGAGCAAGAGCCATGAGCGCACTTTGTCAGTTTCGTGGCGAGCTGATTTGAGAAGTTCCACTTCGGCCGGGGCTGCCGGGCGATCGTCGATCATTATATCGCCTGACCGCAAGCGTTCCAGATCTACAATTTTAGGCAAGCCCGCCACTTTGACGCGGTAAACTTTCGGCACTTTTGATGAAGGGTGCATAAGGCGTTTGGCCAAATCGCCGTCATTGGTCAAGATGAGAAGACCTTCGACGTCCATGTCGAGCCGCCCCACGGGAAAAACACGGCCCGGGACTTTGTCGAGCCAGCCTTTGATGGTGGGCCGCCCTTGGGGGTCGAAGACTGTGGTCAAAAAGCCGGCCGGTTTGTGAAACATATAATAACGGAGCTTTTCCGGCGGCGGAAGGGGGCGTCCGTTGACGGTTACCCTATCGATGTTGGGATCGATTTTGAGGCCTTGTTCCGTAACAACTTCGCCGTTAATGGCCACTCGTCCGGCGGCGATTAAATCTTCTGCTCCCCGGCGAGAGGCGAGCCCGGCTTCAGCAATGAGCTTTTGCAGGCGCACAGCACCTGCCGGAAAAGCCGGGGTCTCTAGCTGGGACGTTTTATTTTTTTTATGCGACCCAAAAGGGCTTCCCTTTTTACGGCCGAAGGGTCGTCTCATGTCAAAAGCTCCCCGCCCGGCTCTTCTGTCCAGGTTTCGTCGGTGCTAATGTCTTCGGGTTCTTCATCGGCTTCACCCACCGGGGCCACAGCCACCACGTATTCAGCGTCTTCAACGCCAATGAGTTTGACTCCGCCGGTGTTGCGATGGCGGACGGAAACCTCGCTGACCTTGAACATAATCAACCGCCCGGTGTTGGTAATGAGCATGAGGCGATC
This sequence comes from uncultured Thermodesulfobacteriota bacterium, assembly GCA_964368195.1. Taxonomy (GTDB): domain Bacteria; phylum Desulfobacterota; class Desulfarculia; order Adiutricales; family Adiutricaceae; genus Adiutrix. The sequence goes on from CAYJAF010000075.1 coordinate 7,909, forward strand.
TTCTTCAGTGACTTTGAGGACGCCCACCACTTGGCCTTTTTGGGCCGAAGTTTTAATGGTGATGGTGCCCATGCCGCCGCGGGATTGAAGGTTATATTCCGCCGCCGGGGTGCGTTTGCCAAAACCTTTTTCAGTAACGGTTAAAAGGGTTTCTGAACGATCCATGGCAATGCAATCCATGCTGACCAAGCGATCTTTGGGGCCCAAGGAGATGCCCTTGACTCCGCCGGCGGTGCGCCCCATGGAACGCACTTCGCTCTCTTTAAAGCAAATGGCTTTGCCTTGTTGAGCCGATAAAATCAAGGCCCTTTGGCCATCGGTCAAAGCCGCTGAGACCAACTCGTCGTCTTCACCCACGCCCATGGCAATGATGCCCGCCTTGCGGGGATTTTGGAAAGCCGAGAGATCAACTCGCTTAATGAGGCCATTGGCCGTGGCCATGACCACAAAACGATCAGCTTCGGTCAAATCTTTCACCACCAAGACGGTGGTCACTTTTTCCTCTTCGGCTAAAGCCAGAAGGTTGACAATGGCTTTGCCTTTGGCCGTGCGCCCGGCTTGAGGCACTTCGTGGACTTTCAGCCAATAGAGGCGACCGCGGGTAGTGAGGAAGAGAAGATAGCTGTGGGTGGAGGCGATATAGAGACGTTCGACAAAATCGTCGTCTTTTGTCTTGGCTGCCGTAACGCCTTTACCGCCCCGTTTTTGGGATTTGTATAAAGTGACGGAACTGCGTTTAATATAGCCGCCGTGACTAATGGTCACCACCATGTCTTCATCGACAATAAAATCTTCGGGGTTGTAATCCCCGGGGCGAGTTTCGGTAATTTGGGTGCGGCGTTCGTCGGCAAATTCGTCTCGCAAGCCTTGGGTTTCTTCGCGAATTACACCTAAGAGAAGGGTTTCGGAAGCTAAAATGGCTCGGTAGCGCTCAATGTCTTTCAAAAGAGCATCGTATTCATCTAAAAGACCTTGGCGTTCCAACTGAGTCAATTTTTGCAAACGCAAATCCAAAATGGCCTGGGCTTGAATTTCAGTGAACGCAAATTCGTTAATAAGGCCACTTTTGGCCTCAGAAGGAGTGCGGCTGGCCCGGATTAACTTGATGATGGCATCAAGGTTATCCAGAGCTTTGAGGAGACCCTCTAAAATATGGGCCCGAGCTTCGGCTTTATCGAGCTCAAAACGAGTGCGGCGGGTGACCACCTCTTTGCGATGCTCTAAAAAGTGCAGAAGGGCATCACGCAAAGTCAAAAGGCGCGGAGCCTGACCCACGACGGCCAACAAGTTAATGCCAAAGCTCACTTCCATTTGGGTCTGGCGGTAGAGCTGATTTAAGATGGTATCGGCTGAATCACGGTGGGTGGATTTCAAATCCAGCACCAAGCGCATCCCTTCGCCGTCACTTTCATCCCGTATTTCCGAAATACCCTCCAGTTTTTTATCACGAATGAGAAGGTCAATATCTTCATGGAGCTTGGCCTTATTCACCTGGTAAGGAATTTCCGTCACCACCAGCGATTTCTTATCTTTAGCCCCTGTTTCCACCCCGGCTTTAGCCCGCAGGCGGATAATGCCCCGCCCGGTGTGGTAAGCTTCACGCAAGCCATCACGGCCTAAAATAAAACCTCCGGTGGGGAAATCGGGCCCGGGGATATAGTTCATCAATTCACTGACAGTCAACTTGGGATTGTCAATTAAAGCAATAAGAGCATCAGCCACTTCACCCAGGTTATGGGGAGGAATGTTGGTGGCCATGCCGACTGCAATACCTGTTGCGCCATTGACTAAAAGCCCGGGCACCCGGGTGGGCATGACCACGGGTTCTTCTAATGAATCATCATAGTTAGAGCTAAAATCAACGGTTTTCTTTTCAATATCTGCTAAAAACTCGTGGGCTAATTTAGCCATGCGCACTTCGGTGTAACGCATAGCCGCCGGAGAATCACCGTCAACAGAACCAAAGTTACCTTGCCCGTCAGCCAAAGGATAGCGCAAAGCAAAATCTTGAGCCAAACGCACCAAAGCATCATAGACAGCCTGGTCGCCGTGGGGGTGATACTTACCGATAACATCACCGACCACACGGGCTGATTTTTTATAGGGCTTGTTGTAATCGTTGCCAAGCTCGCTCATGGCAAAGAGAATGCGGCGGTGAACCGGCTTAAGGCCATCGCGGGCATCAGGTAGGGCCCGACCAATGATAACGCTCATGGCGTAATCAAGATAGGCTACTTTGATTTCATCTTCTATATTTACGGGTTCGACCCGTTTTTGCTCGAAAAGATCCATAAAATCCTCTGGGAATTTTTTTAGAGAAACGTCGATTGATTAGCGCTTCCCTAGAAAGTAAGCAAATTGCTTA